>JACREN010000014.1 GCA_016218255.1 Candidatus Gottesmanbacteria bacterium | reverse complement strand
TTCTTATAGATGTGTAAATAATATCTTAGACAAAGGCATCTTTTTCGAGAAGGTGGGGCCATATCCCCATGGGGTTGAGAGGAAATGCAATATGCAGGTAGTCATGAAAAAATACAGCGTAGGGGCTGGTCCCAATGTTCATGCTGCGCATATGCGCATGCCCGTTGCCTGGAAGCTACAAGGATCAAATGAAAAAACTAACTGGGTTGATCTGGATATGCGGACTGAGCAGACCAACTGGACGGACGACGAGGTGCGGAGCTTTGATATCGCCAAGCCCGCCCCTTATCGTTATTATCGCTTGTACGCCACGGCTGGCGTAGATCAAACAATCATTCGATTGTATAAATTCGATCTGACGAATTAAGAGAGAAGTGGCCGCTGTTTTTTTTTGTTAGGCTGATCAGCAGGTATTTTAAGTAAAGCGGAGACAGATAAAAGAGCAGTTGGATGAAGTCCACAATCAAAAACACAAAAGAAAGGAAATTATTATGTCTGTATCCAAACAAAACAAACCCAATGTAATTTTATTGTACCCTAAGACGGGTTTAGATTTAGCCTCCACCATTGCGCCACCGCATGCATTATTGGCCATAGCGGCTCCTGCCGACAAGGCCGGCTACAATATTCGTATCATAGATCAACGTATTGAAAAAATCACCGAATATTCCCTTAAGGAATTGATTTCCAGTGATTTGATTTGTGTCGGAATTTCAACTATGACCGGCACTCAAATCCGAAACTCTTTGGATTTAGCCAAAATTGTCCGAAAATTGACTAATGCGCCTATTGTGTGGGGTGGTACGCATCCTACAATAACAGCGGAACAAACATTGGCGAATGAGTATGTAGATATTGTCGTTGTTGGGGAAGGAGATATCACATTTATTGAACTCATTCGTGCTTTGGAAAACAAACAATCTTTACGGGAAATAAAGGGAATTGTTTATATGGACGGCGGAAAACCCGTAGCGACGGAGAAACGCCCTCTCTTAAACATCGAGGAATTGCTGTCAACGCCGTGGGGACTGATAGACGTTGAAAAATATATTCATAAAAACAAAGATATGTACCTAAAAGACCGTTTTAGAGTTTTGGATTTGGGTCAAACGAGCAGAGGCTGTCCGTTTAACTGCGGGTTTTGCTCCAGCTCAAGTATTCGTGATCGCAAATGGCGGGCGCTGTCAGCCGAGAACAGCTTCAATATGATTAAAGAAAATGTTAATCGATTTAATTTAGACGGTTTTTGGTTGCGGGATGATGAGTTCTATATTAACCGAAAAAGAGCTCATAATATCTGCGAGTCAATCATCGAGGCAAACTTGGATGTCAGGTTTTATACATCGGGTACAAGAGTAGATGTATTTATGAGAGCTTCGCATGAGGAATTGGCCACGCTTAAGCGAGCGGGCGCCGATACACTTAAGTTTGGCGCCGAGTCCGGCTCAAACAGAATATTGAAACTTATGCAAAAAGGTGTCACGGTAGAAGAAACGCTTGCTGCCAATAGACGATGCATGGAATACGATTTCATCCCGGCATTCGCGCTGATGATGGGGTATCCCACCGAGACTATGGAAGAAATTAACATGACCATTGATTTAGCCTATAGTTTGAAAAAAGAGAATCCAAAAGCGCATATTGAAACAATAGCGTCATATACGGCCCATCCCGGGACCCCCGATTTTAACCTTGCTCTCAAACATGGCTTGCACCCCCCTCATTCGTTGGATGGCTGGACCAACTGGGTGCTGGACGACTATGATTTAAAGGGTGAAAAATTACCTTGGTATAATGAAAAAGAACGAATATATATAGGGAATATCTCATTAATGAGTATTTTAGCGGATTCCAGCGAAGGTATCGTGAAGAGTTTTGGATTTTCAAATAGGTTAATCGGTAAATTGTTAAAGCTTTGCGCTCAGTTGTCTAGTAAATATTTCCACATGAGACTAAGTAACAAGAGATATAAGTTTGCCCCTGAACTTAAGATGTTCCAGTTTTTGCGCCAAAGCCTCTTTAGAAGTAAGAGTGCATAATTCAAGATAATTGGATGGTGGATAAAGCGTTGGAGATGACTGCCTCAAATTTAAAGGGAAATATCACATCAACCAAGACAGGGTATTGCTTTATTTCAATCGTTCTTTCGTTCTATAACGAAGAAAAAGTTTTGCATGCCCTGATAGAGCGTCTTAGGAAAACTCTGGGAAACTTGCGTCAGGATCGGACAATTAGCGGATATGAGCTTATTTTCGTCAATGACGCCTCGACAGATATATCCGAAGTCATCCTCAAAGAGGCGTCGGTGGGGCACGATGATATTCGGATTGTTACTATGTCCAGGAATTTTGGCGTTACCGAGTGCGTGTTTGCGGGTTTAGAATATTCGGTTGGCGATGCCGTTATTTATATGGATGCCGATCTCCAGGATCCCCCAGAGGTTATTCCTTCCATGATTGATGCCTGGAAAAACGGCGACCGTGTGGATGTAGTTCATACAGTTAGACAGTCGCGAGCCGGTGAGTCGCGAATCAAGATGTTCATCACTAAAATCGGTTACAAGATACTTCACAATCTAACCGACATCAAACTCCCTATTGAAGTGGGCGACTTTAAGTTGTTGTCACGCCGTGCCGTCAATCATCTCCTGCAATTGAAGGAGCACAAACCGTTTATTCGCGGTCTTGTGTGTTGGATTGGGTTTAAGCAGGTTTTCGTGCCGTATCACCGCGACCCCAGGTTTTCCGGGGAAACGAAATTCCATATCTTTGATAAGCGGGTCTTATGGAATTTCTTTGAATCGGCGCTGATCTCGTTTTCAAGTGTGCCTCTTAAGGGGATGGTTATACTTGGGGGGGTTATCAGCATAGTCGCTTTTATAATGCTCATTTACGTCGTTATTCAAAAATTTATTTTACCAGATGTGACTCAAGGATGGTCGACTATCATGGCAACGATGCTCCTCATTGGCGGAATTCAGCTTCTATCGCTCGGGATTATTGGGATATACTTGAATATTGTCTTCATGGAGGTAAAAGGCCGTCCAAGACATATAATAAAAGAGGTGTTCGGGTTTTCTTCTGACAAAATGGAATCGACGCCTGTTGATCAAAAAAATAAAACCATATCAACACCCATCACAAATTCCCATGAAAAATAATTATCTGCTTTTGCGTTTACGCATTATCTTTTTGATTATGAAGCGTAAGAAGATCACTATGAAAAAGATATTCAACGTCTTGCATTGTTATGCGGCGTATTTTCTGAAGTTGAAGAAATCGGCGGTTTCACCGTATTTGATCAATTTCGAACTATCGAACGAGTGTAATGAACGCTGTTTTTTTTGCCGTACAAAGGATGGCGAAATTTATGATGCGAACCCCAATGGTCATGGACAATATATTGCCAAAGGAACGATGCAGTTCGAAATTTTTAGAGACATTGTTTCACAGGTCAGGGATCGACTGATCATGGTTGTTCCTTATATTAACGGCGAGCCACTTCTCTCGAAAGACATCTATAAAGCGATTCAATGCGCCAGCGACAACAACATCGCGACGATGATCGCCACCAACGGCGTTTTGCTGAACGAGCAAAATTGCGAGAAACTCCTTCGTGCCGGTCTTGATTTTATCAAGATTCACATCAGCGGTTTTACCCAACCGATACATGGTATTGAGCACCGTAAAGGCGATGTAGAATTAATAAAAGAAAACTTAAGACATCTTACGCTCATGAACCGCGAAGGCGGATACGGGATGTTGATTATGCTTGATTATATCCTATATCAGCATAATAAGCATGAAATTGAGCAAGCGCGGAAATTCAGCGATGAACTCGGCATAATGTTCAATGTCAGAAAAGGATATAGAAGAGGACTAGAGGAGATAGAACCAACGCTACCTATGGAACAGCCAATGGCGGATGTTCCTTGCGACTGGTTGTGGACGGTTTTGACTATCGATTGGAATGGGGCGATTTTCCCATGTTGCGACTGCACCACATGGAGCGGAGCGAAAAGCTACGAATGTTTTCTCAGTGGGCATACCAATATCTTGAGCGTTTGGAACGGACCCAAGGCAATAACAATGAGAAATACGCACTTGAGCAAGGGCCGCACAGCTATTCCTATTTGTTCGTCTTGTTCCAGAGTGGGCGTAACATTTAAATTGTGAGGTTGCCGAGCAGAAATTTACTGGCCAGTTTGAAGATGTCAACAGCTTTGAGGTGAAAATCGCTGCGTGGCTTTTTGCAAGCCCATCAAATAGGTTATTTTATGAACTTGCATGGATGAGTGTGGACGGTGGAAAGAAGATTAGGTACTTGCATTTGAGTATGGGAAGGCAAGGGGATAATGGAGTTTGCTAAACCGAAATACCAGATAGAGGGCTGATTTTTTTTGTGGAGTGTGTGATGTCAACAGACAGTCAAGACAATAACAACGTCACGCAAGTGGATTGGTGGAGCCAAGCGAGTCTTTTTATAGGGTTTTTTGTTCTTTCGGCCGGTTATTTATATATCGTTTTTTCGTCCTCGATCCTGTTGCCATTTGCTTCCCATGACGATTTAGGCCTATTTCTATTTGATGACCGCTCCATTATGTGCCAATCCCACCCCTACGGTTTTTTATCGGGAAGCGACTGGAGTCTTGCAGATTTGCTGACTTGTTTGCTTGCAAAGTATGTGCGACAGATGATTGATTTAAATTTTATCCGTACGATTACGACCGTTGTTTTAGCCGCGGGCATGGCCGGATTGGCGGTGACGCTGAATAATTTAAAATTGAGCAGGGGCGTATCGTTCGCCCTCAGCGCCGCTATTTTCACGCTTCCGGGTTTTCTGACCCACAATCTGACTGCCATGGCTGTTCCTCTGCCAGTCTCCTTTGTTTTTGCTGCCGCTAGCCATACCTTGATAGAGAAGGTCTCTCCCGCGAACTTAAGGACACGGCCACTGGGTTTCAAAACAACGGCTTTGGGAATTCTGTCGCTTGTATTCCTAATGGCTTCCGCTGATTTTTATAAATTGGGGACTATCTTTTTTTGGGTGCCAACGGCGGCGATGTTGTTGTTTAAAGACATGGATGAATGGCCGGATACCCGTCTGCGGTTTTTGCGCGATTGTGTTTTGTTCGTAACCGCTGGATTGGTGTATTTTTTATTTTATCATTTTATTATTCCCCAAATTTCGGATTGGCATCCAAAATTCAATCAGGGAGGAAATGATGCTTTCGCGCTTACGATAGATTTTGCAAGTAGATTCCGATTGTTGGCTGGCAAACTAAGCATCAAAGCCCTGAACCTTTGGAATATTTATCCCAACAAATACTTAGCGGTTGCCGTGTTGACGTTTATTCTTTTTGGCGTGTTGGTAGCGGTGTTCGGTTATTTTTTTAAAGCACGCAAATTTGAGGAGCTGCCGCAACGTATGAGATATGCGGCTCAGTATGTGGCGACCGTTGTTGTGGTGATAGTGATAACGAACAGCGCCGCGTTGGCAGGTTTTGGAGGTTTTGAGAGTTTTCGGGCATTAATTTCATATCAGGCTGTATTGGTAATCTTGCTGTTTTGGGCGCTGACGAGGATTGCCAGTTATCTTCCAGAGGAATATCGTCAGGCAGTCGTACCGGTGGGCGCGGTGTTGATGATGCTGGCCGGCGGGATTTTAGGCCAACGTCATGTGTTTGACACCTCCATAAATCAGCATATAGCGCGTTCTTATATACGCGTCCATATTACACCCCGATTGGACCATCTGCGGGCGGTGCATTTTATTCTACTTTCCAATGTCAATCGCTCCTACACCAACTTTCCCATAGTGCCTGTAGTGGATGATTTTAACCTGCATCATGAAGAATACGGCTATGCCGAGATAGTTCGGTCCATTTTGATAGACCATCGGGATAAGCTTATAAGCAAGGACGCTATTTCGGTGGCTCTTGTGGATTATGATAAACAGAAACAGGGCTTTGAGAATTTTCCGGGAACGATTGTAACCACGAGTAAACTTGGCGAGCCGATTCATGCTCCGCCCTACGCAACCGTTATAGATATGAATGACTTGATGTTTCCTCCCCTGGCGCCCAAGCATCCCGTCCGTGTCGCTACGACGGGGAGCGGTACGGCATCGGCCAGTACCGAGGGTGCTTTAAAACTCGTTGATGGTATCATTGAGCCTACCAGCATGTGGGATGCTGGTCCGTCCGGCGGCTGGTGGAAATACGATTTCGGGGCTGGAGTAACCAAAGCTATAGCTAAATATGTGATGTACGGTTGGGACGCAGCGAGCAATGCTCCTAAGACGTGGACTTTTGAGGGATCGAATAATAATGTCAACTGGACGATATTAGATACCCAGAAAAACGTTGTTTGGGCGGATGGAGAGGCTAAAATGTTTCTTATTTCAAAACCAGTTGCGTATAGATATTATCGGCTCAACATCGCCGCTGCCGGCAAGGGGGGCAGTGCACGATTATTGGAATTAAAATTGTTGGAGCTTCCGATGGTGCCGTAATATCAGGTTTCAAAATGACCACGTATTATGTGTTACCCTGTGGTAATGGTGCGGAGATGGGCAACAATGCTGACTGTTTGGACACTTTATAAAAATATAACCATTGGGCAGATGTTGTGGAGCCGCTTGTGGATTTTTGCGGCTTATTTTGCTCTATCCTTAAGTTATTTGTATTTTATCGTTTCATCCGCAATTGTGTTGCCAAATGCTTTTCATGATGACAATGTGTTTTTTCAGTATGATGACCACTCAAACTGCCACTCTAACGGCTTCTATGTGAATACAATGGCGCTGGGTCGGGTACTTTTTGCTTTACTCTATTGTCAACTTAGCAAGCTTGTGTATGCGGTGGGCGATTTTGCTATTCTCCGCACGATATCTCTCGTTCTTCTATCCGCCGGCATGGCTGGGTTTATTGTGACCTTGCGCAACTTAAAATTGAGCAGGGGGGTGGCGTTCGCCGTCAGCGCCGGCATTTTCACGCTTCCGGGTTTTTTGTTTACGGTGCTGAACGGCGCGGCTGCGGCGGGGTTGTCCACTGCCCCTGTCGTTGCACTGGCCGGACATGCATTGGTAGAGAATATCACGCCCGGCGACTTAAGGATACGGTTGCTGAGTTACAAAACGATATTTTTTGGGGGGCTGTCGCTTGTATTCCTAATGGCTTCCGCCAATTTTTATCAAACAGGAATATGTTTCTTTTTGGTGCCGACGGCGGCAATGTTGCTGTTTCAAGACATGGATGAATGGCCGGACACCCGCCTGCGGTTTTTACGCGATAGTGTTTTATTCGTAACCGCCGGATTGACATATTTCTTGTTTCATCGTTTTATTTTTCTGCCGGCATTAGTCAGTCAATATCCTAACTCCCGTACCGATGGAGGATATACTTTTGCTTTCACGGCGGATTGGGTTGGCAAGTTTAACGCCTTTAAGGTTGTCAGCGCACGGGCCATGAACCTTTGGAATATTTATTATGGGTATTATGGTAACTATGTGTCAAATCTGGTGTTTTGGTTTATATGTTTTGGGGTGTTGATGGCAGCGGCCGCTTATTTTTATAAATTATTATGCGAACCCACGGAACGGTGGCGGCGCGTTGGTTATTCACTTCAACTTCAAGTTGCAGGTGCTACAGTCATATTGATGGTCAACGTTATTTTACTGGTCCCTACTGGGACTTTTGGTATGTTTAGGACGATATATCCCTACCAAGCCGTGATTATGCTCAGTTTTTTTTGGGCGTTTACCAAGGTCGCATGGTGGTTATCCGAGAAGCATCGCCAGGCAGTCATACTATCGGGAGCGGTGTTGATGATGCTGGCCAGCGGGATTTTGAGTCAACGCACGGTTTTTTTCACCGCTGTAAATCAGTATATGTCGCAAGCTTTTGTCCGCGCCAAGCTTGTGCCCCACATGGATAGTTTGCAAGCGGTCCATTTTATTAAACTTACCGATGCCAATATGCAACGTACCTATACCAATACTCCGATCTTGCCGGTGGTGGGAGATGAATTTAACAACACAGTTGCGAACCTAATCCTTAATGAGCTGGTTAAATCCACTTTGATTGATCACAGGGATAGGCTTAAAAACGGAGCGGATGCCTTTTCGGTGGTTCAAGTGGTTCGAATCGATGATTATGAGAAGCAGAAGGATGAATGGGAATCCCGTGTTAAGGACCTTAGCTTTAGAGGAGTATTTGTAACTGCCAGTAAACCCGGCGAGCCGATCAAAACTTGGCCCGGTGCAATCGTCATAGATATGAATGACTTGATGTCTCCTCCCCTAGCGCCGTCTCCCTAATACACCACACCACCAGTAACGTCGAGATTTTTTATGAGAAGATGTGTGGAACGGGCAGGGTGTACAGGATTTAATCGTCTATTACATCCTTTGCTGAATATACGGTATAAGCCCTAAAATATCTGTGTAGCCCTGATCATATTGTAAACAACCTGAAAAAAGCGGTTAAGATAATCCTGAAATGATAAAGCCTCAAAAGGGGTCTCCTGTTACTGGATTTGGGAATCCCCAGAATAAAGTAACTACCTCTATATAATTACCTTATGAAATTATTATTTGAAAATAAATTATCAACTAAACCCTTGGTCAGTATCATCCTATTAGATTGGTCATGTCGTGAGAGTTTTCATTCTCTGTATTATTTTAACAATCAGACAGTGCCAAGAGAGCAATACGAGATTATCTGGATAGAATATTATTCAAATCGCTCTCCTGAGATTGAAAAAGGACTTTCAGAATGTAAACAATCAGGGAAGCCTTCCATTGTAGACAAGTGGATAGTAATGGATATGTCTGATAATGTGTATTATCATAAACATTTGATGTATAACATTGGTATTATATCCAGCAAAGGAGAAGTTGTTACATTCTGCGATTCTGACGCTATATTCGGCACAACCTTTGTAGAGAGTATAATCAAGGCATTTGAAAAAGATAGAAATATAATATTACATATGGATGAGGTGCGGAATACGGATAGGAGATTTTATCCATTTAATTATCCATCCATAGAA
>JACREN010000011.1 GCA_016218255.1 Candidatus Gottesmanbacteria bacterium | reverse complement strand
TTATTGGTAACGATTACGAAATTGCGCTTATAGAAGAGCGGTTGGGCATTTCTCATGAAGAGTTGATTCTCATGGTTCCGGTGCTTGTTACCACTATAGGAAGAAAAGGATCAGTAATTGAAACGCGGCATGATGCCATTCATGTGAAACCTGCAAAACCAAAAAATGAAAGCGACCCGACTGGAGCAGGAGACGCGTACCGGGCGGGATTTTTAGCCGGGTATTTACGGAAATTTCCCCTCGATGTTTGCGGTCAAATGGGCTCGGTTGCCGCCGTCTATACGGTCGAAACCTACGGCACGCAAACGCACACGTTTACGAAAAAGGAATTTATCAAGCGCTATAAAGAGAATTACGGGACGACAATTATTTTGTAATTTCATATTACCATGTTGAAGCTCAATGCATTATGAAACCGGGGAGCATCGTCAAGATTTTCAAAAGCGAAAAGGGGAATGAGGTGATGGTCCGGTTTCCAACCAAAGATGATCTTCGTGATATGCACGAATACATCAATAAACTTTCCCGCGAAGACACATTTCTCTCAGTGCTCGGTAGATACTATTCTCTTAAAGAAGAGAAAGATTTTTTACTGATGACTCTCGCTAATATCAAAAAAGGTAATACGCGGCATTATGCAGTTTTTGTGAATAACGAATATGCAGGAAACTGCGAGATTGAACGCGGAAAGGAACATCGGCAGCAGCACATAGGAGCATTGGGCATATCACTTCGTAAAAAATATCGCGGAGAGGGTATCGGAAAAGAGCTTTTTCATATGCTTATTGAAGAGGGAAAAGATATGGGGTTGCGGCTCTTAAAACTATCGTGCTTTGAAAATAACCCCGTCGCACTGAATTTATATGAGACGTTAGGATTTCAGAGGGCGGGAATTATCCCCGGTGCTTTCTTATACAAAGGCGGATATGTTGGAGAAGTCATCATGTATTTGTCGCTTGTTTAGGTAGTATGGTACTATAATCATTCATGAACGCAAACAGCATTGATTTATCTCTTCCTCGGGTCATATTACATAACCTCACGCTCAAGGGGATAGAGGTTGTCCCCGGAGTTTTGGATTTTGACCAGCGTGGCATTTTGTTTGCCCGGCCAGGTGACGTAGTGATCACCAAACGGCCGCCGGAAAAAGCGTTTCTTCAATATCTTACCAATCTCGGATGGGATTTTTCAGGTGTTTCATTTCTTTCGCCGAAATCGTTACAAAATTATACGTACCGGTCCATTTTTTACGATAAAGATTTGTTGAGTGCATTACAAAAAATCGACCTTGGTTATATTGATGTGTACCAAAATACGGTTGAAGAGCATCTTTTTGGTAAGCGGGCCGGACTGCCTTTGTATGCTAATCCAATGATTGGTCAGGAATATGGCACGAAGAGCGGATTCCGACGACTTGCAAAAAAAATAAAACTGTCCATCCCGCGGGGATACGAATCTGTCAAAACTCCCCAGGTAGTTCTCAAAAAAGTTCATGCACTTTTTGCGAGCGGAGCGTCACGCGTGATTATCAAAATCGATGAAGGACTATCCGGCGCGGGTCAAACACTAATAAATAAAGAAGAGTTTTTTTCGTTATCAAAAAAAGAACAAAATCATTTCGTTACCGCCGCAATACAAAAAATACCTCAATTCGGAAAACAGAGTGCCGCAACGGTAGAAGAATGGGTTGAGGGTGCTATTGCGTCGCCGAGTATCCAGCTTGAAGTCCGGCCGGATAAAACCGTGCACGTCGTGTCTATGAAAGATCAGCTTCTGGAAGGAGTCGAGAAGTGGTACATCGGTTGCTCATATCCGGTTTCTTCCCTTACCGAAAAGCAAAAAATTCAATTTGAAAAAGAAGCGCGGCAATTTACCGAAGTATTAGCCCATAAAGGCTATATCGGATTTTTAGGCATGGATGCCATCCTTTTTCCCGACGGATCATTTTTATGGGTGGAAGCAAATGTCCGGAAACCGGGAACATTTTATCCCCGGATTATTGCGGAAAAACTGAATGGCGGCACATTACGGAACACCTATTACGTTGCCTGCGATTTTACTATTCCAAAGTTGAAGGGAACATCATGTACCGATGTCCATTCGTTATTGCGTTCGTATCTGTATCCGATAGTGGGAAAGAAGCGGGGAGTTGTGGTATATAATACGGGAGCGCTTCTTGATGCCGGCCGGTTTGACCTTATTTGCATTGGTGAGTCAGCAGAAGATGCAAAAGATTTATTTCGGCAGGTGAAGCACTTGTTGGATGTTCAAAAACAAGAAGGAGGCCCTATGAAAACAACGCTCGTTCCTCATTACGTCCGCGATCTTGCGCTTGCAAAACAAGGAAAGCAAATGATTGATTGGGCCGATAATCAGATGCCTGTTTTGAAGCTCATCCGTACCAGATTTGCCAAAGAGAAGCCGCTCAAAGGGATAAAAATCGACCTTTCTTGTCATTTAACTGTTGCGACAGCAAATTTAGCGCGGACTCTCGTAGCTGGCGGCGCGACTGTGCTTGCACATTCCGGCAATCCGGTAAGTACGCAAGATGACGTGTGCGCATCGTTGGTCGTCGATTATGGCATTATGACGTTTGGCGCACGCAATATTGACCGCGAGATTAACAAGGAAAATGTCGCCTTTGCGATAGATCAGGAGCCGGATATCGCGATTGACGACGGCGCGGAATTTATTTCCGTGATGTACAAAAAATATCCGGACCGAGCAAAAAAAATGTTGGGCGGTACAGAAGAAACGACGACGGGGCTTCATCGTTTAAGAAGTTTGGAAGCAGCCGGGCTTTTGAAATTTCCTATTATCGGCGTCAATGATGCACAGACCAAGCACTTTTTTGATAACCGATACGGCACCGGTCAATCGACTATTGACGGAATTTTGCGTGCGACTAATTTGCTCTTAGCAGGTAAAGTGTTTGTGGTCGTGGGATACGGGTGGTGTGGGAAGGGCGTTGCCATGCGCGCAAAAGGCATGGGGAGCGATGTCGTGGTATGCGAAACCGATGCAGTAAAGGCGCTTGAGGCAGTGATGGACGGATATCGGGTGATGCCGATCAATGCTGCCTGCAAAATTGCTGATTTCCTTATCACCGTGACCGGCGATATGCACGCAGTGGATCTCGATGACTTAAAAGTTTTGAAGAGCGGGGTCGTCATCGGAAACTCCGGGCATTTTAATGTCGAGATTAACCTTATTGAACTGGACAAACTGACAAAGACAAAAACCAGAGTGCGGCCGTCACTTGACGAATATCTGTTGAAAGACGGGCGGAAAATCTATCTCGTCGGTGAAGGAAGGCTTGCAAATCTTGCAGCAGCCGAGGGCCACCCGTCGGAAGTTATGGATATGAGTTTTGCCAATCAAGCACTCGCTGCGGAATATCTGGTAAAAAATAAGGGAAAATTGGACAATAAAGTATACGATGTGCCGCGCGAAATCGATGAGTGGATCGCACGATTAAAACTCAAAGCGATGGGTGTAGCGATTGACACGCTGACCAAAGAGCAGGATCAATATCTCCACCAGTGGGAAAAAGGCGGCTATGGGCTCATCTAAAACCGTTGCTATTTTTGAGACCAACCCTCCGTCTCCGGTATTTAACAATACGCCAGCGCATGCTTCTTGGTTTGAGACAATATTACTGAAACTACGTCCTCAATTGTGTGTGCAAACGTATCGCGTTGTCGCGGGTGAATTTCCTAAATCACTGAGAAATATTGATGGCATTATCGTGACCGGATCCTCAAAAGAAGTATATGATGGTGATCCCTGGATAGCAGAGACTGCGAAATGGATGAGGGAAGCCAAACAATTATACATACCTGTGTTGGGAGTTTGTTTTGGGCATCAAATTATTGCACAAGCGTTTGGTGGGAAAGTGACGAAAAACCCGAAAGGCAGAGAAATCGGCACATGCAGTGTGTCGCTGGTTCGCCGTGCTGCCGATGACCCCTTGTTTTATGGATTATCCAAGAAGTTATCGGTACAGGAAAGTCATAAGTCAATAATTATAAAACTTCCTAAGTCGGCCAAAATGCTTGGAAAAAATACATTCGGCGTTCAGGCATTCCGACTTGGTGAAGATCTTATGTGGGGAGTGCAGTTCCACCCTGAAGTTTCGGCACCAATACTCAAAAAAGTCATCCTCGCAAGAAAACCGATTCTTAATCAAGAGGGATTAAATGCAGAAAAAATTTATAGATCAGTAAAGCCGACGATGCAATCCAGAAAAGTACTTAAAAATTTTTTAGACATAGTGTATGACCATACAAAAAGCTGAATTATTTATCGTTGATCTTCCGTTGATCCATCCGTTCACCACGAGTTTTGGCACCATAGATAAACGGTCTTCAGTCATTATTAAACTTTTTAACACTGATGGAAATATCGGATGGGGAGAAGCGCCTGCATTGCCTTTGCCTCTTTATAATTCGGAAACCGTTGTAACCACAATGATTGCACTTCAGCAATATCTTCTCCCTTTTACTATTGGAAAATCATTTCATACGCCGCAGGAGTTTGCCACTTCGTATGCCCATGTGAAAGGCCATAATTTTGCCAAGCACGGTCTTGAGTGTGCGTTTTGGTGTCTTTTGTCTAGCACATCAGGAAAAAGTTTATCAACATTATTCGGTGGTACGCGAAAACATATTGGAGTTGGAGAAAGTATCGGCATCCATAAGGCGATCAATTTGACATGTGACGAAATTTCTTTGCGGCTTAGTGAGGGATATCAGCGAATAAAAGTAAAAATTAAACTGGACTGGGATATCCGGCTTGTTGACGCAATACGGAAAAAATTTGGTGATATACCGCTCATGGTAGATGCGAACAGCGCGTATACTCTCAAAGATGTAAAGATATTAAGAAAGTTAGATTCATATAACCTCATGATGATTGAGCAGCCGCTTGGGGATACCGATATTATTGATCACGCTACACTGCAAAAGCAGATACAAACACCCATTTGTCTTGACGAAAGTATTTTGTCGGCAGATGACGCGAGAAAAGCAATTGAGATCAATGCCTGTAAGATTATTAACATAAAACCGGGTCGTGTGGGGGGCATCGTTGAATCAATAAAAATTCATGATTTTTGTAACAAGCGATCGATACCGGTTTGGTGCGGCGGCATGCTTGAGTCGGGGATAGGCCGGGCATTTAATATAGCCCTTGCTTCGTTGCCAGGATTTTCGTTGCCAGCAGATATGTCTCCAAGTTCGATTTTTTACAAAGAAGACATTATTAATCCAACGTATGCTGTTGATAACAAGGGATTTATAGCAGTGCCGACGACTGCAGGGTTAGGATTTTCTGTTGATGAAAAACGACTAAAGCGCTATACAAGTCAACAGTATTCTTTTCCAGGATAAGCTATTTTCAAGTGTACTTGTGTGATCGCTATTCCGGCATGGATTCTGCCGCTAGGGTATCGAGTGAAATAAAATACGTCTGCTGGCTTGGAGGGCAGTCGATTGCTTCATCTCGTTCTCCCAAGAGTAATCCATTGTTGACTCGGCAAAAGCCGCGCCGTCCGTCCAGAGAGATAAGATGTCCTGTGGCGTCGTAGCGGTCAAAATTAGCGCATACACCACACCGTTTTGCTTCGTTATCCGACATAATGAGTGGAAGTATAGGGCGCTCTTTCGCTAATTGCAATACGCAAACAGGGTTTGGTATACTTGGATTATGAATGAAGAACCGATGATGGTTGAACTCATCGCAGACTATGGTACGGGTGATCCGGCATTTGCCGAAGTCATCCAGAAGCTTACCCTTTTGGATCGGTTTGTTCGTGTTCGCCCAACGAGTGTCCCACCGTTTGCTACTCTTGCCACTGGGTTTTGGACTGCACAGTTTGCTCTTGTTAATCCGGTTCCCGGCATGGTCGTGTATACCAATACTGCGCCCCGGAAAGACAAAAAAGAAGGCCGTCAGGCCAATGAAGGGGAGCGGCTTGAATATGCACTACTTTCTAACGGGGTGAAAGTGGTCGGAGTGAACGCAGGCTATTGCTTCTCATTTATTAAGCCCTACATAAAAACGTATGCGTTGGTGAACGTGGCGAACAAAGGATCGCAGTTTCGATCCCGCGATTTTTATCCCGAAGCGGTTGTGGGTATCGGACGCGGAGAGGCATCGTTTATCGGAGAACCCTTGGATGTCAAAACAATCCAGGATGTTCCGAAAGATCATGTTGCCTGGATCGACGGGTATGGAAACATGAAAACCACCTCGCGCCTTTCTAATTACAAAAATTTTCATCCTGGCCAGATTGTGCGGGTCACTTTGGCAGGCATGAAGCGCATCGCGTATTTTACTGACGGAACCTTCAGTGTCCGGGAAGAGGAACTCGCGTTTGCTCCGGGTTCTTCCGGCGGTGATGATCGGTTTATGGAACTTTTTCTGCGGGGTCTGTCTGCATGGAAAGAATTCGGAAAACCGGATATCGAGACATCATTTCATGTCGAAGCGGTAGAGTAATATGATTTCTGTCTCCCGGCGTCTTGCTCAGGTTCCTGCCTCACCCATCCGTAAACTTGTGCCACTTGCCACTGCCGCCAAGAAACAGGGAGTCCGCGTCTATCATCTCAATATCGGTGATCCGGATATCGAGACTCCGGCAGCCATGATGAAGGTTCTTCAAACATGGAAGACGAATCCCATAGGGTACAGCCAATCGCAGGGTGAACCCGTATTTTTGGAATCTTTGAGATGGTATTACCATAAGATTGGATTTCCGTTTATCGATGCGCAGAATATCCAGGTGACGAGCGGTGGATCAGAAGGTATATCCATGGCGCTTTTTGGCATCTGTTCACCTGGAGATGAGGTTATTGTGTTTGAGCCGTTTTATGCAAATTACAATACCTATGCGGTTGTGAACGGAGTTACACTCGTGCCGATCAGAACATCTATAAAAGACGGCTTTCATCTGCCGAGGGAATCGGTTATAGAAAAAAGGATTACCAAACGGACGCGAGCCATATTATTCTGCAATCCGAGTAACCCGACGGGCACGGTGTATACGAAAAGCGAAGTTGAGGCGCTCGTATCAATAGCCAAAAAGCACGCATTATTTCTCTTGTCGGATGAGGTGTACCGGGAGTATGCGTATGATGGCAG
This sequence comes from Candidatus Gottesmanbacteria bacterium, assembly GCA_016218255.1. Taxonomy (GTDB): domain Bacteria; phylum Patescibacteriota; class Microgenomatia; order UBA10105; family UBA927; genus JACREN01. The sequence goes on along the minus strand of JACREN010000011.1, from coordinate 1,410 downwards.
AAAGCAAGTGTCGCTCTTGTCGTATATGGAAAAAATTCCTAATCAGGCAATTGTACTGGACAGTATGTCCAAGCGGTATAACGTATGCGGGGTGCGTTTGGGCGCGATTGTGTCACTGAATGCGGAACTTATGGCCGGAGTACTCCGTATCGGACAGGGTAGACTCAGCAGTGGTATTGTGGATCAGCACATTGCTGCCAAGCTTACGGACGTACCGGACAGCTGGATGAAAAAAGTTCATGACGAATTTGAGAAGCGGCGGGATGTACTGTATGAAGGATTGCGAAAAATTCCGGGTGTGATCATTCCGAAACCGGAAGGCGCGTTTTATACTATTGTGGGATTGCCTGTTTCTGACAGTGAGAAATTTTGCGCGTGGCTGCTGACGGATTTCCGCGACCATTCGTTTAGATCAGGGCAGGCCGAAACGGTCATGGTGGCCCCTGCTGGCGGATTTTACTCTACACCCGGACTAGGCAAGAATGAAGTGCGTATCGCCTATGTTCTCAACCAAACGGACCTTAAACGCTGCGTAGAACTTCTTGCCCGTGCTCTCACCGTGTACAATAACCAGTAATGAACTATTCTCGTCTCGTTTTATTTGATATTGACGGCACCCTCCTTTATCACGCGGGTGCGGAGACGCGCGGTATTGCCCGGTTTGCACACGCCATGAAGGTCGCATTTGGCATTTCCCTTGATTTTGATTTTCGAAAATACAACGGGATGATTGACCGGCAGATGGCATGGGATATTGCAAAACAGGAGGGGGTGAAGCGGGAGCAGTTTTTGGAAAAATTTCCTGCATACGCAGAGGCAATGCTTTCCTATTTACAGGAGGGCGCTAAAGACGCCCCGCTGTATCAGCCTATTCCTGATGCCGTGGATTTCGTCGGCCTGTTAAAAAAGCAGAGGGATATTGCGTTGGGTCTTATTACCGGCAACGTTAAACGTATTGCAGACTGGAAACTAAACCATGCGGGACTGGCAGGTATTATCTCCTTCGGTTTATACGGCGATGAAGCAGATGACCGGAATGCTCTCGCGCATTTAGTCTTTGAAAAAGCGGAAAAAGAATTTCATCAAATTTTTTCGCCCGCGGGTATTGTTGTTATTGGGGATACCGTTCATGATATTCGCTGCGGTCGTGCGATCGGAGCCATGACGATCGCTGTTACGACCGGGTATCATGGTGACCGCGGGGCACTCCAATCTGAAAAACCGGATCTTTTGGTAGATTCTCTTTTAGATAAACAGGTGCGTGACATTTTTGGCGTGTGATTTATAATAGATCATAATGAAAGATTTCCTTCTCTTTTCCGGATCCAGTAACCGGCCGCTGGCAGAAGCAGTAGTCAAGAAGCTTGGCATGACCCTCGGCAACGTTGAGTTGACGCGTTTTGCAGACGG
>JACREN010000012.1 GCA_016218255.1 Candidatus Gottesmanbacteria bacterium | reverse complement strand
GGGGCTACTGCCGCAGTGGCAGGCCTCACGATTTAATCCCGGGAAGGAAGGTTTATAAAAAGTCCTCATTTCCGGAATCAAATATCAGATTGCCTCGGACTGTTCTTCCACTAAATCCGCAAACAGCAATAGTCTTTCAGTCGTACTTCCGGGCGGCCCTAGTAGTAGCCTTACTTGCTCGCAGGGCCTACGGCCGTGCCTCGCAAGAGCGGCACTACGGGGCACCCCAGGTTTAGATTTCTCCATATCGTTCTTCGACAAGATCAGCGAATAACAGTAAACGTTCGGTTATACTCCCTGGGGGCCAGCAGGTCTGTAAAATTAAACGTTTGGAGCCGGGCTGGGGGATGAGGTAGGAAATGTCCGACGGGGCTACCACGCGCTTTTCCGTGAGTTTGTACGTGTAGCGACGGCCTTTATAAAACACGACCATAATATCTCCGGTGTCCAGATTTTTGAGAAGATAAAACACGGCATTCAGGTCTTTGACGAACCAGTCGTAATTGGTTGAATGGGAAAACAGGTATACGGTACCGTCTTCATCCGGGAAAAAGCTCGTACTGGCGTGGGCAATGCCTTTCTTCAGAGCCTCCATGTATTCACCGGGATCGCTAGGATTGACCCCGGCCAACACCGGAGCGTTGATGCCTACTTTCGGGACGATGAGGCTAAAATCCTTGTTGATGGGATCTATAGGTTTGCCGTCTTCGGCTATAAGCGGGTTAAAGATCACCGGTACGGAAGCAGGGAGTGGAGTATTTGTTTGGCTGATCGCTGAAAGCTGTGAGCTGACTGCTGTTTGCACGCGCTGATACGCGTAGCCCGTCTCCATCCGGATCATCGGTGTGAGCGGACCCACCATGCCGCCCAACGAGAGAGCCACAAGAGCAAGACCGGCCGTACGAAAAAAGCGAGTCAGCTTTTTCGTCTGTGCCGGAATCGGCCGGATAATGGCGGTATTATACTGGTAGATGACTTCCCAGCGCTGCATAGACGCTAAATTATAGACTATAGGCTGTGGGAAAGCAAATTATGAGGCTTTTCCGGATCCCCAGACGAGCTTGAGGTCCTGGGAGATGGCCTTGTGGGCGAGGTCTGTGGCAGCGTCAAACTGGCCCTGGCGGATGAGCTCACTGACGCCTTGTTTAGCTTTTTGGGTGATTTCTTCCTCATACTGGCGGACGATGGGAAGTACGATGGGCGCGAGTTCCGGCAGGGTATCATCGAGTTTTGGGACAGCTCGGTACAGCTCCTCGATGGTCATGCCTGGTTTGATCGTATCCAAGACGACCTGGGAAACCTGTTGGCTCCGCTCCTCGGTCATCGTGCCTTCTGCAAGCTTTCGCTTGATAAGTTCCACGACCTGAAGTTCTATCTGCTGGCGTAGATCATCGGGGGTCATCCGGGTAGTGAAACTTCAGGCAAAACGCAGAGAGAAAAAATATTCTTTCAATCTGCGCTTGAGAAGCCTCCCTCCTTGACTAGTTTTAAGATAATATTCTCTGCGTTTTGCATCCTGTTCATTGAGACATGCTTCGTAATAGATAAGCTTCCAAGGTTTATATGCTTTTGTCGACTGGTTGAGTCCAAGATTATGTTCTTTTACCCGACGAACCAAGTCATTGGTGTATCCAAAGTAGAGATGGTTTTCCTTCACGCTTTTTAAGACATATACGTAAAAGAACATAATCTTCTGAAGTTCTACAACCCGGTCATATATCCTAGTATCCAGTATTGTGTATTGAGTATCAAGGGGTGTTTTGGTATAGTACAGGTCGTGAACGCAAAACTTCCCTACGAAAAACATGTTTTCACCAATGGTCTCCGGTTGATTCTGGTTCCTATGAATGGCGTTAATTCCGTTGCTACGTCCGTGATGGTCGGGGTAGGGAGTCGATATGAGACGTCTTCGATAAATGGCGTTTCACATTTCCTCGAGCACATGGTCTTTAAAGGTACGAAAAAGTATCCGACGACAGACGATGTGAATATTATCGAGCGCGCCGGAGGGCTCCAAAATGCATACACGGATATTGATATTACTAACTATCACAACAAGGTACTTAGCACTGACTGGGAGCTAGCGCTAGATATAAACAAAGAGCTTGCTACAAAGCCATTACTGGAACAAAAGCATATAGATAAGGAACGCGATGTCATCCTCGAGGAAATGAAGAGATATGAGGACGAGCCATCGGCAAAAGTGGGAGAAGCGTTTCATAGTATGATGTACCCGAAGACGAGCTTGGGGAGGCGAATTATAGGAGAAGTTGAGAGTCTGAAAGCGGCAGATGCGAATACGCTGCGCGCGTATCATGACCAGTGGTATACGCCGGGGAAGATGGTGGTGGTCCTTGCAGGGGACCTGCGAGGAAATACTACCAATACTACCAATAATACAAATACTACCAATCGAATACTGGAAAAAACGGAAAAGTGGTTTGGTTCTTTAGGTAACCCAGGTGAAGTAAGTACCCTAGAAAAAATAAAAGAAAACCAGACGAAGCCGCAGCTCTCGGTGGTGACCAAACCCGATGCCCAGCAGGCGCACATTACGATTGGCATCCGCACCTTTGCTCGAAATTCCGATGACCGTTTTGCCTGGAACTTGTTTAATCTCATCATGGGCGTGTCGTTTACCTCAAGATTGTTTAAAGAAGTGCGCGAGAAGCGTGGGTTGTGCTACCACATTCGATCCGGTGCGGACGCGTGGCAGGACGTAGGTTACTGGAGTATTTATGCAGGCGTCGCGACGGACAAAGTGACCCAGACAACGCAGGCAATACTTGCTGAACTGGAAAAAGTCAAAGATACGGGAGTGACGGAGGATGAGTTAAAAGTGGCCAGAAAACGGCTCAAGACCATGCTTGCCTTCAAAAGTGAGGATCCGGAATTTCTCAATGAATACTACGGCCGGCAGGAATTGTACGGCGATCCAGTTTTAACACTTACAGACTATATCAAAAAGATAGAAACGGTGACAAAAGAAGACATAAACCGGTTGGCGCGGAAATATCTCGTGACCAAGACACTCAACATGGCAGTGGTGTGGAATAGGACGCGCCAAGAAAAGCTGGAAAAACTGCTTAAAGTATAAGTCAAAAGTCAAAAATTAAAAGTCAAAATTGCAAGTAAAAATTCAAAAGTTTAGAAAACTTTTTACTTTTGCATTTTGACTTTTGAATTTGTTATCATAATTTATGATGGAACAAACCGTAGTCCTCATCAAACCCGATGGATTTGCCAAGAAAGTCGTGGGGCAGGTAATTGACCGTTTCGAGCGGGCGGGACTATCGATCGTTGGGTTAAAGTTGGTCCGGTTAACCCAAGCAATTCTCGATGTATGGTACGCCCACCACAAAGACAAACCGTTTTTCCCGGAATTGTGCAGCCAGATGATGGCGACGCCCGTGGTGGCGATAGTTCTAGCGGGTGAGGGAGCGATCCAAAAAGTGTTTGACCTCTGCGGCCCGACGGATCCGCAAGACGCAGCTCCCGGTACGATCCGTAAAGATTTTGGCGTTGACAAACCGCATAACGTGGTCCACCGGTCAGATTCTGCTGAAGCGGCGGAAAAAGAAATTGGATTACTGTTTACCTCAGCAGAACTCTACCCAGAGAGGAGTTAAACCAGGATTTTGATGGCGCGGAGGGTGGGGAGTAATACCTCAAACGGCAAGCCGATTACATTGGTGTACGAGCCGTCGACTTTCGTCACAAGATCCCATGGCGCTTCATTTACGGCATACGCACCGGCAAACCGGCTTATATCAAAGCGCATAACATACGTTTCGACTTCGACTGCACTCATTTTCCGGAGCGTGACTTTCGTTTTGACTACTTTTTCCCATGATTTTTTCACTTTACCGTTTTCCCAGAGTATCATGTGGATGGCAGTGGTAAAAAGGTGGGTTTTGCCCATGAGGGCTTTCAGCATGTTCCGTGCATCTTCTCGTTCTGGAGCTTTGCCGTAAGCCTTTTTGCCAAGTACTGCCATGGAATCGGCGCCTATAATAAGGCTGGGTCGGTCTTCGGCTAGCGAATAGACACGGGGATTGGCGTATATTTCTTTCGTTTTGGCCTCTGCACGGCGTTTGACGAGCCGGAATGGGTCGCTATCCATGATGACCTCTTCATCAATCCGTGCCACAGCCACACGGAAGCGGATGCCGAGTTTCTCAAGTAGCATCTTCCGTCCGGCAGACTGGGAAGCAAGGATGACGTCTGGTAAAGGCGGTGGGGGTGGCGGGGCGTTTTTGGAGGTAAACGATAGCCTCATGGGTGGTATTATACTGCAAAAAATGAGAAAGCGCCAGTACCTGAGATTATGCTACAATATTAGCAACGGGACGTAGTTTCCGGCAAAATCCTGAAGGATTTACCGGGTAAACAGTTGGTTTACTCAGAAAATTGCGGAGCGTAGCGCAGTTGGTAGCGCGCATCGTTCGGGACGATGAGGCCGTGGGTTCAAGTCCCACCGCTCCGACAAAAAAAGAATTCCTGTCCACTATCCCGCGCCTCTATAGCTCAACGGATAGAGCAGGCCCGTCCTAAGGGCAAGATGAGGGTTCAATTCCTTCTAGAGGCACCAGAGAATTACCGTAAATTCACGGTGTAGAGGTTGGCGACCGATCCTGCGGCGGGGTTGAGGCTTGTTAAAATAACGATTTTGGTGGGACTCGTCCAGGGGACGGCGAAACTATCCCAAAACGGTCCGGCGTAGATCGTGCGACGGTTGGTCGCATCAAACTCCAGTACTTCAATTTTTTCTTTTGTGATGACGAGCAGATGCCGGGATGTGGGGAGCCAATGTGAAGATGATGCATTTATATTCTGTATAATATAGTTTCTATCTTCTTTGATGTCATACACATAGACGATACCGGGTTTCAGACTTCGATCTTCTTCTGTAGGGTTTGTACCGATAAGTGATGGTTTGATGATTTGTGGGATAGTGGCACTCGCAGTGGCTTCATACAGTATTTTCGTTTCGTCCGGACTAAAGTTTATGACGCGGCCGGCGCGAGTGATCATCGCAACGAGATTTGGATTTAATGTCGAAAGTTTTTCCTTTTCTTTTGCCGCATCCTGGGTTAACCATTTTTTTGTCACGGATTGTGGGTCTGGGGCTAATTGCGGGCTTTCATTCAGTCTGTCCGTGTCTACCAAATACGCAGGTCTGCCGGATGCATTTTGAATCAATAACTGCTTTGAATCGGGTGACCACTGGAGCGTGGCTTTGGCTATAGGGATACCCAGAACATTGGCTTTCACTATCTGTTTGGCATCACGGTTGAGGCCCAACGGTTTATCGACTAGGTCGAGGGTCCAGACGCCGGCTTTGTCTTCGAGTTCATCCGTTCCATTGGGAACCAGGTATGCGAGTTTGCCGCCGTCAGGAGAAAGCACAGGTTGGGCGGCGCCGTTCATGGTGATGGCAGACAACGAGGGATTGGCGGGCATAAGGAACGCATCTGCTTTACTGACGACTTCACCCTGCACGCGGAGGCGTTTTTCCCACGGCTGATAGCCTTCCTTGAGAATCCGTACCTGATACCATCCGGGAGAGAGATTGAGCGTGCTGTTGGTAGCGCCTGAAACTTTGCCATCGATAAATACTTGGGCGCCTGTTGGCTCGGATGCTGCGACCATAAGTCCGGTAGGCCGGACGGCTTTATTCGTGATATCCAGGCGATACCCGCGTCCATAAGAAATGATAGCAAATGATACGGTTAGAATGAGTATAAATGTACCAATAGGTATCAGTGTTGGTTTGAGTTTTTGCCAAATCATACGCGTCCTTATTATACAGGGAAGTGTGATAGAATGCGAGTGTAAGCAAGTCAAAAGCGACAAAGTTTGAAAACTATTGAATTTGGACATACAATTTTGACTTTTAATTTTTGCATTTTGATTTCTTATGATTTTCACCAAACGAATCGGCATTGATCTCGGCACGGCCAATAGCCTGGTTTGGCTCGCCGGTGAAGGCGTGGTACTCAATGAACCTACCGTGGTCGCGGTAACGGTGGATGATAACCGAGTTGTGGCAGTTGGGAACGAGGCAAAAGAGATGTTGGGTAGGACGCCGGGGACGATTGTTGCCACCCGACCCATGCGGGACGGCGTGATAGCAGATTATCGCATCACAGAAGCCTTGCTTTCGTATTTTATCGACCGTGTGGCAGGCAGGAACCGATTTTTTAAACCAGAAGTGATGATTTGTGTGCCGACCGGTGTGACGCAGGTGGAGCGCCGGGCAGTGCTTGATGCCACGCTTGCTGCAGGAGCTAAGGTTGCATACCTCATTGAGGAGCCATTAGCAGCGGCCATAGGCGCTAAAATCCCAATAGCAGCAGCATCCGGAAATATGATTGTCGATATCGGTGGCGGGTCGACTGAGGCAGCCGTCATATCGCTGGGTGGCGTCGTCGTGCACAAAAGCGCACGGGTGGCAGGCAATAAAATAGATGAAGCGATCGCTCAATATATCAAAAAAAAGTATAACCTGATTATCGGTGAACGGATGGCAGAGACGATTAAAACGACGATCGGCGATGCGATTGGGGGAGAAAAGTTATCGGCTGTCAGCTCTCAGCAGTCAGCAAGAAAAAATCAGTTTGAGGCGCTGAAAACTGAAAGCGGAAAGCTGCCAGCTTCTTCTGTCGAAGTTCGCGGACGAGATGCGGTCGCTGGTATGCCACGGATGGTTACATTGACCCGTTCGGAGATCACAGAAGCGATTACGCCTGTTCTCCATCAGATTATTGGTGCGGTGAAGGCGGTTTTGGAAGATACCCCCCCGGAATTAGCGGCGGATATCATTGATAAGGGCATTGTGATGGCCGGTGGGACAAGCCTTTTAACGCATCTGGACGCTCTTATGACGCAAATGACCGGAGTTGTCTGTCATGTGGCTGAGGACCCGCTTTTGTGCGTCGTGCGGGGTACCGGAGTAGCACTTGAAAACATAGAATTATATAAACGAAGTGTGAATAGAAGATAAGACCTATAAGATAAATATAGAGACCAAAAAGAAAAAATTATGGATAAAAATACTGAACATTAGTATTAGCTTATAATTATATTGTTATTTAGATAGTAAAAAGGAAAAATATGAATTTTAGATATGATTTTTTGTGTTCAATATGTTTAAACGATGAATTATGAACCAAATATGATGATCCCTTTTAAAAAACTATGAGACTAAATGCGGTAAAAGTGCTTGGAATATCTGTAACTATTTCATCAAAGGATACAATCCTGGAGTATTTGAAAAAGGGATTAGAAAAGCCGTCAGCAGTCAGCAGTCAACCGTCACCAAAATCGAAAAAATCAATCATTATTGTCACGCCGAATCCCGAGCAGATCGTTCTGGCTCAAATTGATAAACGGTTTGCTGAAATTCTTAATTGGGCCGACGTGGCAATCCCGGATGGGGTCGGACTCGTCGCCGCGATGCGGCTTCTATATCAGAAGTCAGAAATAAAACGAATTCCAGGAGTAGAGCTCATGGAAGACCTGGTGGCGATGGCTTCCAAACGGGGCTATCCAGTCGCACTTATTGGCGGTAGGGCAGGAGTAGCAGTCAGAGCTTTTGAGTGCTTACGGCAGAAGTACCCTGGTCTTATGGGATGGACAGAGGAGCCGGGAGAGATGCCAATACTACCAATATCAAATACTACCAATGACCAATACTACCAATACACGAAAGGCATTATTGAAAAGATAAGCACGACAAGGACTCGTATTGTATTTGTCGGGCTTGGGGCGCCAAAGCAGGAACTACTCATTGAAGCTGTCAGCTGTCAGCTGCTCGCCTCGTTCAGGCTCCGGCGAAGCGGGTCAGCTGTCAGCCCACCAATAGTTCTTATGTCTGTCGGCGGGGCGTTTGATATCATTGCCGGGCGGATGCCTCGAGCTCCTTCCTTCGTCAGGTCTGTTGGTCTCGAATGGCTTTGGCGGCTCGCCCGTGAACCGTGGAGGTGGAGGAGACAGCTTGCTCTGATAAGATTCCTGTGGCTTATTGCGAAAAGTAGGTTATCTTCCTGATCCAAGAAGGAATGTAGTTTCGCCCCCATCATGCTCCTCTGTTTCTTCAATGACGGTAAATTCTCCTTCGGGTATAAGTCTCGACGGCTCTCCAAGTGAGGTGAGATGCATGTCGACAGCTTGGCAGAACGTGGCAAAGTCGTCGCTTAATGTTCCAACTACAAGTCCTCCGTACGCTTGTTTTTGCCCTTCTATCTCTTCTTTGGGGCCAACAGCAGGATGATGGCAGGTATAGTACCCGCCGTGTATGCTAATGGTGGATGGTGTCCACGTCCTATGGCAACATCCCTGGACTGTCTGCCGTACGGGATCACCATCAATATCTTTGGAACCGAGTTCGCCTCGGATCCAACAGGCAGGCCATTCGTATTCCTTTGGTTGCATGATGCCGAACATTTTCTTTTGTTTATTCACAAGTGTCAAGTAGTAAAATTAGGCTGTCATGACGAGATTTGATATAATTATGGTTCTATGGATGATCCGGAAAATGAACCAAAGACTCTGACGAGCACGATGCTGCACGCGATGGATCGGCAGGCAATTGCAGCAGCGATCGAACTCGGTTTGACGCGGATGGGGAATAAACCGTTCGTGCTTGTTGACAGCGCGGCTTGCCGTGTATAATCGGTGATAATGCGCATACTGTACCTGCAGATGTTTCCATTTTGGGGATCGGGGAGCGGGACGTACGCCCGGCATCTGGCAAGCGAAGTGGGCCGCCGACACAAAGTCGCGGTTTTAGCACCGGACGACCGGCCGATTGAGCGGGCGAAACTGTATACGCTCAAGCTTCCGTTTCCTGCAGCATTTACGGGGCACCCCGAATGGCCGGACTGCAAACTTTTTACCAAATTTTCCAACGAAGAGATTGAAACATATTATACGGCTGTATGGGAAGGTACTGCAGCTGCAGTAGCTGACTTTAAGCCCGACATTATCCACGTCCACCACGCATTCCCCCTGGCCTGGGCTGCGGCACGGATCAAAGACACGCTCGGCATCAACTTCATCGTTACCATTCACGGATCTGAATTGCCGACACTCGAGCGCGACAAGCGCTATGTTCAGCGCACGTCCGACGCCATGTACCGCGCCCGCCGCATCATCCCGAACAGCGGCTGGACGCGCGACTGGTTTTTGCGGATTTTTAAGGGCTATTTTCATGAGAAATGCCGCGTGATCCCGGGCGGCGTGAATATCGATAAATTTATCTTTAGCGAAAACGGATACAAGGCAGTGGATAAAGAATTGGGTCTGCAGGGCAAGCCGGTGGTTCTGTTTGCCGGAAAGCTCACAAAGTATAAAGGTGTGGAGTACCTCGTGGGTGCTGCAAAAAAAATTCATGGCGAAGTGGTCATATTGGGCGACGGGCCGGAGCGGGTAAAACTTCAGGAAAAGGCAAAGCAAATGGGGTTGACGAACGTACACTGGGTCGGGCATTTGGGAGCAGGAATTAAAAAGCTCGTGCCGTACTACTCGCGGAGTGACGTATTTGTGGCGCCGAGCGTCTGGGACGAGCCGTTGGGACTTGTTATCCTTGAGGCCATGGCATGCATGACGCCGGTGGTCGTGACGCGGAAAGGCGGGATACCGCTTGCAGTCAAAGACGGGCTCAACGGATTTTTTGTGCGGCCACGAAATAGCCGGGAGATCGTAGAAAAGGTCAATAGATTGCTCGATGATGAAGCAATGCGCCTGAAAATGGGAAAATATGCGAGGAAAGTGGTAGAGAAGAGGTTTTCGTGGGAAACGATAGGAGCTAAATTTGAACGCATCTACGATCGGTTTGCCAAACATAACGGCAATGGAGTACGATTACATAGATGAAGATCGGAATTCTTGCCCCCCTGAAACGGGAACTTTCAAAAGATACCAAAGGCGGCCGACCCCGCATCGTCTATAATCTCGCTGAAGGACTGGTAAAACGGAATCATGACGTGACGGTGTTTGGTACGGGAGATTCTGTCATTAGTGGAAAGCTTATTTCCATTATTCCAAAAGCCTTGTTTCACCTCCCGCAGGTGGAAAATGAATTTTATCGCCACCTTATATATCTTTCTGTGATGCTTGAAGAGCTGCGGAGGCACAAAGGGGAATTCGACGTCATTCATAACCATCTCTATCCGGAAGTTCTGCCGCTTCTTGTAAGCGGAGAACTGCCGGCTCCCATGGTAACGACCGTCCATACGCAGATGACGCGCGAATTAGGGGATTTTTTTGCCCGGTATCCGAAAGCATATTTTGCGCCGATTTCAGACCGCCAGAAAGCATTGTATCCTGAGCTTAATTACACCAAAACGGTGTATAACGGGATTGATGAGACAGCTTTTACTTTTTGTGGGAACCCGGGGTCGTATCTCCTTTTTGTGGGTCGCATCCGGGAATTTTTTACGAACGAAAAAGGGGATAAAATTGATCCAAAAGGGGTCACGGATGCCATCCGGGTGGCACAAAAGGCACATGTGCCGCTGAAAATAGTGGGCAACGTTGAATCATACCCTTTTTTTGAGAGGGAAATTGCCCCACACCTTTCGGATACGATTCAATTTATCGGAAATCCGAAAAGTGCAGAAGGTAATTTGACGCTTGATGAACGGGTAGAGCTATATCAGGGCGCAAAAGCATTACTATTGCCGATTCATTGGGAAGAGCCGTTTGGCATCGTCATGATTGAGGCGTTGGCTACAGGCACACCGGTGGTGGCGTATCGGATGGGAGCAATCCCAGAGGTCATTGCACAGGGAAAAACTGGTTTTGTAGTGGAAAATGAGGATGAAATGGTTATAGCCGTGGGAAAACTTGATTCTCTAAACCGCGCCGATTGCCGGAAAAGCGTTGAAGATCGGTTTACTATAAAGAACATGGTGGAGGGATATGAAGACGTATATCAAACGATTGCCGGCCGTTCATAATTATGAAGATAGGACTACTTTTGCCATCTGCGCTCATGTACGAGCCGTTAAGTGACGGGAAAATATTCGCCCCGAAGGATTTGTTTCTGGATTTGGCTAAGGGTCTCGTGCGTCGTGGACATAAAGTGCGCGTGTATGCGTCTTCTGATGAGGCGCTACAGGGTTTTGATGTGATAACGGGAGAAATGGGATATCTGGTGAGCGAACCGTCGCTCATGAAACACCGGTATATTGCCGAGAAAACGAAACGGATGCTTGCAAGGATCTATGCACGGTGGGAATATGAAATGGATCTGACTTCACTTGCTTATACCGATGCCAGACAGGGAAACATTGAGCTTGTCCACTCGTTTTTGGAATTTTCGGGCCATTATTTTGCCAAAGTAACGGGTATTCCTACCGTGTATACAGTGCATGACCCTGTGGCTAATCCTCAATATTTGGATTACTTTCGTTACCTGCGGTTTCCGAATGACCCATATGTGGCAATTAGCCGGTTTCAAGCCAGTGAGCTAAAGAAGATCGTGCATGTGACAGACGTTGTCTATAATGGTTTAGATCCTGCACGGAGCGTGTTTAGTGATCTTGCCGGAGAGTATCTGTTGTTCGTAGGGCGTTACATGCCGGAAAAAGGGGTAGAGGATGCAGTAAAGACTGGGATAGAAACGAAAACACTGACAATACTGGCTGGATCGAAAGAATATAGGCAACTTCCGTATTTCCAAAAAACTATCCAGCCTTACGCTGCCAGCGGGTATATGAAAGATGTTGGCTTCATGAATGCGAAACAAAAAAATGGGTTGTTTGGCGGGGCAAAGGCACTGTTGGCACCTATCCATTGGGATGAGCCGTTTGGTATGGTGATGATTGAGGCCATGGCCTGCGGGACGCCGGTGATTGCCTATAACCGGGGGTCGGTACCAGAGATCGTGAAGGATGGCGTGACGGGATTCATCGTCGAACCGGATGACAATACTACCAATACTACCAATATTACCAATCAGACAAATACTACCAATAAAGGCGGGAAGTGGATCATCAAAAAGCGGGGGATTGAAGGATTAGTCGAGGCGGTCAAAAGGATCGGCGAGATTGACCGCGCGGCCTGTCGACGTCATGTGGAAGAGAACTTTACTGTTGAAAAGATGGTGGAGGGGTATGAAAAAGTCTATGAACGTCTTATTCGTCACTAGCGAGTGTGTGCCGTTTTTTAAACTTGGCGGGTTGGGGGACGTGAGCTATGCGCTCCCGGTAGCCCTTCAGAAATTAAACATAAACGTCCGTATCGTCATGCCGTATTACGAAAGTATCAATTTGCCCCATCAGGCAAAGTGCGTTGGGCAGCTGGCGGTGGATTATGACCGAAGACGGGAATTGGTTTTTGTATTCGAAATAGTGATTCCTGGTACGCATATTCCGGTGTATCTTTTCCGTCACCCAAAGCTAAATGAGTATGTGGGCGATGATATAGCACAGACATTCGCATTTTTTTCTAAGGCAGTCGTTTCCTGGTACGTCCTCTCATCACATCTGTTTGGCGGACCGTATGACATAATTCATTGTCATGATTGGCATACTGCTTTAGTCCCGCTCCTTTTGGGGGAAAACAGAAAAGTGATTCAGGGAAAAGAAACGACACTTCAGGCGCGCGCCGCCAGGACCATATTGACGATTCACAATTTGTTGTATCAGGGAGAGACCGGTGTGGGTGTGGTGCTCCGGTTGGGACTCCAAAAGCCGCAATTTCATATTTTTACGACCCCGCTTGGCCGTGCGGTGAAGCTGTTGCGGGAGGGTTTGGAATATGCTGATATGGTGACAACTGTTTCTCCCACCTATGCGCGGGAAATTGCACGTGGGCATCATGGTGATTCCATTCAGGCGTTGCTAGCAAAACGGAAGGACCGGTTGGTGGGAATCCTCAATGGCATCGATACTGGAATTTGGAATCCAAAGACTGATTCGTTATTGCCGGTTCATTACAGTCGTGGCACGGTCATGACTGCGAAGCCGGAATTGAAAGCGCATTTACAGAAGGCGCTCCGGTTGCCGTCGGGCGACGCGCTTCTTTTTGGTTTTGTGGGCAGACTGGAAGAACAACAGAAGGGTATAGAGCTTATCATCCGCGCCGTGCCGCATCTTGCCGACCGGCTCTTTCAGATCGCGATATTGGGAACTGGTGCCGCACGGCAGGTAAAAAAGTTAAAAAAATTAGCCAAGCGGAATCCGAATATCACGTTTATCCATACGTTTGATGAACGGTTGGCACGGCGGATCTATGCAGGCGCTGACGTACTATTGGTGCCGTCCAAGTTTGAGCCGTGCGGATTGACCCAGCTTATTGCCATGCGCTACGGTACACTGCCGCTCGTCCGGAAGACCGGAGGATTGGCTGATACGGTGGTAGACGGCAAAACCGGTTTCGTGTTTCGGCAATATACCTCCGCCGCACTTGCCGCAAAAATGCGCGAAGCCATAGATTTACGACGTGAGAATGTAAGTGATTGGTGGAAGATGGTGGCATCGGCTATGAAGCAGGATTTCTCGTGGGATATGAGCGCTAAAAAATACCTGGACCTCTATCAAACAATCCTCAAAACGTGATATAATGTATATATGAGCGCGTTTCATGATGATAAACTATGGCAGGAAGCATACGTGGCAACGCTTGACGCGCTTGATGCGACCAATTCGTTGACGGGAAATGATGTGATTGATCAGGTAAGAAAACATGTGATGATGGTGTTGACTGTGATCGCCCAGTCGGCAGGAGAGCGTGATCGCAAGATGCGTGAAATCAAGCTGCGTGACGTTGGACATATTATTGAGTCGTTACGAAGCCTTTTATCTGTACTTTGGGGACAGGAAGTGTTCAGTGATGAGATATTTGAAAAGTTAGACGGCGCGTACGAAGCGTTGGCCAATAAGCTCCCCAGATAGCTGGCCTTGCTATTTTCCTCCTCTTGATTGATACAGTGGTCTCCGGTACGATGAGAAGATCATGAGGATTTTTATCGGCGCGGATCACAGGGGATTTGCATTAAAGGAGTCTATCAAGCAGTTTCTCGTTTCGCTGACGCACGACGTCGTTGACTGCGGCAATGACCGTCTGGATCCCAATGATGATTTTCCGGATTTTAGCTTTGCTGTGGCAGATGGTGTGGCGCAGGCGTCAGGAAGCAGGGGAATCGTCGTCTGCGGGTCCGGAGCCGGGGTCGTGATTGCTTCTAATAAAGTCGCCGGCATCCGCGCGGCACTTGCGTACAGCCCGGAAGAAATTACCAGAAATCGCCAGCATGATGATATCAATGTCTTATCCCTTGCCGCCGATTGGACCGATGAGGCAAAGGCAAAAGCCATCGTGACGGCATTCCTTACCACAGCATTTTTGGGAGAGGAGAAGTACGCGAGGAGACTGAAGAAAATTCAGGCAAGAGAAAAATGATCGACGTCATTCCCGGGATTTTGGAAAAAGATTTCGCAGAAATTGAACGCCGGGTCGGACTGGTAACCCCGTACGTGTCATGGGTGCAGATTGATATTGCAGACAACACTTTAGTGCCGAATGAAACGTTTCTGGATTTTGAAAAGTTCCGCATTTACCCTGAGAAGGTTTCCTTCGAAGGGCATCTCATGGTTGCCGATCCGGAAAAGTATATCCGGCCGCTTGCAAACGCAGGATTTAAACGATTGATTGCCCATGTGGAAAGCCATGACCCGCGCCGGTTCCTCGACGAAGCGACGTATGAAAGCGTTGAAGTAGGCATTGCCATAGACGGACCGACGGAACTGGATGTGGTGGAGCCGTTTTTGGAAAGCGTGGACGTGGTACTTGTGATGACGATTGAAGCAGGTTTTAGCGGCCAGGTACTTATGCCGGAGACTTTGGAAAAGATAAAAAAAATTCATGAACATTTTCCGGACCTGGTCATAGAGGTTGACGGGGGAATAAATGACAAAACCGCGAAGTTAGTGAAAGATGCCGGTGCCACACGACTCGTGTCCACAAGCTATCTTTTTCGCGACCCGGCGCATATCGCCAGTGCCATCGAGAGCCTCAAGAATGCCTGATATCATCTCCAACCTGAGCCAACGCACCAGTTGGTGGGTTTGGTGCTTATTGCAAAGGCGTCGTGGACGGGAGGACTCGGTTTAATTTCTAAGGGATCGACTGCGGAGGGCGATACGTCCGTTGGCGATTGTATGGATGCTTGATGCAGTTCAGATGCCGGGAGCGCCATTGCCGGTTCTCCTTCTCTTGCCGGTGTGATGACAATATACGTTCCGTTTGGCATATCATTCACCTCCTTTGTTTCTTTTGTAGTATAGACGATTATCCTTTTGGGACGTGATGCATACCGGGTATGTATGGTATACTTTTAGATTATGTTTGATCCTGAATTGCCATTGGTTTTTAATCAGCGATACGTTTTCGGTAATGGCCCGGACGCTCATCCGAGTGATCTTGAAGAAGGGTGCAATTGTCAATTTGAAGTGCATGAGGGGTTGCGCCGTGATTTCGGCATCTCACTCCCGCCGTATTATCTCTCGAGAGAGATTTGGCACGATCCAGATGGCTTGTTTCGGCCAGTAACGGAGGTCGAAGTAGTTGAGCGTGGTGACGTCGGCTTGTTTGGTCAGTGGGGAATCCGAGACTCGCGCAAGTTTCATCTGGCGAGAGTTGTTTACAAAACGCCGACAGGCGAACCGGTGTTTCGTGATGCAAGTTTTTCAGAAGGCGGTATCAGTGATCGATCATTATCACAATTGTTTAGGTATCCGCACTATGCGGTGCTTTACGCAATCCGCCGGCATAAAGAATTAGATGCATTCGGTGTTTGCTAGTTGCGGGGCGGGCGCTATTTTATTACTATCACATCATGGAGAATGTGGAACTCAAAAACCTTGCCATGCTGGTCCGCTACTCTATACTTGTTTCCACTACTGCTGCAGGATCCGGCCACCCTACTTCTTCTCTTTCCGCAACGGACCTCATGACGACGCTATTTTTTGCGTATTTGCGAGCAGATTTAGATAATCCGAACAACCCGGACAACGACCGTGTGATTTTCAGCAAAGGCCATGCTTCGCCGCTTTTTTATGCGCTCTACGCGGCAGCGGGGAAAATTACGGAAAAAGAATTGCTGAAACTCCGTACATTTGACAGCCCACTGGAAGGCCATCCTGTGCCACGATTCCGTTACAGCGAAGCGGCGACGGGAAGCTTGGGACAAGGTCTTTCCGTCGGTGTTGGTGAAGCGCTGGCTCTCAAGATGAATCATGAATCAAGAATCATGAATACTGAGAAAAAACAAACCATTCATAATTCAGTATTCAGTATTCAGTATTCAATTCCTCGCGTCTATGTTCTTTTGGGCGATGGGGAACTGGCAGAAGGGTCCGTGTGGGAAGCGGCGGCATCCGCTTCTTTTTATAGACTCAATCATTTAGTTGCCATTTGTGATATTAACGGCTTGGGTCAGTCGCGGGAGACCATGTATGGGACGGATGCGTCGGTCTACCAAAAGCGGTTTGCCGCGTTTGGATGGGAGACAATCGTGATTGACGGACACGATATCAAAGAAATAGAAAAGGCTTTTAATCAGGCTTTGGTCGCAAAAGACAAGCCAACGGCCATCATCGCCAAAACAGCGAAAGGAAAAGGAGTATCGTTTTTGGAAAACAAACAGGGGTGGCACGGAAAGGTGCTGTCACTGTCTGAATGCGACGCGGCAGTTAAAGAGTTAGGAAATTTTGACAAAAACATGCGGGGAAGTGTGGGAATGCCGGAAAGAGTGAATCATGAATCAGGAATGATGAATACTGAGAAAAAACAAACCATTCACCATTCACAATTCAGTATTCAGTATTCAAGCGACAAGCCCACCGCCACCCGCAAAGCGTTTGGGAATGCATTGGTTCGGTTGGGAGCAGTGGATCCCTCGATGGTAGTATTGGACGGAGACGTAGGAAACAGCACCTACACAGAGTTGTTCGGAAAGCAGTATCCGGAGCGTTTTTACCAGCTTTTTATCGCCGAGCAAAATATGGTAGGCGTTGGGCTTGGTATGAGTAAACGGGGGTTACACGTTTGGCTTTCTACATTTGCTTGTTTTCTCACGCGGGCGTTTGACCAGATCCGCATGGCGGCGCTTTCGGGGGGAGATATAAAAATTTGCGGATCACACGCAGGCGTATCCATAGGAGCAGATGGAGGTAGTCAGATGGGGCTTGAGGATATCGCGATGTTTCGGGCAGTATTTGGTTCGACCGTGTTATATCCGTCGGATGCGGTATCCACAGAGCGGTTGGTTGAGCAGATGGCAAAACAGAAAGGTATTGTCTACGTCCGCACGACACGGAATGAGACGCCAATTCTTTATGATGCAAAGGAGAATTTTCCGATAGGAGGGTCGAAAACGTTTCTATTGCCACACGCTGTTGAGGCGGTTGCCACCATCGTCGCTGCTGGTATTACGCTTTATGAGGCGCTTGCCGCGCAAAAAACGCTTATGGAAGAAGGAATACATGTGCGGGTGATTGATTGTTACAGCATTAAACCGATTGATGAAAAAACATTGCAGAAAGCGGCAGAAGATTCAAAGGCAATGATCGTGGTGGAAGATCACTACCCTGAGGGAGGCCTGGGCGAGGCAGTTTGGTCAGCTCTGAATGTGAAATTTGTCCATTTGGCAGTGCGGAAAACTCCCCGTTCCGGTAAACCGGAAGAGCTGCTACACTATGAGGAAATTGATAGAGAGGCGATTGTTAAAACTGTCCGAACACTTATAAAAAAGTGATACGGTATGCCTGATTTATCATCGGGAAATAGAGAGCGGTTGGCGCAATATCGTGCTGAGGCGCAGAAGAAATTAGAGCTGCAGCATGAAGAGCAGGCGCATGCAGAAGCGACACTTGGAGAGATACGGGAAGAATTGGGTGCGCTCGCTTTTGCTGCCGGCATTTCTCTTGAAGAATTACATGTGCTTTTGTCTCAATATGGAGATAGGGGCTCTGAGGCGCTTCGATATCTGATCGAAGGGAAAGCAGCAACGGTTGAGGAAGCGCTTCAAAAAGTTTGGAAAGATGCAGGGGATGAGGCAGGAGCAATTATTGATCCAATTGGTGCTGCGTTTGGCAAGCGGCTCCGTGGGGGTCCTGACTTGATTAGTCAAATAATTTATGATGAAGAATCGGCACATCCGCATAGAAAAAGACATAAAAGAGGCAAAGCTGAAATAGGCGAATTGGCAGCTCTTGAGAGATGGTTGCACCAGGATCCAAGTATTAATGAATAAAGAAATACTATGAATTTTCCAAGTAAAATTTTTATTGATGGTGGGGATCCGGAAGAGACGAAGGCTGCGGACGTGATGCTCAAGAAAGCAGGCTATCACGGACTGGATGGTCAGACGACAAACCCAAGTCTGATTGCGAAAAATTTTGCGTCAACGCGTCCGGGCACACGTGTGGCCATGCAAGAAACACTGAATGAATATAAAAGAATCGTGCAAAAGATGAGTGCGATGATCCCCTCTGGGCAGATTTCCATACAGGTGATCGGCGATCCTGCGACGCTTACTGTTGAAGAAATGCTCAGTCAGGCACGCGATCGAATCCGGTGGATTCCCAACGGTGTCATAAAGTTTCCTACGACAAAAACAGGTCTCAAGGCAGCTGAGGTGTTTTGTCGGGAAGGCCCGGTGAATATGACGCTCGCGTTTTCTCAGGAGCAGGCGGCGGCTGTCTATAGTGCTACAAAGGCGCATAAGGGAGATGTGTTTGTCTCCCCATTTGTAGGCAGACTTGACGACCGCGGAGAAAACGGTATGGATGTGATTGTCAATATCGTAGAAATGTACAGAAAGCTTGGGGATGCGCATGTTCAGGTGTTGGCAGCGAGTATACGGACGGTCAAACACATTTTGTATGCACTTAAGCTAAAAAGTGATGTCATAACAATACCTTTTAAAGTATTTAATGAATGGGCAGCGCAAGGATTTCCTCAACCGTCTGGCGATTTCATATACGATATGCCGGGATTGACAGAAATTCCATACAGAGAGTTGACCTTGGATAATGAATGGACGGAGTATGACCTGTATCACGCCCTCACGGATGCGGGACTGGCGAAATTTTGGGAAGATTGGCAGAGTATTGTTTCCGCATAATCTATGTACCGCCGCGTTTTTGTCGCCGGGACCTTTGATAGGCTCCATAAAGGACACAAATTTCTCCTTAGACGGGCATTTGAAATAGGTGATCAGGTGGATATCGGGTTAACGACGGACACGTACGTTAATAAATTCAAAAATCAAAAATCAAAGGGCAAAATAGATAAAATTCAGGAATATGAAAAACGAAAAAAAAATCTCGAGTTCTGGCTGAGCGGTGGGAAAAAACATTTTGCCGTGATTCCTATCGACGAGCCGTATGAACCGTTGGTATCGAATGCGGCGGCAGGCCCGGATACGGCGCTCCTCGTGACCCCGGACAATAAAAAACGCGGGGAAGAAATCAATGTGTTGCGGAAATCCCGCGGACTTGCGTTGCTTTCGATTGTTGAAGTTCCGTTAATTCCGGCAGAAGACGTAAAACCAATTTCATCTACCCGGATCAGGGCAAAAGAGATTGATCGATCGGGGAGATTGGTCATGCCGGATAATTTGCGTCCGGAGCTTCAGAAGCCGCTGGGAAGCGTTTTAACCGGCAATGCCATTATGCAATCAATAGAGCGTCACATGGGACAAAGTATTATTGCTGTTGGCGATATGGCCACAAAGACGATTTTGGATAGCGGGGTGGTGCCTGCTCTTGCCATCATTGATGGCAAAATTGGCAGAAAAGTTGATGTTCGAACCAAAAAACAATTATTGCTTTTAGCTATTCCGACTGTTGCGGTACAGAGTGGGCCTGGTTATGTAAGTTATGAAGCAATAAAAATTATAAGCTCTTTTTTAGCTTCGGATACCGGGAATCAACGTATCAAAAAGCATCAGGTTATCGTTGTTGACGGTGAGGAAGATTTGTTAGTATTACCTGCTGTACAGTATGCTTCCTTTGGAAGTGTCGTGTATTACGGGCAACCCCGAATCGTAGACGTTCTGGGTAAACCCCGAATTACACGTTCGGATAAATCGTCAGGTTTAGTAGAGGTTATTGCGACAAAGGAAAAGAAACAAGAAGTGGCTGTACTTCTTGCTCGGTTTCTTTCATAATTGGTAGTATTGGATTATTGGATAATTTGAGAATTGGATAATTACCGAAGGTATGGCTAAATACGTGCCGGATGTCAAAACGCAGCGATGGGTCATCATAGCTTCCAGCCGAACCAAACGGCCTAGCGATGCGAAGACGAGGACAGATAGTTTTGCTCCTGCATCCAAGAGTGAAGCGATACGGTGTCCCTTTTGTCCTGATAATGAGTCGCTCACGCCACCGGAAGTCTACCGAATCGGATCAGGTGAAAAGGATAAGCCCGGTTGGGACGTGCGCGTGGTCCCGAACAAATTTCCTATTACAGACGTCCATGAAGTTATTATTCATAGTCCAAGTGATACAGACGACGTGGAAAAGTTGCCGCTTCCGCAGGTAACCAAAGTGATAAGCTGTTACCGTGACCGCTATCGAGCGCACGAAACAGACGGCCAGGTTCTGATTTTTTGTAATCACGGGTTTCACGCAGGAGCGAGCCTAAAGCATCCACATAGCCAGTTGGTCGTGGTACCGAGGCAAATAAATATCGACGCACTGTCTCGGGAGCCGATCGCAAATATTGTGGAAGATAACGCGTCGTTTATCACATACTGCCCTGATTTTTCTCAATGGCCACTGGAAGCCTGGATCGCTCCGAAAGCACTGGGGACGAAATTTGGTGATCTGACGGACCCGGAGATTTCGATATTAGCAGGAGTCCTGCAGAGTATTCTGCGAAAGATTGAATCAGTATCTACACAACCGGAAATGCCGCATATGCAGGATCCCACATTTGTCTACAATTATTATATCTATCACGGATCCAACTGGTATATCCGTATCATTCCCCGTTTGGTGCACCGAGCCGGATTTGAGCTGGGGACCGGGCTCAATGTAAATGTGATAGACCCCGCAGAAGCAGCGGAACTCTTAAGGAAGGGGTAAAAGCAACGCGAGTAGCGAAATTAGCCTTGCTGGCTTTGCTAATTTATGCCGCCCCTTTTTGCTGAAGTCCTAAGAGCCACATCACCGCTTCCTTTTTATATCTGCGGTCGCCGCGAGAATTGATCCGTATGGCGGGCAATTTCCCCCTTTTGCCCCAGCGTTTGATGGTGAGGGGAGACACGCGTAAAATTTTTGCGACTTCCCGTACTGTTAATAAATCCGGCCATTCATCTCCGAGCGACATATTGGTTATCCTCCTCCGTGGGCAGAAAATTTACTATTACATTATCATACGCAACGTATCATCTATGGTCAGATATTGTCAAGAGGGATCAAATGAGTGCAACCAGTAAGAGGTGGTTTGAGATAGGAAGGGTGATAAGGGGTGAATTCGCGAGGGGTAACAAAATTTTTTTGATCGCTGCTCGCAATAGTCTTACCGTCCACCAGCATGGATAGTGTTAAGCTCGGGAGCGATCTTCGAAAATTTTGTTACCCCTCGCTCATCAAGAGGGCGAATACCCATAAAAGTATATGAACACTTAAAGTGTTCAATAATTATCTGTGATATATTTGGGCAAGCTAAATGAGTTTGTTCTTCAATAATTATTAGGGAATCGGATTTTCGTGAAAGAGGGGACTATATCAAAGTATGTTATCCTATAGAATTCGCCCATTGGCAGTGAAGTGAAATGAGCGCTACGGATTTTAAAAATCTTGCATAACGTATTCGTGAACGGAAGACAGAAGTGGTAAACATTAGCAGACGCGCTGCAAGAGCGCCACGCACTAAAAATCCCCTCCAATTCGGAGGGGATTTTATAGAAAAAATATTACTTGAGTTCAATCTTTGCGCCCGCTGCCTCCAGTTTTTTCTTGGCTTCTTCGGCTGTCGCTTTGTTTACTCCTGTTAATACTTCTTTCGGAGCGGATTCAACTAAGGTTTTCGCTTCCTGAAGTCCTAAGGTCGGAACGAGTTCACGGACTGCTTTGATAGCACCAATCTTATTGGCGCCGGCATCCGTGAGCATGACGTTAAAGACTGTTTGTTCTTCCTTCGCCTCGCCGGAGCTGGCATCGCCAGCGGCGGTGGGCTGAGCTGCTACTGCGACCGGCGCTGCTGAAACGCCGAATTTTTCCTCCAGTGCTTTTACGAAATCTGCAAGTTCCAACACGGTCATTTCTTCGACTGCTTTCAATAGTTCATCTTTGGTTAATTTTGCCATACGTTTCACCTCCTCTAAAAAATTAAGATATCTTTTTATTTTTTACTGCATCCAGTGCCCACACGAGTGTATTGATATTCCAGCTGAGTGCACGGTGCAGGCCTTGAATTGGGGCGTTGAGTTGGCCTGCAAGGCGCGCCAAAAGCATCTGGCGGGATGGAAGATTGGCGAGTTTGGCAATATCGGATTCAGTTAAACTCGAT
Organism: Candidatus Gottesmanbacteria bacterium; assembly: GCA_016218255.1. Taxonomy (GTDB): domain Bacteria; phylum Patescibacteriota; class Microgenomatia; order UBA10105; family UBA927; genus JACREN01. The sequence goes on along the minus strand of JACREN010000012.1, from coordinate 10,995 downwards.
GCACCAAGGAATCCGCCCTTTGCAATGCCCATTCCGGCGGTTTTGAAAAATTTTAAGAGATCCTTGAGCGGTGCTACCTCGTCGGCGTAAGCAAAAAGCGTGGCGGTGGATTGGTTGAGTGCCGCGTCGATCGTTAGTGCCTTATCACCCAATGCTTTCCGTAATAGACGGTTTTTGGTGACGACAAATTCTCCCTGTGTCTTTTTGAGTGTTCTACGAAGCTCTTCAAGCTGTTTATGTTTGAGTCCGCGGTAGTCTGTGAGAACCATGGACTTTGCCTTGGCAATTTTATCGGTCAATTCGGTGACGGTGTCGATTTTCTTCTGTGTCGCCATAAAAAATTCCTCTCTCGAGGAATTATTAGTTAATGAGCAGTAAAAGTATGTTAGTTACTTAGTAAAACAAAAAATGTTTTCCTAAATAACCAAGTAACTCGCGTTGCTTGTGTTACTAAAAAATCCCTCGGTAGGTCTTATTGATTGCCTACGGTCTTTAGGATACATGAATTATACCATAATTTTTGCAGTTTGCAACGGGGCGAGATGGGAGTTATGAGGGTTGGCAAGATATGATCTCATAGCTGTCCGCTGTTTTGCCTCCGCCCTGAGTACACGGCGCGACACCTTCTTCATATCCATACCCGTGACTCATCATAAGTCCTTGGATGACATTTTGTTTTGCGCCGAAGTCAGACGTATCTCCTTGTGTATTTATGAAGGTACTGCCACAGGAGAGGCACTTCGCGGCAATGGTGAATTCTTTATATTCTCCGGTGGGCAATGGTTCATCTATCATATGTTAATTTATGGCCACTTTAATACCGGGGCCCATGGTGGAAGCCAGGGTGACGCGGGTAACTTTATTTTTGTCGATAGCTCCCAAAACAGCAGTGATATTGCCCATAAGTTTTTGTTCATCAAACGAGACTTTGCCGATACTCATATGGATAATAGGCTGATCCGGCTCTGTTTTGAAATTTACCTGGCCATGGGAAAGCTCCTTGGCCCGTTTTTCGGGATCCGGTGAGACGGTGCCGGTTTTTGGATTCGGCATGAGTCCGCGGGGTCCCAAAATGCGAGCGACTTTCGCAAGGCGTGGCATCATGCTGGGGTGAGCAACCAGGATATCGAAATCAATTTTACCGGATTCAACTTTGGTCAAAATGTCGTCATCTGCTATTGCGACCCGTACTTCTTTTCCTGTGCCATGGGGAAGTGTGACGGATCCGCGAAAATCTTTTTTGTCTCCCATTACGGACGGATTGAGGTTTATGTGCATTTCAACACTTCCGTCAAATTTGGTGAAGCTGGTTTTTTTAACGAGAGAAATTGCCTCAGCGAGCGGATACAGCTTTGTTTTGTCCACGAGCGAAGCTGCCTCGACGTATTTTTTTGAACGCGATCGGGTAGGATTTTTTCGTTTTTTGGGTGTTTTTTTTGACGCCGCTTCGGAAGAAGCACCCGATTCCACTTCCTCGACAATTTTTTTGAATTCCGGTTTGAGGTCTCCGCCATCCGGTACGGCAATGCGCTGCCCGCCATGGAGGCCCACGCCTGCAACTTTCGCTTTTTTGGAAGCTTTGGTTTGACGCCTTGCGTCAGCTCGGCGTTTTTGCTCCTTTTCTAATTCATCACCCAGTACGGCGACACGGATTTTGCCCATAGATATTATTCTGTCTGAATCCCCATGCTTCTGGCGGTTCCAGAAACGATTTTCATCGCTTGCTCCACCGAATCGGTATTGAGATCTGCGAGTTTGTCTTTGGCAATTTGCTCCACTTGTGCTTGGGTGAGTTTACCGGCACCCTCGCGTCCTGCTTTGCCGCTTCCTTTATCTATTTTCAGCATTTTTTTGATCATGGCGGCTACCGGCGGAAGCTTGGTGATAAAGCTGAATGTCCGGTCCACATACACAGTGATGACGGCCGGGATGATATCGCCTTTCATTTTGGCGGTCTTTTCATTATATGCTTTCACAAACTCCATGATCGGGAGTCCGTGCTGGCCTAGAGCCGGACCCACGGGAGGAGCAGCTGTGGCTTCACCGGCTTTGAGTTGAAGGGTAATGGTGGTTTTGGTTTTTTTGGCGGCCATATGATATAAAGAACGCGAGCAAAACTAGTTACTGAGTTACTGAGAAAAACAAAGAAGAGGAAACGAGGGATACAGAAGTATCTGCGATATCGAAACCTCTTCCGGTTTCTTCCCCACAACGCAAAGGGCGTACGGGGTAATGGAAATTATAGCAGATAGTGTAGGACAGTGCAAGGATACGAAATCGGAATAATGAGATTATGTTATTTGCTTTTGGGTGGATCTAAAAATGGGTTTCCTGACCCCGCGCTTCTGGTGGTTGGAATTAATACGACCCAATGTTTATTGTCTCCATCGTAGCTGATGTGTGCGCCAGATTCACTGAGAGATGCGAGCTGCTCAGGAGTTGTCTGATTTGGCTTTATGAATGTTTGAATCCATATTCTTCCATCGTCTTCGAGTGGAGATATGAATCCGGATTTGGCAGATTCAGACATATTGATATTATAGTTTTGAAACTTGTAAAAAGTCCAATTCTACCGGGGTTTCGCGGCCAAAGATCGAGACCAGGACTTTGAGTTTGCCTTTTTCCTCATCAATCGAATCAATAGTCCCCAAAAAGTCCGCAAACGGCCCGTCCACAATTTTGACTGCTTCGCCAACCGAAAAGGTTGTCTTATATTTGGGTGCTTCCATTTGCATGAATTTACGGATGGCGTCCACTTCTTTTTCTGAGATCGGCGTAGGCTTGTTGCCTGCTCCCACAAACGCGGTGACTCCCTGTGTGGTGCGGACGGCAAGCCATGTATCATCATCGAGGACCATTTTTACCAATATGTAACCCGGGAAAATTTTTTCTTTCTGTTCTTCTTTTTTGCCATGCTTGACGGTGACGATGTTGCGGGTGGGGACGACGATGTCAAAAATTTTGTGCGTCAGATTCTGCGTCTCGATACGCTGTTTTAAGTTAGCCGATACTTTGTTTTCGTGGCCAGAATAGGTGTGGACTACATACCACCTCGCGTTATCCGGCACGACGGAAGCAGGCGGAACAACCGGGGTTTCTGGTGCCTGTGGCGTAAGTTGCGATTCGGTTGATTGCGTGTCCATGATTATTTTTTAAATACTAATGACGTTAATTTCACCAGTCCTGCATCCAGTCCGCCAATAAACGCTCCGACGATAACCGAGAGGGCAATGACTACGGTCGTGAGCTTGATCGTCTCAGCTCTCGTCGGCCAGGTCACCTTTTTGAGTTCTGCCGCAACTTCCTTTACAAATTGCAGAGGCGATGCGATCTTTGGCAGATTCGGTTTGGCAATGTCCATACTACTGATTATATCGTCTAAGGTTTCCTAACAAAAGCCCCCTCGCGGGGTCGTATAAATATAGTAACAAAGATGGGGATGAAAGTAAAGAGGTGGATGTCAAAAGCCCGCGCAGGTGGTTGTGGTATTGCGGACCTGTTGAATGGTGCGTGTGGTCAGAGAGCAGCCGATGAAGTCTTTGCTGTTTTCTGCGGCTTTGGATCCCCAGACGCGGGTTTTGGTGTTACCGGCGCTGAAGCTGTTATCCTGTTCGCCATGGAACTCCTTCTTATTTGGGTCCTGAGAGAGGGTTGCGAATGAGTTTGCGATGCCGCCGGAGTCTGCGGTGTTGGCGTCTACATTGCTTCGGTCCATATCATCGTGGGCCCGACCCAGGAGGTAAAAAATGTCCTGTGATTTTGGGATGTTTTGTTTGCTGTCTATTTCGGCGTGTACAGTGACAGATTCTTGTCCGCCACCGCCAAGAAGTCCGCGCAATACCCCCATGATAATATCTACAAAGCTTGTTCCGCCCGTAGCCTCGACGGCTTTTGCTTCCTGCTCCGTGCCTTTATCATCTTCTCCGCATTCTGGTGCTTTGGCGATTTCTTCCGGCTGGAAACGGAAGTCAAATTTATTTTCCCCGTTGGGAGAGAGAACGAACCGGCTGAAAGCGGGAGCTACCTGCATAAGTCCCTGAGCAAGTTGTCCCAGTTCCGGTACTGGCTTGGTCCGGTATGGTTGGGCCGCGGCCGGGTCTTCCGGACTTTTTTTCCATTCCCCAGTGACAGGATCCTGCACACACAGTCGTGCTTTGCCAGTGACGTAGAGATTATTGATGGTGTCCACGGCTTGCTGCTGGATGATGAGCGGTGTGAGAAACGGAACCGCCGGCTGGAACATCTTAAGTATTGGCTTGTAATCACTCACGTTAAAATTTGCTGGAGCTGTGAGTCCGCCGCCAAACGTAAAGCTAAGGGCATCGATAATTTTGGTAATGTTTCCTTTTTCGTCTTTTTCGACGAAGGAGCCTCCTTCGGATTTGTCGATTGGCTTATTGACCGATTTACCTTCTATAATTTTTGGCGGCATGGGCATGACAGTAGATTCAACTGTTGGTGTTTGGGCGCGAGCCGAGGGAACCCGAAAAAGGGGGAGAAGAAAAAGGGTGATGACAAATATTGTGACTTTAATCATAACAAGAGATTGCTTCGTCTCCGCCATCTGGAGGATCCTCGCAATGACAACTATAATCTTATCAAATTGACAAAACGTTTGCAGGAAGCATACAATTTACATTACCTATGGGTAAGATTCGAAAAGCCGTCATCCCAGCCGCTGGCTTTGGCACGCGGTTTCTTCCACAGACCAAGGCAATGCCGAAAGAGATGCTTCCGATCGTAGATAAGCCGGTAATACAGTATGTCGTAGAGGAACTGGTGGCCAGCGGCATTACGGATATCATCATTGTAACGGGCTGGCACAAGAGGGCGATTGAAGACCACTTTGATTATCCCGGAGAACTCATAAATCTTTTGGAATTGCAAAAAAAGCATGATCTTTTGGATGAAGTGAAAAGAACGGCAGAGCTTGCCAACTTTATCTATATCCGGCAAAAAGGTCCGTATGGGAATGGTACTCCTGTCCTATGCGCTAAACAGGTGATTGGAGACGAGCCGTTTGTGGCAATATGGGGAGATGAATTTATTTATAGTAAACCACCGCGTACGCGTCAGTGTATTGAGGTATTTGAAAAATACGGTGACCCGGTGATTTCTGCGGTTCGAGTGCCGAAGACCGATGTGTCCCGTTATGGCATCGTAGAAGCGACGAATGTTGAAAAGAACGTTTGGCAGATAAATAAATTATTGGAAAAGCCGACACTTGAAGAGGCGCCATCGAATATGGCAGCCCACGGGTGCTACGTGCTGACGCCGGACATTTTTCCCATTTTAGAACACCTCAAGCCCGGTCGTGGCGGAGAGATATGGCTTCCGGATGCGATCAAGGAGCTTATGAAAAAAAGGCCGATTTACGCGTGTGAAATCGCGGGGGGAAAATATTACGATACCGGCAATAAACTTGAGTACCTCAAGACGGTGGTAGAGTTTGCCCTCGAACACAAAGACCTGAATGGAGATTTCCGGGAATACCTGAAATCACTGAAGCTCTAATTCACAAATCAAAAGTTAAATTTTGACTTTTGACCTATTCTTCCGGCGTTACGCCGTAAATAATTATTTTCGTTCCTGGAGTTTCTTCCGATGCGTGGACTGCCCATGCTTTGGCATCTATTACCGGTGGGTCGGCCCATTCGTAGAGTTGAGCGACGTCTTCTGTGCGCATATTTACGCATCCGTGGCTCATTGGGTGGCCGAAATTGTTGTGCCAATATGTGCCATGAAGGGAAAAGCCGCGGCTTTTGTCTATCATGGTGTTATAGAAAAACATGACGTAGGGGACATTCGGTAGATAATAATAGGTATTGTCATTTTTGTTTCCTCCGCTCATTAGTTGTGACCGGACTTTCACCCAGATCCGAAATTCGCCGGTGGGCGTAGCACCCCATTTACCGGTGGAAACCGGAAATTCAAATACTTTTCGATTCCCTTCAAACGCGAAAAGGCGTTGGTGGGTAAGGTCAACTTCAATCCGCTTATCGCCATCCGTGTTGGTGCCGAGGACCCGCTGCAAGTTGGTAACGGCGGCTAGGGCAGGAGGAACGGCAGACGTACCATGAAAGACGGCAATCGTTTCCTGGATAGGCGTGGGTATTGGCGCGTTGGCAATGAGCTTTTGGAGCGATGTGGCATCGGCCAGAGGTTCATTGGCGTGCCGGTTGGCTGGAAGAAACGGAAAAATTACTAATATTGCTACGATCGCAGTGCCCATCACGCCAAACATCCGAAGCCAGGATTTTTCATATTTCGTCGGGTTGAATCGCATACTATATTCACTATGATAGTTCACTGGGAGGATTGTCAAGTGCTCTTGTTTCCGTGATTGCACGGACATAATCGTGAGGTAAAAATCCATCTATGAGACGTGTTTCGGTGCCCTGTGTGATCCACACGTGGTGCAACATGATGCCCTTGAGTAGAAAGCTTGGGTCTGCAATGCCCAGCGCGTATACCACAGCGGTGTCCGGAGAAAACGGAAAAAATGGTTCGTCTGGTGTCTCGATTTCCGGTACAAAGAAACGTTTATGCATGCGGGTTATGCCTATGGGTTCTATGAAGTTGGGCATATGTGCAAGCATGATTTCCGGTCCTCCCTGCGTATCACAAAATGCCGCGAGTTCTCTGGGTCTGTTCGGTGAGTTGCTCCATCGGAAATAGAGGGCGTATTCTTTCTCGACGTCCTCTCATCAAGGCGAAGCCTAGCGCTCATTTCATTCATCCAGCATCCATAATATGGATGATCCCAGGTATACGCTCGAAGAGATGTGGAAACGGATGAAATGCGGATGTTGTCCTGGGTGACGACGTACACCTGGGGCATGAGTATATCTTTTGCTGTACCATGGTTTATCTCTACTTGCCATGCGTTAGTAGCGGAATCAAACCACAGTGGTCGAACGCTGTACATTGACGGGTAAGCAAAATCGTACATGACGATCATGTGGCCTTCTTCCGTGGCAAGTTCGTTGGGTATTGGCATATATGATAGTTCGCTGAAACCATCTGCATTCCAACGCCGGACGCCTGACTCATTTGAGAGTAATTCATGAATAGCCATGTCGGGAGTATAACCGGGTGCCCGAGGCAGTGCAAGTGATTTGGGAATTGATTGCGGGTACCATTTCATTTACCATGATTCCATGAGAAAGAGCGTTGCGAAAATCAGGGGATTGGGATTTTTACTGTGGCATATGCGCCATTTTTATTATCATATTCTTATTGGCGTTGTATGGGCGTGGGCGTTGCGCGAAGTGTGGCAGGAGTTTCAATTGCGGTGGATCGCCTTTTCTATTTTTGCTTCTGTATTTCCTGATATCGATCACTTTGTCTATTTTTTTACTTACGGCAAAAACGATCCGTATTCAAAATTGGTGAAATCGCTTTTTGTCAGTCGTCAGTGGCGTTTGTTATGGTATACGATGGAAAAAGGGCATAAGCAGAATACCAATCTGGCAACCCACAATTATTTTACGATTTTATTTTTGACAGGTTTGTCTGTCACCGCATTTTTTTTTGAATGGGAATCCGCAGTGGTATTTTTGGGGGCAATGATATTGCATTATATATTTGACATTGTAGATGATTTTTTTATTCTCGGCAGTATCAATCCGAATTGGAAACGGTGGGGTAGGGGGAAAAAATCCGCTAGCGCGTAAGTGCGATGCTATACCGGTCAGTAATAACCGATTTTCCGTTGACAAAAATAGTAAAGAAATATTCATAGATACCGGGAGGTAGCGTTGTAATCGTGGTTGTGTGAACAGTCCGATTCTGTGACTCCATAGGAATGGGGCCGGTTTTAGTAGAAGAAATAAAGACGGTCACCATGGCGGGGATGCTGGTGGTTGCAGCGATAAAGATAGTTCCGGCAGCAGGAGAAAGTGCATGCTGGGACACCAGAAGCTGTTGGGCATTGGACTGAAGCGACTGTTTTTTTTGAATAGTAGCTGTGATCGCCGTGATGCTTCCAAGCATGATAACTGCGAGGATAGCGAGCAAAACGCTTGCTACGGAAGGCAGAGGAATATGCCACAGTGTGTGATAGGCAAGCTTCGCGTGTTGTGCTGCTTTAAACTTGGTCAGTTCACCTGCGGGGAAAAAATATCCGTGATCGTTGGGACAGCGGAACGCGATGATGCCATGCGGGATGTTATCGCCGCCGGCACGGGTTAAAAACGCTTTGCAATCCGGACAAAGCGGCGCAAGATGTGTACCATCGCCGGGTCGAACGTCTGGTTGGCGAGTATCATGTTTTACTGAGATTTCTTTTAGAAAGTTAGCAGCAAATGAGTTCATCCAGTGGCCGCGGCAGTTGGAACAGCGGGCGAACGTAATAGGCAGATTGTTTTTGCCGACTGTAGAGTAGGATTTTAGGAACCCGTCTCGGTTGGGGCAGTGGATCATAGATATACTATAGCACGATGCTGAAAAAACTCACTCGGATGTTGTGTTCCGCATCACTCGCGTATGCTAGTATAGCTATGGATGAAAATAACGAGTTATCAGGTGAAGGGCAAAGGCAGGGGGAAGGTGATAGGATTTCCTACCATTAATTTAAAAATTCCTTCCGATTTTCTATTGGAAGACGGGATATATGCTGTGTGGGTGACGATCGGAGGCAAACGATATAAGGGCGCACTGCATTTCGGTCCTATACCGACGTATGAGGAAGAGAAAAAAAGCCTGGAGGTTTTTTTATTAGACACGACTGAGGATGCGTTGATAGATGTAAGAAACGAAGAAATCATTCTTGATACCGTAAAGAAAATCCGGGATATTATGAAGTTCAATTCGACACAGGAGTTGACGAAACAGATAGGAGAGGATATTCTTCTAATAGAAACGATATTGATGTAACATTATGTCTGCCCAAAGCCGCCCGGTCATAACTTTTCTTCTTCTGGTATTTGTGCTTTCCGTTGCAGTATCTTTATTTGCACGACAAACTAGTCCCCAGTTGTCCAAGGCGACCGGATCCATTGCAGGTATGAAGCTCACTCCGACGCCTGCTGCGACCGAGACGAGTGAAGTGCATGCACCTGACGGTTCAGCGACACTTATCCTTCGTGCGGTGAAAAATACAGACGGGACTACGACGTATGTATTTACGGCATCGGGATTGACAGGTACGAAGTTTTTGCCTATGGGAACGAGTCGGAAGATATTTATCAAAACGGTTGGACCACTTGCATCAATGATGATCCCCGCAAACACATGGTCTCCCGAAAATCGGTACGTTTTTTTGGAAGAAAAAGACGGGACCGGTGCGAAGCGGTATTATGTGATTCAGACCAATGGCGAACCGTTTGCCGCCGAGAAAGAGTATCTGGAAGTGACGGAACCGTTTGCAGCGAAAAAAACAGGATTTATGTTTCGTGAAGCCACCGGGTGGGCTTCGCCGACGCTTCTGATTATTACAACGGATAAAGATGCCCAAACCCGCGGTCCGTCCTATTGGTTTGAGATCCCCTCCGGCGCATTTCTTCAGCTGGCGAGGTAAGATTTCCTATTTTTTGGCGACTGCGTAGATATATGCTTCGGCAAATGAAGACGTGTTGCGTTGTTCTTCTAGCGCAAGAATAGAAAAGCCTGCTTTTGTAAGGAAAGAAGAAAGCCGTTCCTTCGTAAAAAAATTAAAAAACATTTTTTCTGAAGGTACATCCGGATCATCCATCCAATGATCAGCCTCGCCCTTTTGACCGATAATACACAATATCCCGTTGGGTGTGAGAATTCGATGGAAGCCGTGAAGCACTTTGGGAACTTGCCGAGTCAGAATATGGATGAGGGAATATGCAGCAATAATTCCGTCAAACGATGCGTTAGGAAACGTCAGCGTGCTGATGTCCATTTTCAGAAACGTTGCGTTTGGAACATTTTTTCGTGCAATTGTGAGCATGTTGTCAGACAGATCGATACCGGTGACGCGCATGTTTGTGCCCATGAATAATTGCGTAAAGGTGCCCGGTCCGCAGCCGGCGTCAAGAACGGAGGCGTTCTTGGGAAGTCTTGCGATAAATTCCTTTTTGACGAAAGGGAGATCGGTCTGGTCGTGAAAATAAAGATCGGTATATCGTTGGGCAGTCCGGTTATATGACGTAATAATTAGATTCGTAGGATCCATATCTCTGCAGGGCCACCAGGATTTGAACCTGGATGAAGGGTTTTGGAGACCCTCATGCTACCGTTGCATCATGGCCCTAATGAGCAAGAATCATTCTATTATATCATCCCTGGAGTGTGTATGAGTGGGAGTGTATCGGAGTTTATAACGTGATGAATAGTGAGTTGATTATCTTTTGAAATGTTATGCCTGTGCCTGCCAGAAATATATCGAGGCCGTTTTTTGGATTGCGGAAGATGAGGACGTCAAGTGGCGTACCGTCTTTGGCTGATGTGTCATGATAGAGTTTTGCCGATATGCTTGCGGATCGGGATTGGTTTGATACGATTTTGGTTTCTATTTTTTCGGGCGGTAATGCTCTCCGCGGAATATCTTTTTGACACGTGACAGTGATAGATTCGTTGCTGTCCGGATCTATAAGTAGGGCACTGCCGGATGCGTTGTCCATTTTGGTAAAAGAGGAGGGATACAGAAAAGAAAAGCCGCAGACGTCATTGATATAAGAAATAAGCGGCGTTGGTGACGGGAAAACCGTGGGTGGGATAGACGGGCGGTTTATGAGAGATGAGTTGGGTGAGATGAAAAAGCGCTTACCGATATTGACGCCGATGAGAAGTGCCACCACAACAGCAAGAATTATCACGAGCAGGTAGGTATTGCGATGCATGACCGTCAAATTAATCCAGCTTGCCGGACTCTTTGTGTTCAGTGTGTTTGCGGCATTGTCGGCAGTATTTGCGCATCTTCAGTTTTTCCGGCGTATTTATTTTATTTCGGTTGCTTATATAATTTTGGCTTTTGCAGACAGAGCATACAAAAGCAAATAGTTCTCGTTGATCTTTTTTGGCCAT
>JACREN010000007.1 GCA_016218255.1 Candidatus Gottesmanbacteria bacterium | reverse complement strand
CGACTAATGAATACTGACGGGTTATATGAACGGTTGATGCATGCCTCATTGCGGTTTATTTCCTACCGTCCTCGCAGTGAAAAGGAATTGCACGATTTTCTTTTGAAGAAAGTTTCTTATTGGAAAACCTATGGAGGTTCGGGCGTGCTTGAAAAGGTTGTTGAACGCATGAGAGGTTTGGGTTATGTGGATGATAAGAAGTTTGCTTCTTGGTGGATTGATCAACGTAAGACGTTTAAGCTGAAAGGAAACCGGTTGATCATCCGGGAGCTCCAAGTAAAAGGGGTATCTGAGGATATCATTGAGGGATCGCTCTCTGACTTTCCTTCGGAAAAAAAACTGGCGAAACAAGCGATTAAAAAGAAGCTTCTTGTCTGGTCATCAATGCGCGGAATGGAGAGGAGACAGAAAATCTATCGATACCTTGCAAGTCGTGGCTTTGATGAGGAAGCAATTGCTGGCGTTATTGACGCTGAAGAAGAAAAAGAGTAAAATACATTGAGTATTTACCAACGTACTCGTCGATAAATCAAGCAACGTTTGATAGGGCCATGATAGCATATTTTTTACATATTTTTCCTATCTCCATGACCGCTTAATTGCGGTTTTTTTGCTGATTTTCTTCGGTGGGTATCCAAAGGAGTTTTTATGTTAGATGTCTTAAAAACATTATCCGGTCTAGTCCAGGCCAAAAAGAATCAAAATAAGTCATCAGGGATTGCGCATGCTCTTCGTCCGGAGATTCCCAAGTTGGAAGCTCGACAAAAAAATCAGGGAAAGTCAGTAACTCAGCCGCCATCCATAGATATGGATGCTGCAGTCCGCGTAGCGGAGGCCCGGGCTAAAGAGCTCATTGTTGAAGCAAAAGATGAAGCCTTTCGCATTCGAAGAGAAGCAGAAGACGAAGCGCGAAGAAAATTTGCAGATATCGATCGGAGAGATGGAGTGCTGGCTGAACGAGAGCGCCGTTTAGAAGATGCGGAGACGAGGATAGCCAAACGGTTAGAAGAAGCGGAACGCGCAAAAGTTGCACAGATAGAAAAGCTTGAACACACTGCACACCTTACTCGGGAAGAAGCGACGCAGACGATTTTAGATACGCTTCGCGGCGAGCTTCGGGAAGAATCGGCGAAGATCATCAGAGAAGAAACCACCAGTGCTCATGAAGAGGCAGACGCCAAAGCGAAAGAAATATTGGTGGATGCGATGAAGCATGGAGCAACGGATTATGTAGCAGAGTATACGGTTTCTATTATCAAAATTACTGATGAAGACATGAAAGGGCGGATCATCGGCAAAGAGGGTAGAAATATCCGCGCTTTTGAAACGGCAACTGGTGTTGATGTCGATCTAGACGAAGAGGGCGTCATTCGATTGTCATGTTTTGACCCTGTGCGACGGGAAATTGCACGTGTCACACTAGAGCGATTGCTTAGGGATGGACGAGTTCAACCGGGAAGAATAGAAGAAGTTATCGCGCAAGTCAAAAAAGAGATTGAGCGGATCATGTTTGAAGAGGGCCAAAAATTGTGTCATGCCGTTGGAGTATACAATCTTCCGGCTCCACTGGTTGCTTTATTGGGTAGATTTAAATATAGATTTTCTTATGGGCAAAATATGATTGCCCATACCCTTGAAGAAACAAAAATCGGTATTGCGTTGGCTACTGAAGTAGGTGCGGATGTCAATGTGGTGCGTCTTGGGTGCTTACTCCATGATGTCGGTAAGATCATCATGGACAAGGAGGGTAGTCATGTAGATCTGGGAGTTGAACTGTTACGGAAATACGGTATTCCCCAGAAGGTTATAGATTGCGTTGCACAACATCACGAGGATACTCCGTTTACATCTATCGAATCCATGCTGGTTTATATTTCAGATGCAATTTCCGGTAGTAGACCGGGCGCGCGCTATGAAAATTATGAGGAATACATTAAGCGATTGAAAGATCTTGAAGGAATTGCAAAAACGATGAAAGGAGTCGTTGAAGCATTTGCATTTCAGGCGGGTCGTGAGATTAGGGTAGCAGTGGATCCAGGAATTGTTTCCGATGCTGAGGCAACACTTATGGCAACTCAGATAAAAAAAGAAGTGGAAGAAAAATTGACGTATCCTGGACAAATAAAAATCAGCGTTGTCCGAGAAATTCGCGCTACAGAAATAGCGAAATAATGGAGCATCCTGATAGGCTATTTTTTTTGATACCTTGACAGGGCGCGCTAAATTATCTACATTTCCTCTGAAAGCTTGTTCTATCCTTCTGCCCGAAGGGAGGTGAAATTCATCATGACAAAAGCAGATTTAGTCGAGGTCGTAGCAAAGAAGGCAAACCTAACAGCAAAAGCCGCAAGAGAAGCAGTTGCTGCAGTTTTTGGTTCAGTTACGGAAACTTTAAAAAAAGGTGACAAAGTCGTAGTTACCGGATTTGGAACATTTATGGTCCGGTCTCGGAAATCCCGAACTGGGAGAAATCCCCAAACTGGGGCACCGATAAATATTCCGGCCAGAAAAACACCGGGATTTACTGCAGGAAAAGCGCTGAAGAAAGTGGTTCGGTAGTGATATGGGTTTTTGTCTAAGAGACGCTCCCTTGAGTTGGGGAGTTGTCTCTTTTGGTATACTACAAATGATATGGTCATTTCTGTCTCGCACTTAAAAAAATACTTCAAGGTTCAGCAAAAGAAACCAGGTCTATTTGGATCTCTGAAGTCATTATTTTCAAGAAAATTTCAAATAGTTGAGGCGGTGAATGATATTTCATTTGAAATAGACGAAGGAGAACTGGTTGGATTTATCGGCCCTAACGGCGCAGGAAAAACGACTACGCTCAAGTGTTTATCAGGGTTATTATATCCTACCAATGGAAGGATTTCTGTGCTCGGGTATATGCCGCAGGAGCGGCGTCACTCTTATTTGCGGCAGATAGCATTAGTTATGGGACAAAAAAACCAGCTTTGGTGGGATCTTCCGGCACAAGAAACCTTTTTATTAAATAAGGAAATATATGAAATTCCCGATGATATATATAAGAATACGCTGGCAGAGTTGACAGAGCTTTTGGATGTTGCGGCACTTTTGAAGACGCCGGTTAGGAAATTATCCTTAGGCGAACGCATGAAGATGGAGCTTATAGCGGCACTCATACATTCTCCAAAGGTACTTTTTTTGGATGAACCGACGATTGGATTGGATGTCGTGATGCAGAAGCATATGCGTGATTTCATTAAGGAATACAATGTGCGGCATAAAGCCACAATTCTTCTCACTTCGCATTATATGGAAGATGTCCGACTGCTCGCGAATCGGGTCATTATAATTGATCAGGGGAAAATTCTCTATGACGGGAAGCTCGCACAATTGGTAAAGAAATTTGCGAAATATAAGGCCCTTTCGATAATTTTGGATTCGTATATTTCGCCTGATGCATTAGGAGAAATAGGAGAACTCATTTCGTATGATTTTCCGCGCGCGGTGATACGAGTCCCTCGGAGTGCTTCTAATGTCGCGGCTGCGCAGCTTCTGCAAAAATTTCCGGTTGACGATTTGAATATAGAAGAACCTGATATAGAAGACGTTATACGGGATGTTTTTTCTAAAAAATGAGACTCGCAATACAAATTATAAAAAATACGTGGGCAGAGTACATGATGTATCGGTTGAGTTTTGTTTTATGGAGAGTGCGGTCGGTTATGCAGCTTATCGTGATGTATTATCTGTGGTGGGCAATTTTTTCTGAAACGCAGATGCTCTTCGGATATACCCAATCCATGATGCTTACATATATATTGTTAAGTGCCTTTGTGCGCCCGCTTATTATGGGTACAAGAACTCAAGAAATCGGAGGCATGATCAATGATGGATCATTATCAAATTATCTCATTCGTCCGTTGCACATATTTCGTTTCTTTTTTTTTCGGGATATAGGTGATAAATCATTGAATATAGTGTTTGCATTCGGTGAGATTATTGTTCTTTTCCTTCTTTTACGACCGCCTATATTTATACAGACGAACGGTGAGATTTTGCTTTTTACCGTTTTGTCGCTGTTAATAGGTATGATTATATTTTTCTATTTTAGCTTGTTATTGTCGTCGTTGGGGTATTGGTCATCGGACGTGTGGGCGCCGAGATTTTTATCGTTTGTATTTGCTGAATTTTTTACGGGTATGTTGTTCCCGCTCGATATTCTGCCGGCTCCTCTATTTTTTGCCAGCAGACTTCTGCCGTTTACGTATTTTATCTATTTTCCCCTTAAAGTGTATTTGGGACATGTACAGGGAATGCAATTGCTTCAAGGGGTTGCCATGGGATTATTTTGGATGCTTTGTATGAAGACGATGACTGATCGTCTTTGGCAGCGGGGGCTTCGCGTATACGCTGCTGAGGGGCGATAGCTCCACGGTATGACAACGATACTTAAATATTTTCGACTGTGGATAAAATTGACGATGAATTCCTTTCTGTCGGTTTTGTCATCTCGTTTTAGCGCGGGATTATTTCTTCTTGGTAAATCTCTCCGGTTTGTTTTTTTTGGCGTTTTTCTTTGGGCTTTGTTTACAAAAGTTACTCGGATTGCTGAATATTCATTTTTGCAGGCAATGTTTTTTTATCTTACGTTTACATTTATTGATACAGTAACACAATTATTTTTTAGAGAAGTGTATCGATTCCGTCAACTAGTGGTCACGGGAGATTTTGATTTGGTCTTAGTGAAGCCGACCAATCCGCTCTTTCGTGCTCTTGCTGGGGGAGCTGATCCTTTGGATGTTCTCATGTTGATCCCTTATGTCGGTATGCTTTTGTATCTTATGATGCAATTCCGAGATATTACCATTTTGCATGTTGTTACTTATGTACTTTTGGTAGGTAACGGATTGGTGATTGCTGCAGCATTTCACATCCTTGTGTTGGCATTTGCAATTATGACGACAGAAGTGGATCACGCTGTGATGATATATCGGGATCTCACCAGTATGGGCCGGGTGCCGGTCGATATCTATCGCGACCCGTTACGCAGTATCATCACATTCATCCTGCCAGTCGGAATTATGATGACATTTCCGGCAAAGGGGTTTTTAGGCATGCTATCTCCATGGCTCATTTTACTGTCGCTTCTTTTTGGAGCAGTATTTTTCATCATCTGTTTGCGGCTATGGAGATTTGCCTTGACACAGTACGCATCAGCATCCAGTTGACCTGTATCACGAAAAAGAGATAAACTTATTATATGGCGGGAAAGAAATCAATATCCAAGAAGTCGGTTAAGAGAAACGAGGAACCAGAATCTTCGATGGCTGAAGAAAAGAGTATTTCTGAGGTAGAATCCCATGAGCGTCCTAACGCACTTCAACAGGTAGTTGAGGTTGTGGAGGAAGAACCACTAGTTCAGCGAGAGCCGCCATCAGAAATTGTATCAGAACAAACTTTTAACGCCGATCCAGCAGCGATAAATGATTCGGAAGCAATACCCACAGAAGATTTGATACCAAGTCAGCATGTCGAAAAGCAGCAGGAATTGGTGGAGGAGCTCTTTGACCGGAAAAGCATAAGTTTACCGGAGATTTCAGTTCATAAAGGGAATCCCGTTTTACCGATTATATTATGGGTCATTATTGTTGTGGTGGCAGCATTGACGACTGGAGGCGTGTTATTTTTTGCGATGAATCGTCCAACAGTTGCGATGCCTTCTTTTTTGGTAAAACCTACGCCTACAGATATGCCGATTCCGACACCGACCCCTGCCTCGGAAGTGTCCCGTTCTGATATCCGCATCCAAGTGCTTAATGGTGGCGGTATCCCTGGGGCGGCAGGCAAGATGAAAAAACTACTGGAAGATAAAGGGTATACGGTTATAGATGTTGGCAATACAGACAAATATACCTATACCAAAACCGTGATCATGGTTTCTTCTGACAAGAAAGATTTGGCTGAATTATTGGAAGGAGACCTGAAATCTTCCTATTCGCTTGATGCCCTGAGCATGGATTTGCCTCAAGACAGTTCGTATGATGCTCGTGTGATTGTCGGAAAAGAGTAGATGAAGTATAAAGCCCTAATCCTCGATTTAGATGGCACAACCCTCGTTCACGGTAAAGAGAACATGCCAAGTCTTCGGGTGACTCAAGCTATCGCCAAAGCCAGAAAAATTATTCATGTTTGTGTGGCTACTGGTCGGCCACTGGATTTGGCTATGCCAGTATTATCTCATTTGCAGTTGTCGGGGCCATGCATTATTAATAATGGGACACTTATCTATGACCCTGAATCGAAGCGGTATATTCATGAGGTGGTTTTACCGAAAGATGCGCTACCAAAGATTTATGCAATTGCGCGTTCGCATGATGTTGACGGAGTGCTGTTTGATGGTAAAAAGGATCATGTATATGCAGGGGGGGTTCCGCCGGAGAAAGTTTTGAGTTATTACCTGCCGCAGATTGTACCCAACCGCCTTCAGTTTGTAATGGATGACTTGATGAAGATTCCTGATGTTGCAGTCCATAAACTCGATGCATGGGATAAACAATATATGAGTATTGACGTCACGGGAAAAGAGGCATCAAAATTACACGGAATCATAGAGGTCGCTCGATTGTTAAATGTTAAGACAGAAGAGATTATCGGAATCGGCGATGGGTATAATGATTTTCCGCTCTTGATGGCATCTGGACTCAAAATTGCTATGGGAAATGCAGTTCCCGAACTGAAAGACGTTGCTGATTTTATCGCTCCATCCGTTGAAGAAGACGGCGTGGCGGTCGTGATAGAAAAGTTTATTCTATCGGCTTCCTGATATAATACCCTCATGAAATATTGGATAGTTACGTTTGGCTGTGCTGCAAATGAAGCGGACAGTGAACGCATAGCAGCGCTCTATCGATCTCGTGGTTATACCAAGGCCAGATCAATAAAGTCCGCTGATGATGTGGTGATAAACACATGTATGATTCGGGAAAAAGCGGAGAACCGCGTATACGGACTGGTGCATAATTTATCGCTCGAGAAATCTCACGGGAGAAAGGTGAAAGTAGTTGTTACAGGTTGCATGGTGGGCATGGCAGCAAGAGAAAAAACAGGAAAAATGCTTTCATTGCTCGCAAAAAAAATGCCGTCGGTTGATGAATTTTTACCGATTGAAGAAGTTGGTTTTGATACGGCGCCCATTCGATCAGATAAGAAACACGCATGGGTTCCGATTTCTAACGGGTGCAACAATTTTTGTACGTTTTGTGTGGTTCCGTTTACTCGCGGGCGTGAGATAAGCAGACCTTATGAAGACGTGTTAAATGAGTGCAGAGATTTATTGAGTAAAAAATATACGCACATTACACTCGTTGGGCAAAATGTAAACTCATATGGTGCTGATTTAGTGTTGGGGCCGGACAACGTGCATGTGTTGAGGGATGCAGGTAAGAATTTTTTTCCATCGGAAAAAGCCGCAGAACGTGATATCCGGCTTTTTACTGTGGGGGGAAATGGTATTAAACCTACCTACGTGAAACATTTGGGTCGGTTGCGAATTCCCACATTATTTCCGCAGTTGTTGACGGATATATGCTTGCTTCCTGGACTTGTTCAGCTAGATTTTATTTCCAGTAACCCGTGGGATTTTTCGGATGACCTTATAGAAGTTATCGCCAAAAACTCCAAAATTTCTCGACATATTCATCTGCCGGTTCAATCCGGTGATACGGCACTGCTTCGGAAAATGAATCGTTGGTATACACGAGAAGAATATCTCGCCCTCATACATAAACTGCGTGATAATATACCAGGAGTCACTATTTCAACCGATATTATTGTTGGATTTTGTGGTGAAACAAAAGAGCAGTTCGACAACACCGTAGATCTGGTAATAAAGGTGGGGTTTACAAAAGCGTATGTGGCTATGTATTCTGATAGGCCAATAACCGCCGCACATAAAGTATATACGGATGATGTACCCCATAGGGAGAAAAAACGACGATGGAAAATTATTGAAGAATTGATAAATAAAACGAATCTGAGAGCTGGAACATATCAATAATAGATATGAACAAACTTCTCGTTGTTTGCGGGCCAACGGCAACAGGAAAAACCGCATTAGCCATAATGTTGGCAAAGCAGTGGAATGGGGAATTGGTGAGCGCGGATTCGCGGCAAATCTATAAAGGCCTCGATGCGCTCACCGGAAAAGACAGAAGTGATGATATTCCAATTTGGCTCTATGATGTAGTTGAGCCGGGTATGGCGTTCAGCGTTGCTCATTTTGTTCGCCTTGCCAAGTCATCAATTGAGAATATTTATAAGCGAAATAAATTACCGATTCTCGTCGGAGGAACTGGGTTTTATCTTCAGGCTCTGACGACAACTGTCGATTCTCTTATGGTACCGCCAAATCCGTCACTTCGTATGGTTTTACATGCAGCCTCTCTTTCCTCGCTTCAAGAGGAGTTGCAGCTTATAGATTCTTTGAGGTGGAAAGCAATGAATGAATCTGATCAAAAAAATCCCCGGCGACTCATTCGGGCGATTGAGGTGGCTCGGTCAGCGAAGTATGTACCGCCGACCATGCCGCAGTACGATGCGCTATGGATCGGTTTGACTTCGCCTTTGTCGATACTTGAACAGCGTATTAGAAAACGAGTAAGGGAGCGCTTCGTCAAAGCCGTAAGAGAAGTGCGTGACGGCCTGCCGTCGCTATTGGGTGTCGCACCTCTTCTTTCTTATTCACATGGCAACAGCACGAAAGAGGAGGCGCTTGCAAAGTGGACTTTATCAGAGTTACAGTATGCGAAACGGCAAATGACGTGGTTTAGGAAGCAGAAGAATATCCGGTGGTTTGATGTATCAAAGGAGGGGTATATCGGATTGGTGGAAGCATATGTCAGCTCATGGTATACTCACTAATGGTATGGGGTCGAAGATAGAAGTATCGTATAGGACCATTTTATTCGCAGTTGCCCTTATCGTCGGTTTGTGGCTTGTTTTGCAGATTCGAGATATTCTTTTTCTTCTTTTTATTGCATTTCTTCTCATGACTGCGCTTCATCCATTTGTTTATATATTAACGAAATTCCGATTGCCGCGTTTTATTGCGATCGGGTTTGTCTATTTGGTAATTTTTGGGTTTCTTGGGGTGTCGTTTGCCGGTGCGATTCCTGCACTAATTGTGCAGTCTACTCGGTTTATGCAAGAGCTTCCATTTGTCGTTACACGTGTATTGCCGTATTGGAATATAGATATTGGAGCATTTACTTCCCAGATTGCGCCGATAGGAGAAAACGTTGTTAAGGTAACGGTTGGAATTTTTTCTAATATTGTCACGACTTTGACGGTATTGGTTTTTACTTTTTATTTTCTTCTTGAACGGCATCATGCTCAAGTAGTCGCGACGTCGCTTATGGGGGAGACGGTTGGTATACAGGTTCTTGGAATTCTTCGGAAGATAGAAAAACGTTTGGGTACATGGGTGCGGGGAGAATTAATTCTTATGGCCTTTGTCGGTATATTCTCCTATATTGGATTGTTGGTGCTGCATGTAGAATTTGCGTTGCCGCTTGCCATTGTCGCAGGGCTTTTTGAACTGGTTCCGACTATCGGTCCGATTGTTTCTGCGGTACCTGCAGTATTGGTAGCTCTTGGCGTATCGCCACTTTTCGCTTTGTCAGTCGCCGCATTGTACTTTATTGTTCAGCAGATTGAGAACAATATATTGGTGCCGCTTGTAATGCGTCATGTCACCGGATTTTCTCCTCTTATCACTATCATTGCCCTTATGATTGGTGCTCGTTTAGCAGGAATCACTGGCATTATTCTTGCGGTGCCGATTTTGCTTGTGTTTCAGGTTTTGGTTGAGGAATTTGTCGAAAAGCAATAGTGCACATTGGAACCTCGTAAGCCGGATTCTGTTTCAAAATTCTCATTTCTCTGGGCCCGCACACTTCATCCCGCACCCTTTCCCTCAATGAGAAAAGAAATTTTGAATGCCGTTTGTCCTCTTCTGCATTGCTGCAGAAGAAGTGCGAGATATTCGTCGGTTGCAGCGGGTGGGATTGTCATTCGTTTCACGCATCTACCATAGCTGTCTAGCTACAGGTTGATGATCGTCTCTGTGACTCTCTCAGGCCGTCATTTCGGCCTTCGTTTCCCTCGGTTTTCACTTCGGGATCACCCGATCTTTTGATGGGGAACTTACGTTCCCTCCCCTGCATTCTGCTGTCTGGACTTTCCTCCCTGAAAATTTCGCATGCATGAAATGCATTAAAATCTTACGATTTTAGCGAAATTTTTAGGGTGAGAATTCGGATTCCAATGTGCATCGATATTGTATCAAAATTGGAAAAAGTTGACAAGCGATGCTCGCACATGCTACGCTCAAGCCCACGAGGCTAAACAGCTTCAGAATATGCCAAAAAAGACCCGGCGCGAAAAAATGATCGCTGATACAAGAAATACTCCCCATACTGTCGGTGGCAATGTGTATCAATTTAACAGATCTTCTTTACCTATTACACCTTCTTTTGTGTCATCTACTCAAATGGGAGAGCTGGCTCAGATAAAGCGTGATCTTGCGAAAACTATTTTTCTGGCTTCTATTGCTTTGGTCGTAGAATTTGGTTTGTGGTGGTATTGGAAGACTTGAAAGGAGGTGAAATAGAATATGGCAAGCATGTATTGTGTAAAGTGCCGCGCAAAGCGCGAAGATCCAAGCGCAGTGAAAGTCACTATGAAAAACGGGAAGCCCGCAATGAAAGGAAAATGTCCAGTATGCGGAACCGGGATGTATAAAATCGGTGGTTAATTATTTTTCAGTAACGTTTGTTGAAAACCCCGGCTAAGAGTCGGGGTTTTCTTTCAGGAGCTTGCGAACTGTTCTTCTCTTGGGCGGTATTGCAGAGCTTCCGCTATGTGAGTTACAGCGACGAACCGTTCTTCTTCAAGATCAGCGATTGTTCTGGCAACTTTAATGATACGGAAATAGCTGCGGGCTGATAACTGCATCATTGTGACCGCTTTTCGAAGAAATGAGATTGGCTCGTCTGTTAGCGGACATAGATTCTTTACTATTTGTGTAGACATTTCCGCGTTTGATTTGCAGCCGGTTTTATGTAGGCGGCGTATCTGCACTGTTCTTGCTCTTTGTACCCGAATCCTTACAGTTTTTGAGTTTTCCAGCGCGGGAATATTTTGATTGGTAAGTTTTTCTGTTTTTACCGCAGGGACATGCACATGGAGATCAATGCGGTCGAGTAAAGGTCCTGAGATCCGTTTTTGGTACCGTAGAACCATGCCAGACATGCAGCTGCACTGTTTGGTATCAGATCCAAAATTGCCGCAGGGGCAGGGATTAGCTGCGGCGATAAGCATGAATTTAGCAGGATACGTTACTGATCCGGCAGCTCTCGATATGGATACCACACCATCTTCCATGGGTTGCCGTAGCGCTTCCAATACATGTCGAGGGAATTCAGGAAATTCATCCAGAAATAATACACCGCGGTGAGCGAGCGATATTTCTCCAGGTATCGGGTGTGCTCCGCCGCCTATAAGCCCGATTCTGGATGTTGTATGGTGTGGCGCCCGGAACGGTCGGTGTTTTATAAGGGACGTTCCGATTGGAAGATTGCCGGTGACGGAGTAGATTTTAGTGACTTCAAGAGCTTCCTGTTCTGTAAGATCTGGCAGAATAGACGGAATAGTACGCGCAATCATCGTTTTTCCAGCGCCGGGAGGACCGTGAAGAAATAGATTATGGCCCCCTGCAGCAGCAATTTCGAGAGCGCGTTTAACATATTCTTGGCCGCAAACGTCTTTAAGATCAAAATCAAATGCCTGTTTTTGATTTATGTGGTGAAATGCCGTGTGCTTTTGAGGTTCAAGGATTATCTGTTTTGTAAGATGGTGAAAAAGTGCAAGAAGTGTAGGGACAGGGTATATAGTGATTCCCTGAATCACTGATGCCTCCTGCGCATCAATCGCAGGCAAAAAAATTGTGGATATACGTTGTGTTTTGGTAAGCATTGCGATTGGTAAAATTCCATTTGTATGTCTTAAGCTACCATCGAGGGATAATTCACCAAGATAGAGAGATTTTTCCTTTTGAGTAGTCAGTTGTTCCGATGCGACCAAAATGCCTATTGCGATCGGTAGGTCATATGCTGGACCTGCTTTAGGCAAATCAGCAGGGGCCAAATTTACTGTTATTCGTTTTGTTGGAAATTCCGCTCCGCTGTTTCGAATAGCGGCTCGGACGCGCTCTTTGCTTTCTTCGACCGCTTTATCCGGAAGGCCGACGATGGTAAATGATGGGAGACCCTGGGATGCAATATCGACTTCAACGGTGATCGGTACTGCTTCCAATCCTACGACCGCGCCGGAGGATATTTTGGCGAGCATATTCATACCATAACAGGTAATTTATTCGTTGACAAATAAAATAGATGAATCATACTATTCATATACTCATGGCTTTTGACCAGTCGTCTCTAGTGATAGGAATTTTGATAGCAGAGAGTGTCTGGGTTGGTATATTGACGGTTTTGGTCTTGCGCATGATCGGGCATTATAATCGGTTAACAAAAGAGGTATCAGGAACCGGGCTAAAGGCGGTATTAGACCAGATATTAGATACGCAGATGGGGTTGAAAAAGCAGAGTAATGCGCTTACACTAGAGTTAGAGAAAATTGCGGTGGATGGTCAATCTCATATTGCTCGTATCGGTATTGTACGGTTTAACCCATTTGCCGATACGGGGGGGTCTCAAAGTTTTACCATGTCCCTTTTGGACGGACATGATAATGGTATTGTGATTACGTCTTTATATGCGCGGGCAGGTAACAGATGGTATGTAAAAGAAATACAGAAGGGAGCAGGTAAAGATGTTGAGCTTTCCCGTGAAGAACAGACGGCGATAAAAAAAGCAAAACATCTGGACTAATAACTTATGAATAAACAGCAATTTATCGCAACTGGTATTGTAGGACTTGCGTTATATCTAATCGCAACCGGAATTTCTTATGGTGTTTTCCGTCTGACAAGTGGGAGTTTGTCACAAAAAGGAAAAAGTAACCAAACGGCATCGGGTGGTCAATCACATTTCGTTATCGATCCTTCCATACCTCGGACGGAATCGTGCCCGATTAATGGCATGATGTACACCAAGCAGGAACGGGAAAAGTGGGAAAAGGTCCGCCCATTGGCTGTAATGATAGAAAATCATGCAGAATCGCGTCCACAATCCGGTCTCTCTCGTGCCGATGTTGTCTATGAAGCGGTGGCAGAAGGAGGCATTAGCAGGTTTATGGCAATTTTTTATTGCGGTATTGCAGCTCAAGGTACAAATGTTGCCCCGGTACGAAGTGCTCGCACCTATTTTCTTCCTTGGGTACTGGAATATGATGCTTTATACAATCACGTTGGCGGTGCAGGTCGATGCAATGATCCAACGGTGGATGAGCGGGCAAAAGCATTGTGTCAAATTGATACCTATAAAATAAAAGATATGGATCAGTTTGGTATTTCATTTCCAACATGTTTCCGTAACTATGACCGATTGGATCATCCGGTTGCAACGGAACATACCATGGTGTGTGTAACGGATAAACTGTTGAAGCTCGCAAGCGAACGGGGCTGGACTAATGTGGATGCGAAAGGAGTTTCATGGGACAAAAATTTTGAAAAATGGAAATTTAAAGATGATGCAAAGGAATCTGATCGCGGTGCATCATTATCGGCCAAATTCGTTGCCTGGAAAGGATATGAAGCAGAATACGGTGTTCGTTGGGATTATGATCCGAAGCAAAATAGGTTTTTGCGTATGAATGGAGGAGTGCCACACCTTGATTTGGAAACCAATGAGCAGTTGTGGGCAAAAACCGTTATTATTCAATTTGCCAAAGAGATAGGGCCAGTAGACGAGCACGCTCATTTATTGTATAACAACGTTGGGAAGGGTGATGGTTTATTGTTTACAGACGGCAAGGTGGTAGATATTACATGGTCTAAGCCAATGCGAACAGATAGAACTCAAATTCTCGATGCATCCGGCAGGGAGGTGTCCCTCAATCGCGGACCATTATGGATTGAGCTGTTGCCCATCGGAACGCCGGTCTCATATTAACCATATCCTGCCCGAGGATATATGCTGGAAGATATTATTATTTCCCGTGTCAGAGTTAAAATACTGACGTTATTTTTGTCCCACCCGGGTGTTATTTTTCATGTCAGGGATATCGTGCGACGGACTAATGAGGAAATCAATGCTGTGCGCCGTGAACTTTCTCACATGGAAAAAGCCGGGATGGTGACAAAAGAACAGCGGGCAAACAGATTATTGTATGCGATGCGGCGTGACCATCCTCTTTACTATGATTTGCTCGCGCTTATCGGTAAAACATCAGGCTTAGGATGGGAAATACTCAAAAATAAAGCAAAATTGGGGAAAATAAAATTTGCTATGATTGCAGGTAAATTATTACGCGGAGCTCAAAAAAAAGACGCATCGGATGTCGATTTGCTTGTTGTCGGGTCCGTCGTTTTGCCAGAATTGGCGCAACTGGTAAAGGCAGAGGAGGTTCGGCGTGAGAGGGAATTGAAGTATACTGTCATGACGGAAGAAGAATTCGCCTTCCGGAAGCATCGCCGCGACCCTTTTGTATTATCGATTCTTTCCGGTTTGCGCTTAATGATAATAGGTGATGAGGAGGAATTAATACGGTAATACTCTCCTTATGTTTAAAACCCCCCATAGAATATTTTTTTGGCTTCTTAGTTTAACAGTTCTTCTTGTCTTTATTGATTTGCCGGAAAATTACCGGATCAAGTATCAGATCTTAAATTTTTCTATAGACTATGTCCTTCATGCGCCGCGTATTTCATTTACCGTTTTTGGTTTTCGTATTGATAAAGATTTTCGGACACAGTTGGGATTGGATTTATCAGGAGGATCACATATTGCTCTTGAGGCCGATATGAAAAATATTGCAGAGTCGGATCGTGCCGATGCGCTGGAGTCAGCACGCAGTGTGATTGAACGGAGGATAAACTTTTTTGGCGTATCAGAACCAACGATTCAATCTTCGCGCTCAAATACATCGTATAGAATACTTGTTGAGATGCCGGGGATAACGGACGTATCAAAAGCAGAGTCGCTTATTGGGCAGACGGCGCAACTGGAATTTCGAGAATTTATCGATGAAAAAGACGCAACACCGGGAGCATTTATTTTTCCTACTTCCGGCAATACCAAACCTGCAGGTATTACAGGGAAAGACTTGCGTAGGTCAGCTGTTGTATTTAACAGCCAAAATGGTGCTCCCGAGGTCGGACTAGAGTTTAATGCAAAGGGTGCTGCTGCGTTTAGCGATATTACGAGCAGGTTAGTCGGTAAACCTCTTGCTATATTTCTTGACAGCGTGCCCATTATGTGGCCTCGCATTAATACTCCAATTACCGATGGGCGGGCTGTCATAACGGGTGGATTTACGCAGGAAGAAGCAAAAATGCTTGCGACTCAGCTCAATGCCGGTGCGCTTCCGGTGTCTGTTTCTGTGGTGGAGCGACGAAGTATCGGCGCGACACTTGGTAAGGAATCCGTGGTAAAGAGCGTGCGGGCAGGACTTGTTGGTTTGACGATTGTTGCGGTTTTTATGGTTGTCCAATATGGTCGTTTAGGGGTATTGGCGGATTGTGCGTTAATTCTCTATGGTCTTTTAACGTTCGCAGTATTTCGACTCATTCCCATTACACTTACCCTGCCCGGTGTGGCGGGGTTTATTCTTTCAATCGGCATGGCAGTGGACAGCAATATTTTGATCTTTGAGCGGTTCAAAGAAGAGAAGCGGGCCGGCAGACCATGGAAGGTTGCCATGGAGCTAGGCTTTGGCAAGGCATGGGATAGTATACGAGATGCAAATTTTACGACTCTCATCACCTGCCTGGTATTATTTAATCCTGGGAATTGGTCAATGCTCCCAAGCTCTGGCTTGGTACGTGGCTTTGCCATTACACTGTTTATCGGGGTACTTGCTAGTCTTTTTACTGGAATTGTTGTTACCCGAACATTGATACGCGTGTTATATAAGGAAAAAGCAATATGATACGTTTTTCAAAATATACATGGATATATTTTTTGTTGTCGAGCCTCGTGCTTGTTCCTGGACTTATTGCTCTTGCTCGATTTGGCTTGCGGCCGGCGATCGATTTTACTGGCGGTACACTTATGGAGCTTCAGTTTAAATCGGCTGGGGATGAAAAGGCGATAGAAACATCGGCGGCAAAAGAGGGATTGTCATTGGTAAGTACTCAAAAAACACATAATGGGACGTATATTGTGCGAATGAAGTCTGAAGCAGATGAAAAGATTGTTTCTTTCCGATTGAATATTGCGGCAGCGACGTCTCCCTCAGCAGAAGTTATCAGAAACGAAACTGTGGGTCCAATTCTGGGCAAGGAATTATTGGTTAAAACAATCGCCGCCGCGGGAATTGCGATCCTGGCTATATTGCTCTATGTGGCATATGCATTTAAAAATATAAAATTCGGTGTGTCAGCAGTCGCAGCACTTCTGCATGACTTGCTCGTTGTGTTGGGGAGCTTTGCCCTTCTGGGTCATTTTATGAGGGTTGAAGTAGATACCTTGTTTGTAACTGCTTTTTTGACCACTATGAGTTTTTCTGTACACGATACCATCGTGGTATTTGACAGGATCCGCGAGATGGTGAAGCGCGGTGAACGCATGCCATTTGATAGTATCTGTGACCGGGCATTGACCGAAACTATCGGTCGTTCTCTGACTAATTCCCTCACGATTATTTTTATGTTGTTGGCGCTTGTGTTGTTGGGTGGATCCTCGATTCAATGGTTTGCCATCGCGTTACTAATTGGCACAATATCAGGCACATATTCTTCGGATTTTGTCGCAACTCCAATCCTTATGCTGTGGGACAGGTGGGAAAAAAGAAAACGTTAGTTAGCAGCAAGCCCAGTTACTTCGTTGCTTAGTTGCTTAAGACGAATAAGAAGCGCCTCGCGTTCATTAGATAAAATTCCGGTTTCGATTTCTGCGAATAATTGATTGAGTATTTTTCCTACGATTGGCCCGGGTCTGCAGTCAAGCTCGCGCATTATGTCATGTCCGTTAATTTTTAGATCGGTCACAGAAAAGGGTTGTTTTTGAACGTCCTGCAGGCGTTTCTTATATAGTTCCAATCTCCATGAGGTTTCTCGTGCGCCTCCGCCCAAACGGTCTCCGATGCGGAGTGCCAGCATGTCGGAAAGATTATCGCGACCTACCCGTCGTATGAAGCGTCGTAATGCGCTGTCTGTTTGACGCTCATCGACGCTAAACTGATGCCAGCGCACGAGTGTAATAAGTTTATCCGATTGGTTCCTGGATAATCGGAGGCGTTGGGCAACTGCTTTTGCCAGACGGGCACTGACGACCTCGTGGTTGTAGAAGGTAATGAGCTCTGATTCATCTTTGTGGAATGTTTTCGTTTTGCCAATATCATGAAGGAGCGTCGCCAGACGTACGAGGGGATCGGTTGAAGGACAATGTTTGAGTGCTAATACCGAGTGGGTGCCGACGTCATAGATGTGGTGGCGCTTCGGACTTTTTTGCGCAACACCGAATGTATCCTCGAGCTCCGGGAGAATGTACTTGAGCAGTCCTGTATTTTTGAGTAGCAAAATGCCGTCTGAAGAATATTCACTTTTCAGAAGTCGCATGAGTTCATCGCGAATGCGCTCAGCAGAGATTCTTTTCAAAAGTTCTGCATTGGTTAATATCGCACTTGATGTTGTTTCATCTATCATAAATCCCAACTCGCTAGCTATTCGAACTGCCCGCATCATGCGCAAAGAATCCTCTGAAAAACGCAGGTCCGGATCACCCACAGTGCGGATAATTTTTTCCTTCAAGTCTTTTTGTCCCTCATATGGATCAATGAGCGTTTTTCCGTCCGATGCGATGGCGTTTATTGTAAAATCCCTGCGCGATAGGTCATCTTCGAGTGTTTTGCCCCATAGAATATGGTCAGGGTGACGGTGATCCTTGTACCCTTTTTCACTGCGGTAGGTGGTGATTTCATAAATATCTTCAATATCAGTTGACAGCGTGTAGATTTTTACTCCCACGGTTCCAAATTGATTATCATAAAAACTGTCGGGAAATAGTTTAAGTATGTCTTCCGGTGTCGCGTTGGTGGTAAAATCCCATCCATGAGTCGGGCGGTTCATTAGGGTGTCACGCACGGATCCCCCCACAGCGTAACCTTCAAATCCAGCTTTTTGGAGCGAATCGATAATTGATTGAGCTGCAGCCGGAAGCGTTATCATAGGCTTATGATATCATAAGACCCATGAAGAAATGGGAAATTATTCACAAAGGCAAAACTGATGACCTGGTGTCGATGTTGTTAAAAAACAGAGGAATCATTGGGAAGAAGGATATCTCATGTTTTCTTAATCCGCCGGATCCTGCAGTACTTACCCCCCGTGACGTAAATATTGAAACAACGTCTCTTGCAAAAGCGATCAAACGAATCCAAAAAGCAATAGAAACAAAGGAATCTATCGTAGTGTATTCGGATTACGACGCTGATGGGATTACTGCCGGTGCGGTCATGTGGGAGACACTGAATCAGCTTGGTGCTCGCGTCATGCCATATATTCCTCATCGGGTGGATGAGGGGTATGGATTATCTGTGAAAGGAATAGACACGGTGAAGGAGCTTTATAATCCGACCCTTATTATTACGGTCGACCACGGAATAACTGCAAGGGAGAAGGTTGTATACGCCAAGACATTAGGAATAGAGGTTATTGTTACAGATCACCACGTCAAGCCTGCATTGCTTCCCGACTGCACGGTCGTTCACACGACTTCTCTGTGCGGCGCAGGGGTAAGTTGGTTTTTAGCAAAAGAACTTCTGCGTGCTATGAATCATAAGTTGCCCGTAGCGTTCTCCATGGAGCTTCTTTCTCTTGCTGCTATTGGAACGATTGCCGATATGGTACCGCTCGTGGGCGCGAATCGGTCAATAGCGCGGTTCGGATTGGCGGCGATAAACGAAACGAAACGGGTTGGCCTGGAAGCGCTCATGGCGGATGCTGGATTAACGAAGGGGACTGTGGGCACATATGACATTTCTCATATGATAGCACCACGATTAAACGCCATGGGGCGGATAGAACATGCGTTGGACGCGCTTCGGCTTTTGTGTACAAAGCAGCGTGACCGCGCTGATTTGTTGGCACAAAAATTAGGAATGACCAATCGGGAGCGCCAACAGCTTACCGTTGATACGACACTTCATGCAAAAAACTTCCTTACTTCCCGTTCGCCTTCTATTCATTCGCATAAACTTATTTTTCTTTCCCACGAGTCATATAATCAAGGGGTCATTGGTCTTGTGGCGGGTAAGCTGGTTGAAGAGTATTACCGACCGGCTATTGTGGTATCTAAAGGGGAAGTTGTCTCAAAAGCATCAGCCAGGTCTGTTGCAGGATTTAACATCGTTGAGGCGATCAAAACCTGTAGTGATATTTTGATAGATGTTGGCGGTCATCCGATGGCAGCGGGGTTTACTGTGGAAACGAAACATTTGACTGCGCTGCAGGATAGACTCGAGAATCTGGCGGATAAAGAATTGGATGAAGAAAAACTAACACGGTTGCTGCGTATAGATTTGGAAATTCCGCTTGAAACAGCGACAGAGGCGCTATGGCAACAGATCCGCGGTTTTGAGCCGTTCGGATTCGGTAACGCAGAACCGGTGTTTGCGACGCGCGGGGTTGTGGTTGGTGACGTGCGTCTTGTGGGTAAGGATAAAAAACACCTTAAATTACGTATTCAGTCATTAACGATTGACGCAATTGCCTTTGGTTTAGGAGAATTATATGGCAAGTTTACACCGGATAAGCCGGTTGATATTGCATATTCGATTGATATGAATACCTGGAACGGAAACCGCAAATTGCAGTTAAAGATAAAGGATATACGTGTCTAACCAAAATCCCCGCATTGGTCTGGCGCTCTCGAGCCATAAAATACGGGGATCTTGTGTTTTGCTTCTCTCAACCTGCCTGTAAAGCGCAACGGTTAACGATATATTCTGAATAATATTATTAACTGCTGCGATAGGCAGGCAGGTGGTGTGTTGTTTTTTTGGGAGAATCGGAGGAAAGAAAATACATTTTTTTGCGAAGTTTCGCAAAAAAATTCTCTGGATGCCCAAAAGGGAGAGACCCAGCGACAGCTGGTGCTGGGTCTCTGTGGAGATGTTGCTATCGCGCAAAGCGATAATCGAACGGTGTTTCGTTTGCTAAGCGCGTTTAGGCGACGACAGGTGCGGGTTTGCTGGGTAAATATTTCCGCCAGTCTTCAAATTCTTGATCAGCGTGGAATCCACAATGTGGCACACCGCTGATTTTAGCCGCTGCAGGCGCGACACAGCAAGAACAAACATCTCCTTCTTCCGGCAGGTCAACATCGTAACCAGTGTTCATTTTTGTCCTCTTGAGTTTTTTGGATTTTCAAATTTCCTTCTGATTGTATTATTATTTAATTTTTTTAGGGGGTCCTTTGTTCATTTTTTTCTTTTCTCCTTTTGAATTTTTCCTCCCAAAGATTTGGGTGGAAGAGGAAGGCGCCAGGTCAGATGTGACATCCTCTTCTTCCACCCAAAAATTAACTTGTCAATGTGCATCGGGCAAAGCTTCGCTCATTTATTTTCCATATTTACGGATTGGCACCATTGGCTCGCGCGTGACTGTATTCTGAGAAACATCTTCTAGCGCCACCTCTTCGCCTTCACGGAGAACCCTGTATGGGCCTTCGTATAAGTCTTCTCCAATAGGGCCATCTCCACCCCCCCCGGCTCCTTCTCCGGAATTTTTTCTCAGTGTTTCAGTTGGATCATATTCTATGGTCATAGTTTCTTTTTTTATCAAAAAAACCTCCCTTTCCTTGGGAGGTTCGTGTTGGGTTTGAAATAATTTCTTTTTTTATGCTCCCGCCACACGTCCTCCCTTGTTTCGGAGGGTAATAAAAAAGACGCGAAGGTGCCAGGTAGCGCTTGTCATAGGTATAGAAGATATTTTAACAGACAAAATCTCCTTGTCAAGAATTGCAAATCACCGTACAATGGCAGAAAGACTCATGAAACGAACTCTTGCGATAGAAACAATTGATGCAATAGGTCAGGAAGTGTTGCTTGCTGGCTGGGTGAATACCCGGCGCGATCACGGAAAAATTACGTTTTTAGACCTGCGCGATAGGAGTGGAATTGTCCAGATGGTCGTTATTGCAAACCAACAGCAGGTGGGCGCAGAGGATGTGGTGGAAGTAGTGGGACTGGTAAAGTCACGTCCGGCGTCCATGGTGAATCCAAAAATTCCTACCGGCACAGTGGAAATTGAAGTCAAAAAATTAACGATCGTGAGTCACGCCCGGGAATTGCCGTTTCCCATCGATACCGATGGGTATGATATTAACGAGGAAATACGGTCAAAATTCCGCTATCTTGATCTGCGGCGGCCGCGCATGAATAGAAATTTGCGTATGCGTAGCCGGGCGGCAGCGTTTATTCGGAATTTTTTGCTTGCGCGTGATTTTATAGAAGTGGAAACACCGATCCTCACCAAAACGACACCAGAAGGGGCACGCGACTTTATTGTTCCGTCACGGCTTCAGAAAGGTAATTTTTATGCGCTGCCGCAATCGCCACAACAATATAAACAATTATTGATGGTTGCGGGACTGGAGCGGTATTTCCAGATTGCGCGTTGTTTCCGCGATGAAGACCCAAGAAAAGATAGGGCCTACGGAGAATTTACACAGCTTGATATGGAGTTGTCCTTTGTGACTCAAGAAGACATAATGCAACTGACAGAAGACATGTTTGCGCGAATGGTTGCGGAATTATTTCCCCAAAAATATATATCGCAATCTCCGTGGCCGCGATTGCCACATAAAGAAGTAATGGCAACTTATGGCACAGACAAGCCGGACCTGCGGAAAGACACAAATGATCCCAATGAGCTCGCATTTTCTTGGACTATAGATTTTCCCCTTTTTACCGAGCAATCCAAAGATGATTTTTACTATGGTTCTGGCAAGGCGAGATTTGCCCCTTCTCATCATATGTTCACTGCGCCTCATGCTGACGATATTCCGCTTCTTGATACGGATCCTTTGCGCGTACGCGGTCTTCAGCATGATTTGGTTTTGAACGGATTTGAAGTGGGCGGTGGCAGTATCCGTATCCATCAGCCTGAAATCCAAAACAAGGTATTTGAATTGATCGGTTTTAGCGAAGAGCAAAAGTCGCAATTTGATCACATGCTTACCGCGTTTAGCTATGGAGTGCCTCCTCATGGGGGGATTGCGCCGGGAATTGACAGGCTTATTATGACGATATTGGGTGAACCAAGCATTCGGGAGGTCATGGCGTTTCCTGCGTCTTCTGGAGGGGCTACATCAGTCATGGATGCGCCGAGCGCCGCAAGTACAGAACAACTTGCCGAATTGGGTATCGCCGTTATTTTCAAAACGAAATAATCATGCCCAAACAGCGAAGACATTCAGCAAAAAAGCCGTGGTGGCAACGCTCACTCAGTAAGATTTTGTATCTTTTTATCCTAGGCGTGTTTTTCTTGCTGTATCCCGGTCAAAATATCTATACTATTCGTCCAAAAGTAGGAAAGACGGTTATGCGCCGCTTGCCATTTCCTCTTCCAACTCCTGCGCCATATCCTACAAGTATGACCGGTTTGTATCCTGGAGAAGAAATAACTGCTGCGGGCGTGGTAGTGTTGGATGTCGATTCCGGCGTTTATCTCTATAAGCGCAATGAAGAAGTGTTATTGGCACCTGCTTCTACGACAAAGATATTAACTGCGCTGGTCGTGCTGGATGCATATCAGTTGGATGATGTGGTGACGGTTCGTTCTGTAGTCAATGACGGGCAGGTTATGGGCTTGGTGGCGGGGGAGCGAATAACGGTTGAAAATTTACTGTATGGCATGTTGATCGCTTCGGGTAATGACGCGGCGTATGCATTGGCTGACCATTATGAGGGTGGAGCGGAGCGGTTTATTGCGGCGATGAATGAAAAGGCGCGCACACTTCATCTCACAAAGAGTCATTTTACCAATCCGGTAGGTTACGATCATCCGGATCATAAAATGTCTCCGATAGATTTAGCCCGTTTGTCTGGCATCGCGTTGTCCAACAAGACAATTGCAAAAATGGTCGCGATACCTCAGATAACGATCTCTGATGTGACATATACGTATTTTCACCCGTTAAAAAACATAAATCAGCTTTTGGGAAAAATTCCCGGGGTCGGTGGGATTAAAACCGGATGGACAGAGGGGGCTGGAGAAAATTTAGTGACACTTCTGGACCGTTCGGGGCACAGATTAATTTTTGTAGTTTTGAAAAGTCGTGACCGATTTGGAGAAACCGCAAAGCTTATCGATTGGGTTTTTGCGAATTATCAGTGGCAGGTTTTTGAACCTAAATAATTATTCTGTCCACGGAGAGGCGACGGCTGAGACGTATCCCAGGAATCCATCATCCCCTTCAAACACGAATACTGGCTGGAGGTAATTTTGTGGATCCAGTGAGTCATAATATGCCAGAGTAACCGATCGTACGGTTACACTTGTTCCTGTATTTGGATACCGTGCGATAAAACCCTGCCCGCTTTGGAGTTCGCCCCATGCCTGACTGCTGGGCTTCAGAGCGTATGTTGCTGTCGTTTCATAATCAATTGGCCAGTGTGTATATGCAAATTGGAGTACGCGCCGTTTTAGATTTGTGGATCCAGAAAAAACAAAAGAAACGTGACCTTCATCCGGGTATGGTGTTACCAGGGGTATGCCACCGACGGGTCTTCTGAAGAAATCTACCCGTAACGCATCGGCGGCAGAAAGGCTTGTTGTGGGTATTAGCCGGTCGCCAGACAGCCGTAAATAGGTTATTTTGTTTGATCCGCCGGATAGGTCAGGAATATATAAGTCATACGTTTGTAGCATTGTGCGTGCTTCTGCGAGGCCTCCGGTACCGGTAGGAAGGCTGCGTTCGGCCAGTGCCCCGGTATCCTGTTCAAAGGCATAACGCAGTATAAAGTTGTTCGATACGATATCATACCGAAGACTCCGAAGAGGCAGTTCTAGATCATTGAATCGGTAGATATTTTTGGATTCTGAAATTGGAGTGGGAGAAAGCTGAAGTCGTTGCGCAAAGTCCTGCGTCCGTGTAAGCGCCAATAAATTTGCTGGTGATTTCGGCATGAAATAAACTGTTGCAGATGCTGAAGCTGCGGGAACACTTCCCTCGATTGTTTCCAATCTAAAAGTTATTTTTGGTGCTTCAGGTGCTGAAGCTGGAAACCGAAGAGCGGGAAGTTTGCCGAATGCATGGTTAGGTGGAGGAGCCTTCGGGGGGAAAACGATGAGCCAAACAGTGACGAACGTACTCCAGAAGATACGGAGAAGTACATATCCGATAATTGCCAGAATCGTCCAGTTTATTGTTCGCCTGGTATAGTATGCGGTTTCAGTAAGTGTTGTCATGGCTCTTTGAGTATACGGTGACAGAGTGTTAGAATCAATGTTGATGAATACAGTTCGAACGCGCATTGCTCCATCTCCAACGGGTCAGGACCTGCATATCGGCAATGCCTATACCGCGCTCATAAATTATGTTTTTGCCAAAAAATACGGCGGAGAATTTGTCATCCGCATCGAAGACACCGATAAAACCAGATTTGTGGAAGGAAGTGAAGAGCGAATCTTAGCGTCGCTTGCATGGCTGGGTCTCAGGCACGCAGAAGGTCCGGATATAGGCGGCCCGTTTAACCCTTACCGCCAGTCGGAACGGTTGGAAGTATATAAAAAATACGCTGAAGAATTAATTGAAAAAGGTCATGCATATTATTGCTTCTGTACATCTGACAGGCTTGCTGCCATGCGGAAAGATCAGGAGGCAAATCACGAGGCACCGATGTATGACGGGAGGTGTCGCGAACTCAAAACTCAAAGCTCAAAACTCAATGCTCAAAAAGAACCATGTGTGATCCGATTGAGAGTTCCCGATGAGGGTGTCACGGTGTTTCACGATGAGATACGCGGTGATATTTCGTTTGAAAATAAACTCATTGACGATCAGGTGCTTTTGAAATCTGACGGGTATCCGACGTATCATCTTGGTGTCGTTGTGGATGATCATCTAATGAAAATCTCCCATATTATTCGCGGCGAGGAATGGATTTCTTCCACCCCCAAGCATGTACTTCTGTACCAATTTTTTGGGTGGAAGCCTCCGCTGTTTGCTCACATGCCCTTACTTCGTAATCCGGATAAAAGTAAATTATCGAAACGCAAAAATCCCGTCTGGGTAGGAGATTACATAAATAAAGGATTTTTACCGGAAGCGATACTGAATTATCTGGCGACTATGGCATGGATGCATCCGGATGGGAAGGAAATTTTTTCAGTTTTGGAGATGGTTGGCGCGTTTAACCTTTTGGCTATACAGACAACGGCGCCGATATTTGATATTGAGAAATTGCGCTGGATGAACGGAGAATATCTACGGAAAACTCAAAGTTCAAAACTCAAAGTTCAAATTTTTGATTTTTATAATGGAAAGTATGATCAAAATTTAATCGAGCGGACAATTCCGCTGGTTATCGAACGAATGAAGACGCTTGCTGAATACCGGTCATTGGCAGAATTTTTCTTTATTCGGCCTGAGGAGTTTGAACGGCCAGTTGACAAAAAATTAGTGGGAATTGCCAGCAAAGCGCTCGAATCTACTGAGTGGAACCATGATGCGATGGAAGCGGCAATTCGACTGGAGACGGAGAAAGCGGGAATGAAGGCGAAAGATGTATTTATGGAGCTTCGTGTTGCTATCACCGGTAAAACCGTAGGCCCGCCTCTCTTGGAATCATTAGAGATTTTAGGAAAAGAAGACACCTTGATTCGTTTATCTCTTGCTAAGTAACTAAGCAACTTGTGTCGTTCGTGTTGCTATTACAGATATTCCATCCAGTGGGGATCGGTTTCCACGGTTAATTCAAGAAAGACTTTTTTGCCGGTTGCCGTTTCCAACTCTTTCCTCGCCGCCATGCTGATTTCTTTTATCATGAAGCCATTTTTGCCGATAATCATGGATTTATAGCGGTCTGCTGAGGTGATAATTCTTGCTTTTATATACAGAGATCCGTTATCCCGCTCGACGACATCATCTGTAATTGAAGTCAATGAATAAGGTACTTCGCTTCGGAGGAATAGAAAGGCTTTTTCGCGTATGATCTCTGCAATAAACATTTTACTATCCATATTGAGTGCAGGTTGTGCAAGTATTGATCTGTCCACAAGCGGATCCTTTTCCGGCAAATATTCAAATATTGCATCCAACAATGTGGGCATATTGTGTGTGCTTAATGCAGAAACGTGAATGATGGTATCAAATTCATCTTCAAGAAATTTATATTGCACAATATGAGTCGGCTCTTTTACATCTGACTTGTTTATAACGAGAATTTTTGGTGCTTTAGCCCTACGAACGATCCCCAATGTCTTATTTTCTTCAACATCCCGTTGCCTCGTGTGATCAACGACATAAAGTACGAGATCCACACCAAGATCAAACGACTCTTCAGCTTTTAAATTGATTTTTCTGGCCAGAGGGTCATCGACTTGGGCGAAAATTCCGGGTGTGTCAACAAAAATTATCTGTCCTCGATCGTCTTCATAGACTGCCTGTATATTAAACCGGGTGGTTTGGGGCTTCGGTGATGTGATGGACACCTTGTGTTTCAGGATTGCGTTTAAAAGCGTTGATTTGCCTACATTTGGTCGACCGATAATGGCGACTATGCCAGATTTCATATAGCGTATTGTACTATAATTGACGGATCTATGATGGAAAAACGGGATGAAGAATATATTCGGGATGTTCAAGATGGGGATATATTGGCATTCGAGAATATAGTTCGTCGGTATCAGTCTCGTCTTTTTTCGTTTGTTATGCATTTGGTCCGTGATCCTGAGGTTGCCCAAGATGTAGTGCAGGATAGTTTTGTGAATCTGTACAAAACAGTAGATCGGGTGGATACAAAAAGAAAGTTTTCATTTTACGTATTTTCTATAGCCAAAAATACGGCATTTTCGTATTTGCGCCGACAAAAAAAGCAGGTTTCATTGGATGACGTTGCAGAGCTTGCGGTGGATGAGCTTTTGTACGAAAAACTGTTTGACCGGGATCAGGCCCAGGCTATGGAGAGGCGTTTGGCAGAACTTGATGAGAAATATAGGCGTGTTATCACCCTTTACTATTATAAGGATTTATCGTATGAAGAAATAAGTAGAAAATTGCGTATGCCGGTCAATACAGTACGAACACATTTATCTCGGGCGAAAGTTTTTCTGCGGGCACTCATATCATATGAAAACTCTTGATGTATCGGATCGCGTGATGGATCGTGTGGTGGGTTTTGAAAAATTTAGGACGCACTGTTGGCTTTGGATGTTCCGCCTTGGTATCGGGTTATTGAGTGTAGTGCTTCTTTACTTTCTGTGGCGCGGAGGGCAACTTATCGCGGAACGTGGAACGCTGGAGCTTTTAGGATTGCTAAGAGAGGATCGTGAGATTATCAGGGAATACTGGAGAGATACAGCTGATATCATTATTGCGGAGTTGCCGCAGGGCACAATTTTTCGTGCTATAGTGGTGATTGGCATTATTTTTGCGGTATTTTTGCTTACCCGCCGCCGCCGCAACATCATTCGAAAGAAATTGCAATTTATTATAAAGTTGGGTAAGAAAAGATAGTAATGTATTACGGAGGATATATATGAAGAAAATGATTGTGGGAATTGTCGTTATCGCTGTTGGAGTCGGAATAGGATTGTTTATATTACTGCGAAAGAATAGTGTGACGTCCGTGCGCCAGGAGGCTCGCGTTGCGGCTCCGACGCCGAACGCGTTCGAGGAATTGAATCCAGCGGCGGTAAATGAACTTTTACTGTCTGTTTTGGCTCCTGTTGATGGGGCGACCGTGACCACGCCTGCGCTTACTGTGCGCGGGACGACTGCGCCGAAAGCAGAGGTGTTTATCAACGAACTGGAAATGCGCGCAGATGCGACTGGGAATTTTTCCGGTTCCTTGACTCTTGACGAAGGGGAAAATTTCATTATCGTTATGGTGAATGATGAGAGTGGTAATGTCGCCGAGAAAGACCTCGTTGTTACCTACGTCTCAGGACAATAGCTTCTCGATTGTTTACGCCTCACGTGAAGCTATGCGGTGAAACTTTATTGGCCTCTCTTGCGTACTACTGTATGGAAGGGGAGGTGAAGTATATAAATGATAAAAACTCAATTTTTTAGTTTAGCTGCAGCAGCAGTGCTCGGTCTTTCGATCGTGCCGCAGGTGGCTGCAGAAAATATGCGGACAGACGTTCGGAAAGAAATTAAAGAAGATCTTCGAGAAAAAGCTGGATCCCGCCCTGGGATTCTCCGAGAATTTTTAAAAAGGGGCAGGGCGGCCATCGGTAGCGGCAAATTGACCGCGAAAAACGGCACGACCTTGACCGTTGAGAAAGACGGTAAGTCATATGTCGTCGTAACCGATAGCAACACGCAGTTTCGCCGCAGATTTTGGGGCAAGGCGACGCTCGATGAGATGCAGCTCGGCGATATACTGAACGTCATTGGCTTATGGGCAGATGACGCAAAGACGACTATCAATGCCAAGCTCGTGCGCGACGCATCGATCGAGAAACGATTTGGTGTGTTTGTGGGAGTGGTAAAATCATTGACCACCAGTGGTTGGGTGATGAGTACAGTCAATGAAAAACGGCCAGACGAGACCGTCGTGGTATCTTCTTTGACCAAGTTTGTGAATCGTAAAGAAGAAGCGATCGGTCAGACAGATATTGTGGTAGGTCATAGGGTACGTGTGAAAGGGTTGTGGGATCGGGCAAATAACACGGTCACAGAAGTGACGCATGTAAAAGATTTTAATTCACCAGTGAAACCTTCGCCAACACCCAAGACGTAAAGAAAGTAAACAAAATTTATTAGGCCTCTTCTTGCTTAGCAAGAGGAGGCCTTTTAGAATACTACAGTACATGAAGTTGTCGCAGAAACAAATTAAAAAATTTCAGAATGTCATATTTTTTTGGTGGGACAAAAATAAACGCGATCTCCCGTGGCGGAGAACTCATGATCCGTACCACATCTTTATTTCAGAAATCATGCTTCAGCAGACGCAGGTGTCGCGGGTTTTGCCGAAGTACCAGGAATTTCTTGATTTATTTCCCACGGTGTTTGCACTGGCACAGGCAAGCCCAGATCGTGTATTGCGGGTTTGGAAAGGGATGGGGTATAATCGCCGTGCACTTTATTTACTCAAAACAGCGCAAATAATTTGCAATGAATATAATGGTCATTTCCCAAAGAGCTATGAAGTATTGATTAAACTACCCGGTTTGGGTATATATACTGCTCGAGCAATATTGGTGTTCGCTTATAAAAAAAATATTGCTATGGTAGATACAAATATTCGCCAAATCATCACTCATTTCTTTTTTGAGGATATACCGCAACAAGGATCCGTTATTCAGTCTGTGGCAGATCAATTGGTCCCCAAAGCCAAATCCTGGGAATGGCACCAGGCTCTTATGGATTATGGATCCCTTGAGTTGAATGTATCACGTGTCATGGGTCAAGTATCACAAAAGAAAATAATTCCATTCCGCGAGTCTAACAGGTTTTACCGGGGGAGGATAATCGATCA
This sequence comes from Candidatus Gottesmanbacteria bacterium, assembly GCA_016218255.1. Classification (GTDB taxonomy): domain Bacteria; phylum Patescibacteriota; class Microgenomatia; order UBA10105; family UBA927; genus JACREN01. Next base: position 33,172 of record JACREN010000007.1, on the reverse strand, counting down.
ATTGAGACAGGGAAATACGTCACGAAATGCGCTTATAGTGGATTTTCAAAAGAGATATGGTAAGTCCCGCGCATTTCTCAGTGTTATGATTCATGAACTTGAACGCGATGGATTACTTGCGCTATTTGGTCGCGGCATTATCGGTTTACCGCAAGAATAGTGTAAGACTTAGGACCAGACGGTGTCTGTACGGCGACAACATCATTTGCTTTTTTCCCGATGAGTGCTTTGCCAAGAGGAGAGAGATGAGAAATTGTTTGTGTGGATGGATCGGATTCGTACCCCCCAACTATGGAATATTTCATTTGTTTTATCCCGTCTGTTATTGTGACATGGCTACCTATGTCTACGCTTCCGCTTCTTATTGATTCTACAATTATTCCTAATTTGATAAGTCGATCAACGCGACGAAGGCGTGCATCCAGAAATGACAATCGGGCACGACTGGCTTTGTAATATCCGTTTTCTGAGAGATCTCCCATCTCTCGAGATTTACGAAGATGTTCTACGGCCTCCGGCCGCTCGGACAGAAGCTTCGCCTTCTCTGACAATATTTTTTGATATCCGTCTTTGGTAAACGGTATCCTAGCTTCTTTTCTGGGGTATATTTTATTCATGAAATTCTGGTTGAGCACGCGGGTCTAGAGTCTTTCTCTGTATTGGTGAATTAAATTAGGGTTCAATGTAACCGGTACAAACCTGTGAGCTGACTGATGCCATGCCTACCTGGTTATTATTTACATAAAGAGTAAAACGATTGTGTTTTGTCATTTTTCCACTTTCTAAGTGATGCTGACGACATTTATTGGTTAAATCGCACTCGGTAAGAATTCTGTCTGCTCTTTCAACTTTGGCTTGACCTATTGCTTCCCAATCACAGTCTTCGGTTATACAATGTGCTTTTGCATCATCAATATATTCAGTCTCATTTTCCAATTGTAAACATTCTGTAAATGAACGATATAGCTCTTTTACTAAAGGATCATCCCAGTCTGGACATCCAATGCTTTCATCCCAGGGTAATTTGTGCTGTGTTACCAAGAACTCAAAAATTGCATTTCTAAAGTCACCTACGCCCCAAATATAGTCCGGGTCTTCATTTCTTAAGTGAAGCCCAATATTACTTATCTGGTCAGGGGTAATATCGAATTTCGCTTCATTTGGCATAAACAGTTAAAAATATTTTATATTTGCTACTCTGCTTGTTGGCTGGGAGGCTTGGATTCGGACCAAGATATCATCCTCCAGAGGGATGAGTACTACCGTTATACGACCTCCCAAAGTACCGTTATTATACCTGAAATACGGATATTATCCCAGCCGCTTTCGTTTGACGGATCTGCTAGAATAGATATATGCCATACATTAGAAAGGAACAGCGTCCGAAACTTGATGCCCTACTTGGTCCACTTATTAACCATTTACAGTCAGTATCTATTGAAGACCAGGATGGAGCATTGAACTATTCAATCACAAAAATCATCCGGTCGTTGTATCCAGTAAAGTATTTTCATCTCAATCGTGCCTTGGGTGTCCTATCTGCTGTTACCCAGGAATTGTATAGGAGGGTCATCGGACCGTACGAAGACACGAAGATTCAAGAGCATGGAGATGTGGTGCGTTAGGAGATTGACCACCGGGCAAAAATACCGCTTGGCACCATCCGATCGCTTTCTGATTCTTTGAGTGCTAATTCACCAAATGAGTGATTTCCTCTGAGGTCATGCATAGTGTCCAAGAGCAATTGATAGATAACAAGTGCAGATAAGTCAGCTGTGTATGCATTGACAACAACAAATTGTGGGGTATCAGACAAAATACTTCGACATGCAGAAAGTAGATTTGGCAGGTCATTCTCGATTTTCCAGATTTCTCCTTTGCTTCCTCTGCCAAATCTTGGAGGATCCAGAATGATACCATCATATGTATTTCCCCGTTTTGCCTCGCGGAGAACAAATGAATATGCGTCGTCTTCTATCCAGCGGATGGGTTTGTCTGACAATCTTGAATATTGGGCGTTTTCGCGTGCCCATCCGATGGTGCTTTTGGCAGAATCGACGTGTGTTACATGGGCTCCTGCTGCTGCTGCTGCCAAAGTAGCGGCTCCGGTATACCCAAACAGATTTAAAATGCGAAGAGGACGTTTCGAAATTTTATCAGATATCCAATCCCAGTTGACTGCCTGCTCTGGAAAAATGCCGACGTGTTTAAAGCTTGTGGGCTTGAGCAAAAATGAAAGGTGTCTATAGTTCAGCGTCCAAGGGGAAGGCGGCGGCTGCCTCTGATACCAGCTCCCGTTTGTGGGGTTTGCTCGCTTATATGTTGCGTCTGCTTTGTCCCATAATTCTTTAGGTTGGTTTCTTTCCCACAGAATTCTTGGGTCGGGCCGGACGACGGTGTAGTGATCAAATCGTTCGAGTTTTTCGCCCATACCGCTGTCTACGAGCTCGTACGTTTTCCAATCATCGGGATAGAGAATGGGAATGGACTTCATCTTTTTAATTGTATCATGACGTATCTTGACAGTCGGCAGTTGTATCTACTACGCTTGTATTGGATGGGGGGTGATAGAAAATGAAAATGAAAGAAGTAGATTGGTTGGTATATGTTTTAGTAACGGTGGGAGCATTAAATTGGGGTCTGGTTGGAGCATTTAAGCTGGATTTAGTACAGACAGTATTAGGAACGAGTCCTGCTTTGGTGCAGCTCGTTTACATTCTCGTCGGTCTGGCAGGATTGTATTCATTGTATAAAATGACCGCAAAAGGGAAAAAATAAATAATGCAGAGGCGAAAGAAACCTTTCCTGAAATGGGGAGGTTTCTTTTTTTGTGGTAAAATGCACGTATGAAGAAGCTACTCCTTGTATTTGCACATCCAGACGATGAATCGTTTTCGTGCGGGGGAACGGTAGCAAAATACGTTAAAGCCGGTTGGGACGTGCATCTTCTCTGTGCTACGCGAGGTGAACGGGGTGAAACCGGACCATACGATGCTCTTGCGCCTGAGGCGCTTGGTAGTATCCGTCAAAAAGAAGTTCAACTTGCTGCTAGTGTGCTCGGTATTCATACTGTTTCTTTTTTGGATTATATTGACGGGACACTCGCAGCCCGGACGCCCGGCGACATTGAAGATTTTGTATACAGAAAGATGCTAGAGCTCATACCGGATTGCGTTATCACCTTCGATACCACTGGTGTAAGTAATCATCCCGACCATATAAAGCTTTGTTATTCTACGACCTATGCGTTTCAGAAATATGCAGCTTGGGTAGCTCAACAATTGGAAGACCGCCCGGCAGTTGATGAAAATACATTACCGAAGCTTTATTACATTTGTATGCCAGAAAGTATTGCGACGTATCTGAAGAAAATGAAAAATATTCCTCAGGAGCTATTTAACAAGCCATGGAAGGGTACCCCGGACGAAAAAATTACCACAGTTATTGACACCGCTAAATTTATGAACAAGAAGAAGAAAGCACTCGCAGCCCATATCTCTCAGCGGGCAGACGTAAACCGGTTTTTGTCACTTTCCCGGCACCCGTTGCTGATAAAAGAGTATTTTATTCTCCGATATCATGGAACGAAAGAAATATTTATGGGAAAAAATGACCGCGTTTCCAATAAGCTGTAAGATATATTACAATTGCGAGATGGATGGTGCACTCATTATTTCCGATCTCCGGGCGACAGTAGAAGATAAACTCATTCTCAATGGAGTGGATATGCACGTCCGCGCGGGAGAAATTCACGCCGTGATGGGGCCGAACGGCAGCGGGAAGTCAACTTTGGCGTATGCACTGATGGGTCACCCATCTTATAGAATAAGTAGTCAAAAATCCCTGATCAAAATTGGAAAGAAGAATATTGTTTCTTTATCCAGTGAAGAGCGTGCAAAAGAGGGGCTGTTTTTGGCCTTCCAGAGCCCAATCGCTATCCCAGGTGTGCATGTCATGAATTTACTTCGTGTTGCTTATCAGGAGATTCACGAGCAAGGTAGCTCGTTGGTTACGAAATCTTCCGGGGTCCACAATCCGGTATTTGGAAAATTGAGTACGAATGGTGAAGTTGATCTTTTGGCATTTCGTAAAACTGTCAAGGAATACGCGCAGATGCTTCGTATAGATGACGCTTTTTTAAGCCGAGGTATTCATGATGGATTTTCTGGAGGAGAAAAGAAGAAAATGGAGATGCTGCAGGCATTGGTTTTGGCCCCAAAATATGCAATTTTTGATGAAATCGACACAGGCCTCGATGTAGATGCGCTTCGTGTGGTTGCGTCTGGTATCGATCGGTTGGTCAAAAACGGTACTGGGGTGATAATCATTACTCATTATCAGCGAATATTGAAATATCTTCGACCCGACAGAGTCCATATACTCGTGAATGGAAAGATAGTGAAGACTGGTAAGGCCTCGTTGGCGAAAGAAATTGAATCGCATGGATACAAACACTACACTACCTAATGACTCCTACAAATACGGTTTTCATAAGCCGGAACACTATGTGTTTAAATCTAAGAGAGGGTTGGATGGCGGTGTCGTTGCGCAAATCAGCGGGTATAAAGATGAACCTGAATGGATGAGGAAATTTCGGTTAAAAAGCCTAGGCATTTTTCAGTCAAAACCCCTGCCTTCCTGGGGAGGTAATCTTCACGATATTCATTTCGACGATATTTATTATTACCTTAGACCGACAGATAGAAAGGTCACTTCATGGGATGAGTTGCCTCCTGACATTAAGGATACATACGACAAAATCGGTATTCCTGAAGCGGAAAAAAAATTTTTGTCGGGTGTTTCGGCCCAATACGAGTCAGAAGTGGTATATAAAAGTGTCCAATCCATGCTTACGAAAAAAGGTGTCGTTTTTTTGGACATGGATTCCGGGCTACGTGAATATCCTGAATTGGTGAAGCAGTATTTTGCGACTGTGATTCCGCCTTTGGACAATAAATTCGCAGCTCTCAATAGCGCTGCTTGGTCTGGAGGGTCGTTTGTCTACGTTCCGAAGGGAGTGAAGATTGATCTTCCGCTTCAGGCGTATTTCCGTATTAACGCAGCGAACATGGGGCAGTTTGAACGGACTCTCATCATAGCCGATGAGGGAAGTTTTGTTCATTACGTTGAAGGGTGCACGGCACCTATCTATTCAACGGATTCATTGCATAGTGCAGTCGTTGAAATTATCGTAAAAAAAGGGGCACGCGTTCGGTACACGACTATCCAGAATTGGAGTACGAACGTATACAACTTGGTGACCAAACGAGCACGGGTTGAAGAGGAGGGTATTATGGAGTGGGTGGACGGAAATCTTGGGTCGAAGCTCACCATGAAATATCCTAGTGTTTATTTGGTTGGTAGAAAGGCTCGCGGAGAGATTCTTTCCATTGCGTACGCGGGTCCTCATCAGCATCAGGATGCAGGAGGAAAAGCGATTCATGCCGCATCAGAAACGACATCTCAGATTATTTCCAAGTCTATAAGTCGTGGGGGTGGTAGAACATCATACCGGGGACTTGTGCAGATTCAAGAAGGGGCAAAGAAGGCAAAAAGTAAAGTTGTTTGTGACGCGTTGCTGCTTGATGAGTCGTCTAGATCTGATACATATCCAACAATGCAAGTGGATGAGCAGGATGCGCAATTGGGTCATGAAGCGACTGTATCAAAAATAGGCGATGAACAGTTGTTTTATCTCGAAAGTCGAGGCATTGGAAAAGCAAAAGCAGAATCCATGATTGTAAACGGATTCATTGAGCCGATTGTAAAAGAACTTCCTCTTGAATATGCAGTGGAGATGAATCGTTTGATTCAATTACAGATGGAGGGTTCTGTCGGTTGATATGAAAAAAATTATACAGCCAAAAACTATAGTGGTTGAAATTCCTGAAGGAGAATCCAGCTATGACTATAGTGTCGTGGGCAACGGCGATCTTGTGCTTGTTTTCGTTGCAGCTGGCTTTCACACTGCGTCAGTGTATGTGCGCATCCGGTTGCAGGAGCGTTTCGCTCGTGCTGCAATAATAGGCCTTGTCATAGGAGATAAAGCGTCAACGATTACAATTCGTACTCTTCAGGAGCATGTAGCACCGGATACAACCAGCGATCTGCTTATAAAAACAGTCCTTTCGGACCACGCGTCCTGTTTGTATGACGGCGGCATTAGAGTTGAGAGGTGTGCACAAAAAACGGATGCGTATCAGCGTAATGAAAATATGCTACTTTCAGGACACGCTCACGCAGAAAGTAAGCCATCTCTTGAAATTTTTGCGAATGACGTGCGATGTACGCATGGAGCTACCGTGGGGCCGATTCCAGAAGAACAGCTTTTGTATCTGTCTACTCGGGGCATTGCGCATAAAAACGCACAGCAGTTGATTGTTGCTGGCTTTTTGAGCCATGCACTCGAAAAAATATCTGATCTGGCGGTAAAAAACCTTGTGTCAGACAAGATTATGTACCTGGTTGGACAAGTTTAGCTTCTTTTGTTATTCTCCGTACATAGGAGAACACTCATATGGGGCAATCAATAAAAGTTCTTGCTGTATCAGATCTTCCTGCGGGAAGCATGAAAACCGTGGAAGTTGATGGGCTCCAGATAGCGATTGCTAACGTGGACGGTCAGTATTTCGCAGTGGATGACATATGCACACACAAACATTGTTCTTTGGGAACGAAAGGTTTTTTAGATGGGACTACCCTTACCTGCGGCTGCCACGGCGCACAATTTGATATTTCAAGTGGAGCAGTTATGACGCTGCCCGCCACATCAGGATTGAGAGCATATAGCGTGAGCATAGATAACGAGGCTATTATTGTGCATATATAATATGAGACTAGTCCGAAAAGATTTTCCAATACTTAATCGTCATATAGACGGAAAGCCACTTATTTATTTGGATTCTACAGCGACATCGCTTAAGCCACAGATGGTATTGGATGCTATGGATGGGTACTATGCCTCATATAGTGCGAATGTGTTTCGGGGTATTTACAAAATATCCGAACGTGCGACCTCATGCTATGAGAGTGCACGAGAGCGGATTGCACGGTTCATTGGAGCAAAAAAGAAAGATGAAATTATTTTTACCCGTGGAACTGATGAGTCAATCAGTCTTTTGTATTATTCGTGGGCCTTACCTCATGTGAAAGCAGATGATACGATCGTGACCACGATCATGGAGCACCATTCCAATTTTGTGCCTTGGCAGCAATTGACAAAATCCAAAGGAGTGACGCTAAAAATTTGGACTACAGACGCAAATGGTGAATTGAATTTGAAAGATTTAGATTCACTCATTACCAGAAAAACGAAACTACTTGCATTGACTGCGGTGTCAAATGTTTTGGGAACGGTTAATCCTATACAAAAAATCATTGGTATTGTAAAAAAACTTAATCCTGCTTGTTTGGTTTTGGTGGACGCGGCGCAGGCGGCTCCTCATATGGCGATAGATGTGCAGGCGTGGGGAGCTGATTTTATCGCGTTTTCCAGTCATAAGATGTTGGGGCCCACTGGGTTTGGCGTGTTATGGGGGAGACGCGAGCTATTGGAAGATATGCCCGTATTTAATTTCGGGGGAGACATGATAAAAGAAGTGCATAGAGATAGCACTGTATTTGCTGATTTGCCTCATAAGTTCGAGGCGGGAACGCCGCATATAGCAGGTGCTATTGGATTGGGTGCGGCTGTTGATTACCTCTCGGGACTGGGGATGGATGCCGTGCGGGAACATGAGATAGAGATTACCTCCTATGCGTTGGGAAAACTTTCAGAAATTCGAGGTTTGAGCATTGTCGGACCTAGAGAAGCCATATGTAGAGGAGGTGTGATCGCATTTACCATGGGAGGTTTGCATCCGCATGATATTGCCCAGATTTTAGACGAAGACAATATTTGTATTCGGGTTGGATTTCACTGTGCCCAACCGCTTCATGAATATCTTTCAATAGGAGCTACTGCCCGCGCATCCTTTTATATTTACACACAAAAAACGGATATCGATGCCTTGGTTTTAGGACTTCATCGAGTGAAAAAGCTTTTAGGTTGATATGGATCTGTATAGAGAAATTATTTTAGATCACTATAAACATCCCAGAAATTTTGGCGTATTGGAAACGCCTGATGTCAAGGCATCTGAGTATAACGCGACGTGCGGAGATAGAATCAGTATAGAGCTATGTGTCTATGCGTCAACTCGTAAACGAATTAAAGACGCTCGTTTCTCTGGGGATGGGTGCGCCATCAGTGTGGCATCGGCGTCTATGCTTATGGAGAAAATTATAGGTATGGGGGTAAAAGACATTATCGCATTGACTGCGAATGACATTATCGACATGCTTGGTACGGAGTTGACGCCATCACGTACTAAATGTGCGCTTTTGCCGCTTGAAGTTCTGCAAAAGGCCGTGCTATCCTTACAATCATAATCATGGATGACAATGATCCCAAAGTAAAGAGGAAAATAAGATCCTTAACGATGCGGATAGATAGAAGTCTTTGCATCGGTGCGGCTACCTGTGTGGCTATAGCTCCCAAGGCATGGGCTTTGGATGATGAGGCGAAAGCGATTATCTTAGACTCTGTAGAAGAGGAAACGGATGAGATACTTCTTGAAGCCGCGAAAGGGTGTCCCGTTATGGCTATTTTCCTCACTGATGAGACAGGTAAACAAGTGTTCCCATGAAAAATAGCGTGACATGGAAAATCGGAGGCGAGGCCGGATTCGGTATTATTTCCGCGGGCACGATGTTTGCCAGGACGTATACCCGTGCCGGGTATCACGCGCTGGTGACAAATGAATACCCATCCCTTATCCGTGGTGGGCATAATCTGGTGACAGTTCGGATCGCGACGGAAAAAATTGAAGCACTTAACCGCGATGTCCATGTGCTTGTTGCGCTGAATCGCGAATCGGTCGATTTCCACAAAAGTGAACTTCAAGAAGGGTCTGTTATTATATACGATCCCAAAGATTATGAATGGAATATTTCAGATTTTTCTCCATCAACTGTTCTTTTACCAGTTCCTTTTTCTAAGATGGTTCAGGAGTTAAAGGGGGAGCCGGTGATGCGTAATACCGTTGCGTTGGGAGCTAGTATGGCGGTATTTGGCGGGCCTTTTGAAGGGCTAGCAAAAGTAATTGAGGATCAATTTGCAAATAAAGGCAACGCGGTTATTGACCATAATGTTGCGATTGCACGGGCTGGTTATGAGTATGTCGGCAAAAACTTTTCGGGAAATCAATCGTGCTTTTTGTCACCAGTCGTGAAGCGGGAAGATCAACTGCTTCTGAATGCAAGTGAGGCAGTTGGTCTGGGTGCGGTTCGGGCTGGACTGAAATTTGCCGCCATATACCCAATGACACCAATCAATGCACTTATAAGCTTTTTAGCTGACCACGCAGGGAAATTGGGGATTGTCTATAAGCAGCCGGAAGATGAAATTGCCGGAATCATGATGGCGATCGGTGCTTCTCTTGCAGGAGTGCGAAGTATGGTTGCTACAAGCGGTGGAGGATTTGCTTTGATGGTTGAAGGGCTTTCATTTGCTGGTATGATAGAGGTACCATTGGTGATTGATTTGGGTATGCGAGTCGGTCCTGCAACGGGAATGCCTACCTGGACCGAGCAGGCGGAGTTGCAGTTTGCCATCCACGCAGGACACGGAGAATTTCCTCGGATTGTATTGGCGCCTTCAGACGCAGCAGAAGCATATGAACAGACAATTGACGCATTTAACCTTGCAGACCGATATCAGGTTCCGGTATTCGTATTGACTGATAAATATATCAATGAAAGCCAATGGTGTGCGCCTGTGTCTCTTTTTAAAAAGCCGGTTGTCATAGATCGTGGAAAACTTGCTCGGGGAGACGATTTACCTGCTGATGGCTCATATCGGCGGTATTCGCTGGATACACAGGATGGGGTATCGCTTCGGAGTACGCCGGGTATGAAGAATGGTCATTATTATGCAAATTCCTACGAACATGATGAAACAGGACACGTAACGGAAAAAGCAGCTAACCGAGTCGCTATTGTCGAAAAACGCTTGAAGAAGATGATCGCGATGAAGGCAGACATACAGCCGCCTTCGGTGTATGGAGATGTAGATGGAGAAATCACCTTTGTATCGTGGGGATCATGTAAAGGGCCTGTATTGGAGGCTATGAAATTGCTAAAACAGAAGAAGAAAAGCGTCCGTGTCGTTCATTTTTCTTGGATATATCCTTTTCCAGTTGAGGAAACAAAGAGGATATTGACCATGAAAAGCCGCATGATAATAGTCGAACAGAATGTTACCGGGCAACTCGCATCACTTATCCGAGAACATACAGGGATAGAAATTACTGAAAAACTGTTAAAGTATGATGGTCGGCCATGGTATCCGGAGGAGTTAGTAGAAAAAACGATATGACAATAACCGCTGATTCATTTAAGACCGGTTTTTTACCCACCTGGTGTCCGGGGTGTGGGGATTTTGGTATCTGGATGTCACTCAAAGATGCTCTAGCCAAACTAACCATCGGACCGGATGACGGACTTCTAGTATATGGCATTGGGTGTCATGGCAATATGTATGACTGGATGAATATCTATGGATGTGCTGGTCTTCATGGCAGGACGTTGCCGATCGCACAAGGGGCAAAATTGGCCAATCATAAGCTTCCTGTGATTGTGGTGTCTGGTGATGGGGATTGTCTAGGTGAAGGCGGAAATCATTTTATGCACGCCGCAAAGAGGAATCCTGATTTGACCGTTATTATTCACGATAACCAGGTGTATGGTTTGACTACTGGCCAAGCGTCGCCAACCGCCAAGCAGGGCTTTAAGACGAAGTCAACACCGGAAGGGGTCGAGGATGAACCGGTTAATCCGTTGGCTCTTGCTATAACAAGCGGTGCTACATTTGTGGCTCGAGGATTTGCGGGCGATATTCCTGGGTTAACTCAGCTGATAATCCAGGCTATTTCTCATAAAGGCTTTGCGGTGCTTGATGTATTGCAGCCTTGTGCAACCTTTGATAAGGTTCACACATACGGCTGGTATCGACAGCGGTTGTATAAACTCGAGGCGGAAAACTATGCTCCAGACCATAAACTCCGAGCCATAGAGAGAGCGATGGAATGGGGAGATCGGATTCCTACAGGAATTTTTTATAAAGAAGAACGCTCAACCAGCGAGGACCGCGAACCAGCTCTTGCCGGAGGGGTATTGGTTCATAGTCAGTCGGACGAAATGTGCATAGATGAGCTTCTAAAGGAATTCATATAATTTACTAGTTGACTCCGGTTTTAGCACTTGTTATACTTGAGTGCCAAATAGCATATGGATACTCTTACTACCAGCCCAATGGAATCTTTATTCCCCGTAGTCCCCATCAGAGACGGTATTGTGTTTCCTGGTACGGAAATGATTTTGACCTTCGGAAGGCAACGGTCAGTTTCTGCTATAGAAGCCGCTCAGTCATCGGGTAAAAAAGTTGTATTAGTGATGCAGCGGAATTCTAATATAAATGATCCAACCCCTTCGGATCTCTTTCAGATTGGCACAGTGGGAGAGATCATTCAAATGATGAAAAATGAAGGAGAGATTAACGCGCTCGTCCGAGGGATTTCGAAGGTAGAGATTGCATCATACGAGTCTGTTGAACCATTTTATGTAGCTCGGGTACTTGAGACAGGAGATATCGTGGAAAATGATACCGAGACTCAAGCGCTTTTTAACCATTTAACCAACGAACTTCGCAGAGCGGTCAAGCTTGGGAAAACGATGGATTTTTTGACGTTTATGAACATAATGTCTGGTGTTACGCCGCTCGTACTTTCATATCAAGTTGCGAGTGTATTAGATATTAAGCCGACCGAGCGTCAGGAATTGCTCGAAGAACGCAGTGTTAAAGCGCGGCTTGAGAAAGAAATTAATTTTATTGCCAAAGAGATAAAAATATTGGAGCTGGAAAAAAAGATAGCAACAAAGACGCAGGAAAAATTTGATAAAAATATGCGTGAGCAGGTATTGCGAGAGCGCATGAAGACTATTGAAAAAGAGCTTGGGGAAGATGATGAAAATAAAGAGGTTAAGGAGCTGGCGGATAGAATAAAAAAAGCCGGTATGCCTGACGAGGTTCGCATAAAGGCGGAAAAGGAACTTTCCCGTCTTGCCCAGATGTCCCAATATAATCCCGAAGCATCATACGTGCGTACGTATCTGGATTGGTTAGTTGAGTTGCCCTGGTCTGTGGCAAGTCCGAATAATGTGAACGTTAAAGATGCAGAAACAGTACTGGATAAAGATCATTATGGACTCGCAAAGATAAAGGAACGCATATTGGAGTATCTGGCGGTTATGAAACTGCGTTCCCAGACGCAGGATGGTAAAAAGCCGGGAAAGGCAGCACCCACTATTTTATGTTTCGTGGGCCCACCGGGTGTCGGTAAAACATCTATTGGAAAATCGATTGCCCGTTCTCTTGGACGGAAGTTTGTAAAGATGTCGCTGGGAGGTATCCGTGATGAAGCGGAGATTCGAGGACATCGCCGTACTTATGTGGGCGCGCTTCCAGGACGTATTATACAGGGAATTAAGCAGGCAGGAACCAAGAATCCGGTATTTATGTTGGATGAAATAGACAAAGTCGGTGCAGATTTCCGAGGCGATCCGTCTTCTGCGTTACTTGAAGCACTGGATCCGGAGCAGAATTCCGCATTTTCTGATCACTATCTTGACGCACCGTTTGATTTATCTGACGTATTTTTTATTACCACATGTAATGTGTTGGATACTATACCCCACGCCCTGCGTGATCGTTTGGAAGTGATACACTTTCCAGGTTATACAGAAGAGGAAAAGTTCCATATCGCAAAAGACTTTTTACTTGAAAAACAACGGGAAATACATGGAATCCCAAAGGATTTCGTTCGGGTATCGAACAGTACGCTTTATGAAATTTTGCGGCGGTACACCAGAGAAGCAGGGGTGAGGAATCTGGAAAGACAAATTGCATCTATTTATCGAAAAATTGCGAGAAAAATTGCCGATATCAGCGACAGGAAAAAAATAATTTCCATAAGCCCCAAAGAGCTACATAGTTATTTGGGGCCATATAAATTTACGTCGTCGCTTGCGGAGAAGAAGGACGAAATCGGGATGTCGACCGGTCTTGCGTGGACAGAGGCAGGCGGCGACATCTTATTTATAGAAGTTACGCTCATGCCAGGAAGGGGAACATTGACTCTTACAGGTCAGTTGGGAGATGTCATGAAAGAGTCAGGGCAGGCAGCACTTTCTTATGTTCGGAGCCGGTGGAAGCTTTTAGGGCTTCCGGAGAAGTTTTATCAAAAGTTGGATATCCATATTCATGTTCCGGAAGGTGCGGTTCCGAAAGACGGTCCGTCCGCAGGGGCAGCTATTGCCACCGCTCTTGTATCAGCTCTCACAAAGATTCCGATTAAACGGATTGTGGCGATGACTGGAGAGATAACCTTGCGGGGTCGCGTACTAGAAATCGGTGGTGTAAAGGAAAAAGTAATTGCTGCACATCGGGCTGGTATCAAGACCTTGATTCTGCCAAAAAATAATAAGAAAGATTTAGAAGATATTCCAAAAAGTGTCACCCGTGATCTAGCATTTCACTTTGCTGAACATATGGACGAAGTTTTGCGTATTGCCCTGGCGGGTCACTTCAAAAAATCATAAACGGTTTTAGAAATGGACCCGATAAGCTTTTTTGTTTGATCTTCATCGGTCACATCGCTAGTTAGAATTCCCAAATAATATTTTTTCCCTGTTAGCTCAATGATCCCGACGTCATGAATGACTCCGTCTCCGTTTCCTGTTTTGTGATACACAGTCGTGTCCTGAGGAAGAAGCAGCGGGATTCGGTCTTCAAAATCAGAGTCTTTCATAAAAGCGAGCATTTCTTGGGTAAATGCAGCATTGGCAATGCGACCGGTATATATTCTAACAAGCACCCGTTCCATATCTTTGTTCGATGTTTTATTATTAGTCATATCGGTTTGTGTTAGTCCCCAGGTGTCAAGTTGGGATTGTATGGAATCCATTCCGATTACATAGTTTGCTAACAAAAATGCCGCCGTGTTATCGCTTTTTTGCATCATTAGTCGTGCCAGCGTCTTTATAGAATACGTAGTTCCGGGAGGGTCATAGCGGATAGTTCCGGTTCCGTAATTCTGAATATCCATCGCCTGAAGCGTGACTAGTGCATCTAGATCAATCTGTTTTTTTTGTACGCCGAGATAAAGGCTTGCGAGAATTGGTATTTTGTTTACGGAAGCGGCAGTAAAAATGACGGATTCATTTATACCCATTGTGAATTCAGTTGTGTAATCTTTGACGTATACGGAATAGTTTTTCCAGGTATTGCCGACGAGCGCTTGTATTTTTTTTTGAAGCTCATCGGGGTTTTTTTTACGCGAAAATATTTTTGTTAATGGGGACTCCGGTGAAATATCAGGTACAGGAGAAAGAATTGTTGTTTGTCCTTTTTGATAGAAATAAAGTATTGATGCCGTCATCAATACAGTCAGAATGATTCCGATTCTTGTCTTCATGGTATCTGAACATTATATAACACGGTTATTAAGTGATGGTATAATCGAAATATACCCATAGAATGAATAGAGTTTATATTATATTGGTATATATTTTTCTTCTTTTTTCCGGTACTGTTGCTGCCCAGGAAGAAGAACATATCCAGAACTACGATGTTGCGGTTGCCATTCGTTCGGACGGATCAATCAGAGTCACTGAGCGAATTGGCTATTTTTTCCTAACAGAAAAGCATGGAATTTACCGGAATATTCCGGTCACAAAAATGAATACAAATGGTAAGCGGTTTGCCATGACGATTTCAGATATATCGGTTGAGGATGATTTGGGGCAGTCATATACCTACCAGAGGACTGGGAATGGAAATATTGAAGTGCTGAAAATTGGAGATGCAGATAAAACGTTATCCGGTCTGCATGAGTATGTACTCACCTACACTTTGTTGGGTGCGCTGACATATTTTCCTGGGCATGATGAACTGAATTGGAATTTTGTAGGGAACCAGTGGGACGTGCCGATAGCAGAATCAGGTATTACCGTGACGGTGCCGCAGTCCATCACTCGTTCGGTTTTCAGCGCGACGTGTTTTGTAGGTTTGGCAGGAGCAATGGGAAAAGATTGTGAAATTTCGTTTATGGATAATTCCGTCACAGTGAAGGTGTCGCGACCGCTTGCTTCCCATGAAGGCGCTACGGTAGTCATAGGAATTCCAAAAGGGATAGCGTCAGTTCTTGAGCCCAAAGAGGTTGTGCCGTTTTTCTCGACACTGATGGGGAAAATTACTCTTATAATTTTCGGTATTGTTGCACTTCTGTGGTACGTTGCTGCTCCGGTTCTGGTGATCCGTAAATGGTGGACGACCGGGCGCGATCCCAAGCCTGCAATAGGAGAGGCGCGCGCATGGTACGGTCCGCCGAAGACTAAGAGATTGCGAGAGCTAACACCAGCAGAAACGGGCACGCTTGTCGATGAGTCTGCTGACATGCGGGATGTTTATGCCACACTGGTGGACTTAGCACGCCGAGGGTATATGAAGATTATCGAAACGAAAAATGGTGAATTTGATTTTGAAAAGCAAAGAGATTGGAGAAAAGACAAAGTCATCCAACCATTTGAAGCTGGATTATTGAGTTCGGTATTTAAAAATAATGACCTCGTGAGCATGAAGAGTCTGGATCTTCACAGTGCATTTGAAGCGGCTAAAGTTCAGCTATACGAGGCTTTGGTTTCCGAAGGATTTTTTCCAAATAACCCCCAAAAAATCCGAATGCTCTATAATGTCCTTTCGGGATTTGCGTTTGTGACTGGAAATCTTATGCTTGCGCTCGTGGCGCTTATTTTTGGCAGAAATATGCCGAAAAAAACGCTCTTTGGAGCTGAGCAGTCGGCTATAGGAAAATCGCTAAGAAATTTTCTCCTGAGCCAGGATCGGCATCTAGCCTTTCAGGCGAAAAATCAGATGATGTTTGAAAAGCTTTTACCGTACGCTGTGGCGTTTGGGGTAGAGGAAATATGGGCAGGCCGGTTTAAGGGTATAGCGCTTAAGCAACCGGACTGGTATGTATCGTCAACCGGAGAAAGGTTTAACAGCGCGCTGTTCGTCCATAGTATTAAGAGAGCTGCTAATACATCTTTTGCCGCTTCGGTTGTGTCGAAGTCTTCAAGGGGTTTCTCCTCTGGCTTTTCCGGAGGATCTTCTGGTAGCGGGGGTGGAGGTGGCGGGGGCGGAAGCTGGTAGAGCTTTCGGGTGGTATTTTTCTTGCTATATCTTCTAATATCTTTTAAGATTTTCTCAATGGATCAAATTATTGGGTGTCCAGTGTGTCGCGTAACCGTACGCCCTGCCGATTATTTTTGTTTCAACTGCGGAAAAAAACTACGGGTTTTGCCGCTTGGGGTGACAACCGGTGATCAGATGAAACTTTATATAGGGAGTGTATTTTTGGCGCCGATGGGAATTGTATGGGGCCTTCGTTATCTGCAGGAGGATGGTCAAAAAACTAAAATAGCCGGTATAATCGCCATGTCTCTTTCGGTGATTACGATAATCATCGTCACTCAATTCGCGGTGCGTGTGGTAAATTCCGTTAATAGTGAGATAAGCACCCAGCTTCAGGGAATCTGGTAGCGCGTAGGGGAGTCGGACCCCTCTTGCTAGATTGAGAATCTAACGTCCTAACCGATAGACGAACGCGCCAATATGGCCTGTTTATTCTATCAGTTTCCACTTGACACGACAAGACAATTTCGATAGACTACAACACTGTTGGTCTTATTATTATTTGCTCCCAAGCCTATAGCAGTGCCTAGGGGGATTTTTTTTATCTTATGAATACTCAGACGACAGCGCTGGATATGAATCATCGAATCCTTTTGACTAAGGAGGGATTGGACGAACTTCGGATTGAGCATGAAGAGCTCACAAAGAAGAAACGGCCCGAGGCAGTGGCTAGGCTTTCTGATGCTCGGGATCTGGGTGATCTTTCAGAAAACAGCGAATACGCGGCTGCTAAACAGGATTTGGCGTTTATAGACGGAAGAATTGCTGAATTGGAAGAGATTATACACGGTGCGAAAGTGGTCACCACCCATGGGAAAAAACAGGTGGATGTCGGTTGCAAAGTGACCCTTCATATAAACGGGAAGAAAGATGTATTTACTGTGGTAGGAGAATGGGAAGCAGATCCCATGCAAAAAAAGATATCACACGAATCACCTCTTGGAAAAGCTCTTATGGGTAAAAAACAGGGTGATTCGGTGGAGGTGGAGGCTCCGGCGGGAAAACTCCACTATAAGATTTTGGGAATAGAATAATATTTACATTTTCTAAATAACCCGCCACACAGGCGGGTTTTTGATGGTGTACAATAAGGAAAACTATGTTTTGGGCAGATAAGATTGCGAAAGAAATAATCGATTCCGGCGGATTTGTTCCGTATTGGGTAGATGACATGTTTACCCCGTCCGGTTATGCGCACATTGGGTCTCTGCGCGGGCCGTTGGTTCACGATATCGTATACCGGGCGCTCCGTGATGCAGAAAAAGATACGGCATTTACCTATGTGTTTAATGATTTTGATCCGGTGGACGGATTGCCTCCCGAACTTTCGCATATGTCGAGCGAATTGGGTAAGCCTTTGCGGATTGCGCGTTCACCGGAGTCCGGGCACAGTAGTTTTGCTGAATATTTTGCTTCGGATTTCAAAAAAGTTTTGATAACATTGGGCGTCCGTGCAGATTTTCGTTCCTCATGGGATATGTATCACGATGGAAAATTTAATGAGGTTATCCGTATTGCACTTGATCATGCTGAAGTTATTCAGGATATTTATCAGCGGGTGAGCGGGAGTAAAAAAAGAGAAAAGGGTTGGTTGCCGATCCAGGTAATTTGCGAGAAATGTGGGAAGCTGGGTACGACGCGGGTACACCATTGGGACGGAAAGATGGTCGCCTATACCTGCGAGCCGGATATGGTAGCGTGGGCGAGAGGATGTGGCTACACAGGAAGAATAAGTCCATTTGACGGAAATGGAAAGCTTCCATGGAAAGTGGATTGGCCGGCGCACTGGAGCGTGATGGGGGTAACAATTGAAGGAGCAGGTAAGGATCATTCATCGGCAGGTGGATCACGAGATATTGCCAAAGAATTATGCAAAGAAGTGTTTGGGATTTCCGATCCATATAATCTTCCGTATGAATTTTTTCTGATCGGTGGCAAAAAAATGTCTTCGTCCAAAGGGTTAGGTTTGAAAGCACGGGATCTGACGGGTGTGCTTCCTCCCTCGGTAGGGAGATTTTTATTTACGCGCACGGATTACCGTCAGGCTATAGAATTTGATCCGGTTGATTCTATGGCTATACCCGATTTGTTTGATGAGTTTGACCGATGTTGGCAGGCTTACAATACTGGTTTAGACGAAGACTTCAGTCGTGCATTTGTATTATCACAGGTGGGAGAAATTCCACCTAAACAGCAACTATTTTTACCGCGTTTCCGCGATGTAGCCAATTATATGCAACTGGCAAATATCCACGTGGAGAAAAAATTTGAGGAGATGAAAGGGTCATCACTTAATGTGCAGGAAACCGAAATATTGAAAGAGCGTGAAAAATATGCACGGGTATGGATTGAGCGGTATGCTCCCCAAGCGTACCGTATGCAGATGAGTCCATCAGTGCCCGATACAGCAAAATTGCTTACGGAAAAACAAAAAGAATATCTTTATGAAGTTGTTAAATTATTACATCAGGCTCACGATGCAGATGCGCTACAGATTGCTTTATATGCAGCCGCAAAAAAGTTATCTTTAGATTCTAAAGAGGCGTTTGCTGGCGTCTATCTTGCGCTGACAGGGAAGACACACGGACCGAAAGCTGCGTGGTTTTTGCTTCAGTACGCGAAAGATGATGTGACAAAAAGATTGGAAGAGGTTGCTTCTGGGGTAATTGATCAGTTATCTATCTCAAAAGTCCAGGTGATACAAAAGTCGGAATTATTTTCAATTGACGAGGCGGTTAAAAAGGCATTTCCAGAGGTGTCTATTGGCATCGCTCTTATCCGAGGAGCGCATATCACAAAAACTCACCCGGATTTGGAAAAAGAGAAACATGAATTTTTGTCTTCATTGCAAGGGGTTACAACGGAAATACTGGGAACATATTCTGAGCTTATAAGTTACCGAAAATTATACAGAGTGATGGGCATAGACTGGCATTCTCGTCGGCCATCGCCTGAAGCACTTTTGCGGAGAATCGCGCTCGGAAAAGGGTTATACACCGTCAATACATGTGTCGATGCGTATAATCTGGTCGTGATGAAGTATCGCGTGTCGGTTGGAGCATTTGATTATGATAACGTGAAGTTTCCGACTGTGCTTCGGTATGCAGGAGAAGGTGATGAAATTTTATTGCTCGGAGACAAAGAGCCCACCAAATATACCGCAAAAGAACTGGCGTATTATGACCAGAACGGCGGGTACAACATAGATTTTAATTATCGCGATGCCCAGCGCACGATGGTCACTGAAAATACAAAAAATATCTGGATCAATGTTGATGGCGTGTATGGTATTACGCCTACACAGGTGGAGCGGTCGCTTCAAGAATCCATTGCTATGATTACAAAATACTGCGGAGGAACGGTCGAGTTTCAGGGTGTGGTAGCATGAATAAACTCTTGATTGCGACGACTAACCCGGGGAAACTTGCAGAAATTCGTGGCTTTTTATCCGATATACCCTTGGAACTTGTGAGTCTGGCCGATTTGGGTATTGCCGAAAAAGTGGAAGAGACAGGGACGACATTTGAAGAAAACGCAATCCTGAAAGCTTCGGATTATGCAAAGAAATCTGGTTTGCCGACGATTGCTGATGACGGCGGTTTGGAAATTGACGCGCTGAACGGTGAACCAGGAGTGAAGTCCCACCGGTGGATTCATGGTGATCGGGAAGATGAGGATGAGGAGCTGATCGCATACACACTCGCAAAAATGAAGGGTTTACCCCACGCCCGTCGCGGAGCGCAATTGCGGGCTGTTCTGGCATTAGCATTGCCTGATGGTGCAGTTAATACTGCTACAGCTGCTACTCGGGGCATCATCCCTGAAAAAGCATCACCGGTGAGAGTGGCAGGTTTTCCCTACAGGTCTTTGCTATTTATTCCTGAAATCGGGAAATTTTATAATCACAATGAGTTGACCCCTGATGAGACAGACAGGTATAATCACAGAAAGAAGGCTCTGGAAATTTTAAAGCCTATTTTGAAAGCAAATATATGCTAGACATAAAATTTATCCATGACAATTTAGAACTTTGCAAACAAGCGGCGAAGAATAAAAACCGTGACGTGGATTGGGACGGATTACTAGCTCTTGACGACAAGCGGCGGGCGCTTATCGGCCGGGCAGAAATTATCCGTGCAAAACGAAACAGTGGAGAAAAAACAACGTCTGAAGAAGGCCGTGCGGCGGGAAGAAAGCTGAAGCAGGAGTTGAAGGCCATTGAAGATGAACTAAGGGATGTAGAGGAAAAATTCGGACTTCTCATGTTGACGGTTCCAAACGTGCCCGACAAAAGTGTTCCTATCGGCAAGGATGAACGGGATAATAAGGAAGTGAAAAGGTGGGGCAAAGTGCCGAAATTCGATTATGCGGTGCAAGATCATATAGCGTTAGCCAAGTCACTGGATCTTATCGATTTTGACCGTGGTACTAAAGTTGGTGGCTTTCGGGCGTATTTTTTGAAAAACGAGGCGGCACAGATGGAGTTTGCGGTTCTCTTTTATACGTTTCAGAAACTTATCAAAAAAGGGTATACCCCGCTTATTGCACCCAGTCTTGTAAAGGGATTCACTTTATTTGGCAACGGCCAGTTTCCGTGGGGTGCTGAAGAAGTCTATCATCTGGAAAAAGACGATTTATATCTAGCGGGCACTGCAGAAGTTCCTGTCACCGCATACTTTAGCGATGAGGTGCTTGTGGAAAAAGACTTACCGAAAAAATTTGTCGCGTTTTCTCCGTGTTTTAGAAGAGAAGCGGGGAGTTATGGAAAAGATACGAAAGGGGTCTACCGATTGCACCAATTCAGCAAAGTTGAACAAGTTATCATCTCAACGAATGATATGAACAATTCTTTTACTCTTCATGAGGAGTTATTGGCGAACGCTGAGGAAATCTTACAGGACTTAGAATTGCCATACCGAGTGCTTCTCATGTGTACCGGGGATATGGGCGAGCCGCAGGTAAAAAAATATGATATTGAAACCTGGATGCCAGGGAGAAATGCGTATGGGGAGACGATGAGTAATTCTGTCATGGGAGATTTTCAGGCCAGAAGGCTTAAAATCCGTTATAAGACGAAGGACGGAAAGATTTTATTTTGCCATACACTGAACAATACTGCACTTGCCTCACCGCGGATATTGATTGCAATACTTGAAAATTATCAGCAGTCGGATGGATCCATTCGACTGCCTAAAGTGCTGCAGGGCCTCATGGGAAAATCCGAGATTCGCAGGCCGTCGTAATGCGCATCCTGTGATACAATGATTGCATGCTCAAATTCCTCGGTAGACTTCTTGACAGCAACGAAAAAGAAATCAATAGAATCCGTTCGATTGTGGTTAGTATCGCTGGTGTTGAAAGTTCTATGCGAAAGCTCAAGGACGCTGATTTTGTGAAAAAAACCGCAGAGTTGAAGGCGCGGTTGAAATCCGGATCAATTCTTGATGATTTGCTTCCCGAAGCATTCGCGTTGGTTCGTGAGGCAGCGTCTCGTACTATCGGCGAGCGACATTTTGATGAACAGCTAATAGCTGCTGTGGCGCTTCATAGAGGGAAAATAGCAGAACAGAAAACAGGAGAAGGAAAAACGCTTTCGGCTACCCCAGCGCTTTATCTCAATGCACTCACGGGACGCGGTGTTCACCTTGTGACGGTAAACGATTACTTGGCGCGTCGTGATGCAGGATGGATGGGACAGATATACCATTTACTCGGTGTTTCCGTTTCAGCGATTATCAGCGATCAGTCATTTTTGTATGATACTGAATATATTGATGAGACCGCGACGGACTGGAGACTTCGGCATCTGCGGCCGGTATCACGGAAAGAAGCTTATGGTGCAGATATTACTTATGGCATTAATTCTGAATTTGGATTTGATTATCTGCGAGACAACATGGCGTCGGATATGTCTCAGCTTGTTCAGCGCGAGTACTATTTTGCCGTAATTGATGAGGTTGATTCGATTCTCATAGATGAGGCGCGGACGCCGCACATTATCTCGGCTCCGGATACAGAAGCCACGCATGCGTATTATGACTATGCGAAACTGGTTGAACGGCTAGGGGCTGGAATGGATTTTGTGATAGATGAAAAATTACGTACTGCTCACTTGACCGATCACGGAATACTGAAGATCGAAAAGATGCTCGGATTAGGAAATATTTACGAAACTAATTTTGAGACCGTGCATCATATAGAAGCGGCGCTCAAGGCAAAAGCATTATTTCATAGAGATAAGGATTACATCGTAAAAGATAATCAGGTCGTGATTGTCGATGAGTTTACCGGTAGACTTCTCACTGGGCGACGCTTTAGTGAGGGTATCCATCAGGCTATTGAGGCAAAGGAGGGTGTCGCAATACAGCAGGAAAGTAAAACTTTGGCAACTGTTTCGTTGCAGAATTATTTCCGCATGTATCAGAAGCTTGCAGGCATGACGGGTACTGCTTCGACGGAAGCAGAAGAATTCAAAAAGATTTATAACTTGGATGTGGTTATTATACCGACGCATCGGCCTATGGTGCGCAAGGACTTTGCCGACAGCGTGTATAAAACGCCCAGGGCAAAATACGCGGCAGTGGTGGCGGATATTATCGACTGCTATAAGCGCGGTCAGCCGGTGCTGGTGGGTACCACGTCGATTGAGAAAAATGAAATCATCGGTGATTATCTGACGCGTAAAGGCATTCCACACCAGATTCTCAACGCCAAAAATCATTTGAAAGAAGCCATGATTATCGCAGAGGCAGGGAAAAAGGGTGCGGTGACGGTTGCTACAAACATGGCAGGAAGAGGCGTCGATATTATATTGGGCGGATCCAAGAAAGAAAAATGGGAAATGGAAAATGAAAAAGAATGGGAGCAATACATGAAGCAGTGGCAGAAGAGTCATGATGAGGTAGTGGCAGCAGGAGGAATTCATGTGATCGGTACGGAGCGGCATGAAAGCCGCCGGATAGACAATCAATTGCGCGGCCGGTCTGGTCGCCAGGGAGATCCGGGTACCAGTAGATTTTTCGTATCTCTGGAAGATGATATCATGCGGCTTTTCGGCGGCGATCAGGTAGCAAGGCTTATGACTGTTTTTAAACTTCCCGAAGATGTTCCACTGGAGCATGCTATGGTTTCTCGGGCTATACAACAGGCGCAGGTAAAAGTGGAAGGTTTTCATTTTGATTCCCGTAAACATTTGGTTGAGTATGATGATGTGCTTACGAGACAGCGCGAAATTGTTTACAAAAAACGAAGAAAGATATTGGAAGGGGAGCGGCAGAAAGAAACAATTCTTGCAAACATTTCGACAGAAATATCCAATGTCGTTTCCATGTATGCATCGGAAAAGGACAGCGTTTTTGACAGAGAAAAGATTGTCAATGAATTTGTGTCCATTATTCCGTTTGATGAAGCATCTGGTAAGCAGCTTTTTGTCCAATTGGAACAGATGCATTCATCTGGCGATCTAATTGATTTTTTAGTCAAACTTTCGGTAGATATGTATGAGACGAGAGAAAAACAGGTGACGTCGGAAGTAATGGGACAGGTTGAACGGTGGGTTAGTCTTTCTGTGATTGACAGTCTCTGGATGGATCATTTGGATGCGATCGATGACCTCCGCGAGGGCATAGGGCTTCGCGGATATGGTCAGCGGGATCCGCTCGTAGAGTATAAAAACGAGGCGTTTTCTATGTTTGAGCGGCTCATGGTCGGGATTGACAGCGAGATCGTCCACCGGATTTTTAAAGTGCAGGTTCAGATGGCACCCACAGATGTCAGCTCGCAATCGTCAGCGCTTCCGATAACACCGATTGCTCAAGCAGTAAAACGTATGCGGACGAATGCGCCTGCATCCTCTGTAAGTCATCATGAATTGAAGTCCAAACAGAAATTAGGACGCAACGATCTATGCTGGTGCGGATCCGGGAAAAAGTGGAAGAAGTGCCATTACCCGGCTACCGCGTGACGGCGGATAGATTTCGTCAGTTTTCCTTTGGTAGTATTTGCGCGTTTTAATATCACTTTTTCAATATCTATCTCGATGTGATCTTTCAGCATATTCATGAGAGCAGGGTCGTGAGGAGTATTGTGAAATTTAGTTAGAAACATTTCATGTTTTTCTTTTGGTAAATGCGTGAGTATAACGTCAAGAATTTCGTGATGCAGCGTTTGGTCAATAAGCTTTAGTAATTCCACTCTTTTATCGTTTGGAAGATTATGTTCGTCCAATACAGCGACAACTTCTTCGATGATGATGAGATGATCGTAAAAAATTTTTGCCATATTATTTATTCCCATTATACTCCACGGGCCCCAGCGGGACCGGGTTATTTGATTCGTCAACGAATAGTAATATAACCGGGCCTTTTTGCATGCCCACGTTGAGACCAAGATACGCCATGACTTCGGGCGATCCGCCGAAATGCTTGCCGGTCCAGTCAGCCGGGCCTGCATCGGCAACGTCCGCAACCACGGTTTTCCCATTGATGGGGTTAACTACTAAGACTTTGCGGTACTGATACCAATCCCGCAGGTAGCGAAACCTCGTATTCCAGTCCGGTAGATAGAGCGTCTGTACTGCCACATACCATTTTTCTTTTTCGATGAGGTCTTGGGTGAGCTGGTCTTTGGATGGGGCAAAATATCCCCATGCGCCAAGCCCGGGGGTGATGCCTTCGCGCCGCGGTTCGCCGTGTTGGTCTATGCTGTCACCAGGGAAACGTGGCAGGTGCTGTTCGGCACCGATAAATCCGTAGCTTCGGTTGAGGCGTTCATTTTGTAGGGAAGCGGTCGCGGTGATTCCCCACATGTCCTTGATCAGAGAGCTAATTTTTTGTTCCTGTTCGTTTGTCAGTGGAGTCATGGATTCCGGGAGGATGGCGTTGAGCTGTTGAGTAAACAGTTTTTGCAGTTGGTCAACTGGGAGCGATGCGTATTTTGCTGATGCGGAAGAAAATACCCGTTGGGCCACCGGTTGGGCAAATAAGAGCGCTGCGGCCATAGCGCTTGTGGCAGCGAGTTTTGCCGCGTGATCGCGGATTTTTCCCGGTTTAACCCCTGCTTTTTCTAGGATAGATACTGCTTTGGGATGGTGCTTTTTGAGTTTCTGTTCCGAAATTTCTGCGTGGCGGGTGAGGGCTTTATGAAGTGCCGATGTATCAAGTATCAGTTTTGTCGACATAGCAGTATGATATCATCATACAGTATTTGCTATGAATATTATTCACGTTGCTGATATCCCAAAAGTTCCGGCTTCTCACGAAGATCCGAGGGATCCGGGTGTGCTCAAACAAGTTCTCCTTCGGAGAGATGATATTCCAGTGGGAAGAATTCAGATGGTGAACTGGGCCACGATCCCGCCGGGCAAATCTTTCCGCTTGCACAGGCATGAAAATATGACGGAAATATGTGTTATCCTTGAAGGGACCGCGCAAATGAAGATAGACAATGGAAAATATTCCGTTACCCGTGGGGATACGTTTGTGATTCCAAGTACATCGTTTCATAGTATGATAAATTTAGGAGCTCAGCCGGTACTTTACCTTGTGATTGGCGTGGTGCATGAGTGATGTTTTGATCCCTTGTCAGAGAAATGCGTGTTTGATTACAATATGGAAACTTCTATGAAAGAGCGGTCAACCCAAATTCAGGTAGTTTTAGTGAGTCTACTCGTTATTGCGGCATTCATTATCGGTTCCTTATTTACGAAAGTGAAGTATCTTGAAAGAGCAAGTGAGGCTCAGATTCCGGCAGCCCCTTCTATAGCTCAACAGCAGGCACCGGCAGCACCATCGGCACCCGCTCTTTCTTTGGATTTGGTAAAGAATGTTTTTTCACAGGCTGTCATAAAATTTGGTGATGTGAATAAAAAACTCGTGTTCATTGAGGTGGCTGATCCTAGTTGTCCCTATTGTCATGTAGCGGCTGGTAAAAATGGGGAATTAAATAAACAAATGGGTGATCGGTTTACCCTGGTAGCTGATGGGGGCACCTATGTGGCCCCAGTTCCGGAGATGAAAAAATTAGTTGAAAGCGGTAAAGCTGCGTTTGCGTACGTGTATACAAATGGCCACGGGAATGGCGAGATGGGAACAAAAGCCCTTTATTGTGCAAATGAAAAAGGAAAATTTTGGGAAGTACATGATCTTCTTATGTCGAGCTCAGGATATGCCATCATAAATAATGTCGTTAAGAACGATAAAACGAAGTCAGGTGAACTTGCAGATTTTTTGAAATCAGTATTTTCACAGGAGCAAATGAAGAAGTGCTTGGACAGTGGAAAGTTTGATGGACGCACCGCCGAAGACTCCAAGCTTGCGACTGGAGTGGGTGTCCGGGGGACTCCAGGATTTTTCATAAATGCGACAAATTTTGCTGGTGCGTATAGTTGGAAAGATATGGAATCTGCCGTAGCAGATGCTCTTAAGTAAATAATTCTTCCTGTAATTTTTTCGGTATGGGTTTTCCAAGGTGTTTAAATGCTTGCGCTGTGGCAATGCGTCCGCGGGGTGTGCGTTTAAGAAATCCGATTTGCATAATGTATGGCTCGAGTACGTCTTCGACTGTGCCGATATCTTCTGATAATGCTGCAGCGACAGTTTCTATGCCTACTGGTCCACCATTAAATTTATCGATAATTGTTGTCAAGAATCTACGGTCTGAAGCATCCAGTCCCATATCGTCGACTTCAAGCATGCTGAGCGAACGGTTCAATATATCATCCGTGATGCTTCCATCGCCCTCTACCTGTGCTACATCCCGTACACGCTTGAGAAGACGGAGTGCAATGCGGGGTGTGCCGCGGCTTCGTTTGGCAAGTTCTTTCTTTGGCCCTTCATGGATCGTGATTACTAGTTTTTGCGCAGCTTTTTCGAGAATATGCTGCAAATCTGCAGGCGTGTAAAATGAAAGGCGGGATACAACACCGAAGCGGTCGCGTATTGGAGAAGACAGGAGCCCTATTCTGGTGGTCGCACCGACTATAGTGAATTGCGGAAGATCCAGACGCAGTGTCCGTGCAGATGGGCCTTTGCCGATGACGATATCCAGCGCGTAATCTTCCATAGCAGGATACAATGTCTCTTCCACAACCTTATTCAGTCTATGGATTTCATCGATAAATAAGATATCTCCGGGTTCTAGATTTGTGAGGATTGACGCCACATCGCCTGCACGTTCGAGAGCTGGCCCTGATGTGACGCGGACATTCGCATTCATTTCTTTGCCGATGATATGGGCAAGTGTGGTTTTTCCAAGTCCGGGCGGACCATAAAGAAGTATATGTTCCAGTGACTCCTTGCGTTTTTTGGCAGCTGCGATCGCTATTCGGAGCGTTTCTTTCACGGATTCCTGTCCCTGAAACTCTTTCCAGCTTTGGGCACGGAGTGAAGTAAATAGTTTTTCCTCTTCGGGTGTGAGTGCCTCCTGTATCGGATCCTTGGGTTCCTTTACTGCTTGTTTTGCCATATGATTATCTGGATTTTCCCAGGTTTTTGAGAGAATGACGGATCTTTTGCTCCATTGTTATATCTGTTTTGTCGAGTTTCTTGATGACGCTAATAATTTCGCTCCGCGCAAACCCCATGGACAGGAGTGCATCAAGCAGTTGTTTTGTTTCCCCTTCAGAATCGTCAGTAAGGTCTAGGTCCTTGATGCTGCCGAGTTTGCTTTTTAGGTCAATAATTATTTTTTGTGCATTTTTTCGTCCCAAACGCGGAATTGTGGTAAAAAAATTTACATCCGATGTCATAATCGCTGTTTGTATAGCAGATGCGCTTCGGTCCATGATCAGTGTGGCCGTGCGTGGGCCGATGCCGGAAACAGTTAAGAGTAGCTTGAATAGATTTAATTCGTCCTGTGTGAGAAATCCATATAAATCCAGAGTATCGTCTGAGACGTGGGTATGGATAAAGAATGTGTTCTCTGTCCCTGGGTGCAGTTGCGCGGCTGTTTGATGTGGTACATGAACGGCATATCCTACCCCATGAATGTCAACGATTACGGGGTTGTGCGCTGTCTGAACTATGGTTCCGGTGAGCATGCCTATCATTGTTTCCCTTTCATTTTATACGAATATGCGTGTGTCAGTGCTATCGCCAAAGCATCTGCTGTGTCGTCTGGGGTCGGGATTTTTGTCAAATGCAAAATACGGGTGACCATGCGCTGCATTTGTTGTTTTTCCGCTTTCCCGCTTCCAGTAATAGCTAATTTTACTCCCAGCGGCGTATATGATACTACGGGAACTTTTGCCTGCACACAAGCAAGTAAAATGACGCCTCTTGCCTGACCCACTGCTATTGCTGTTTTTGCATTTGTCGCAAAAAAAAGATCTTCAACCGCTACGCAATCAGGACGGTACCTAATGAGCAGCTGTTGAAGCTTTGCATGAATCTGCAGCAAGCGGTCAGGCAGCGGATCGGATTTATCGGTCGTTATACAGGAATAGGCTAGGGATTTTTGGGTGCCTTTTGATTCCTCGATAATACCCCAACCCACTCTTGCAACTCCCGGATCAATGCCAATGATGATCATGGTGCTTTGTATAGTATACTAAAAGAAGGAAATATGGGAGCTGTACACTTTATTTTTGCTTTTTTGGCTGCTGGTATTACCATAATCGCAGGTAGTTTATTGTGGCCGAAAATTACAGTGAATTCTCGGCCCAAGCCTCTTCAGGAAGTCCGGGACGTAGTGGTACAGACGTCTGCAGGAAAAAATGTTGCAGAAATATTGGGAGTTGCCGATGACCTATCAGTGAAGCCAGTAAATGTTTCATCCGCGGCTTCCGCCGTCGTGACAAATATTATTACAACGATTGAAAAGGGATCTCAAGAAATCGTTACCAGGCAGGTTTTTGAGCAGTTGGTCCGGCAGATAGACCAGATGCCGACGGAACAAAAAAAACAGATTCAGGATGCCGTGTGTAGGCCATAATCTGGTATACTCGTAATTCTATGATATTTTTGTATGCTTTTTTATCTGTGCTGACTGTGAGTCTTTTATCTCTATTGGGAGCGGTGTTTTTGGTTTTGAAACGCCACACATTTAAGGCGCTTATTACTTATACACTCTCATTGTCATCCGGTATTCTTTTGGGTGCGGTGTTTTTTGATCTCATTCCTGAATCCTATGCGAAAATCGGTGATGCGGCATATATTTCGGTTATTACTGGGATTATTTCTTTTTTTGCTTTGGAAAAATTTATTCATTGGCATCACGAAGTTGGCGAATATCAGACTGAAAAACCAGTGGCATATTTGAGTCTTGTTGGAGACAGCGTCCATAATTTTTTAGATGGTACGATTATAGCTGTGGCATTTTTAACCAGTGTTCCGTTGGGCATTACTACGACGCTTGCCGTAATTGCGCATGAGATACCGCACGAATTGGGTGATTTCTTCATACTTATCTATGGTGGATTGAGTAATTCGAAAGCGCTATGGTTTAATTTTTTGTCCGCACTTACTGCTATAGCCGGCACATTGGTGGTGTTTGTTTTTTCCGCACCAGTCGTGCATCTTGCGCCGTACCTTGTGGGGTTTGCTGCAGGGAATTTTTTGTATATAGCATCGAGTGATCTAATACCGGAATTGCACAAAAAACATGGTCCGGTGACGTCGATTGCAGAGACTGTGTGTATTATTATCGGAGTTCTTTTGATGCGTATACTTACTATGTTGGTTGTGGGGTAGAGAATATATGCAGGACGAGCTGAATACTAGATTAGCGCAAGTTCTTTCCAAACTTGATCTTGATGGGAAACGTCGTCAGATAAGGGAATTAGAAGCTGAGAGTTCTCATCCGGATTTCTGGAAGGATACTCAGAGGGCAACAGCTAAAATGAAACAGCTTTCAGGTCTTATGAAGGAATTGGGAGATGGAGAGATGTTGGAGCTATTGGGTGCGGAAGGGAAGGAAGAAGCGTTAGCAAAAGAATTGGATCGTTTTGAATTTGCATTATATTTGGGTGGTCAATACGATGAAAGTGATGCTATTTTTGCTATCCATGCAGGACAGGGTGGAACGGAAGCCATGGATTGGTCTGCTATGTTGTACAGAATGTACAGCAGATACATAGAGCGAAAGGACTGGGAGAAAGAAGAAATTGATTATACACCGGGAGACGAAGCGGGCATCAAAAGTGTCACGATTCAGGTATGCGGCCGGTACGCCTACGGCTTCTTGAAGGCAGAAGCAGGAGTTCATCGTTTGGTTCGGCAGTCACCATTTAACGCAGATAATCTACGACAAACGTCGTTTGCAATGGTGGAAGTACTTCCAGTTGTCGAAGAATCGGAGGAGATTCCGATAAAAGAAGATGACCTGGAGTGGGATTTTTACCGAAGCGGTGGCAAAGGAGGACAAAATGTTAATAAGGTTTCTACGGCTGTTCGTCTGAAACATAAGCCGACGGGCATTATCGTTGCAAGTCAGGCACAGCGATATCAGGGGCAAAATAGAGAGTATGCGTTAAAAGTATTGAGGGCAAAGCTGTGGGAATTTGAAGAGCGGAAGCGTCTGGAAGAGCAGAAGATTATGCGCGGCACCTACAAAACGCCTGGATGGGGAAATCAGATTCGTTCATATGTTCTCCATCCTTATCACATGGTGAAAGACGTGCGAACCCAGTATGAGACAGGGAACACCGACAGAGTCCTTGATGGTGATATAGAGGATTTTATCATCGCGTACTTGAAAAAATTATCGTAAATGGTGATAATAGGGCAGAGAGGGGAAATATATGGAAAAGAGTATGAAGATAGACGAGACTATCGATATCAATCAAGCCAATAACGACTTGCTTGGGAAGACGCCATCGGTGCACGCTGACAAAACTCCCGTAGCCCGATTGGTTGTCCTGGGCGTGTATGGGCTTCTTGTGCTTTTGGGGGTCGGTACGGGATATCTTCTTTCCCGGGGCGGAGGGAAACTTGTAGGTAATGCTAATCAGGAGATGATCAATACGGGAACAGTTGCCGGGGTTGCAGACGAAAAAACATTTAAAGATTCCGCCACCGGTACGGTCGAAAAGGGGAGTATGAATGGTGAGGGAACGCATAAATTGGTGCGCGAAGGCGGTGAATCTCAGACGGCATTCCTTATATCATCGGTTGTTGATCTGGATCAGTACATTGGAAAAAAAGTAAAGGTTTGGGGCCAGACGTTCGCAGCTGAGAAAGCCTCATGGCTTATGGATGTGGGGAAGATTGAGATCCAGCAATGATTCGATTTGACCATGTTTCCAAGCGTTTTAGTGGGCAAAATGATGCCCTGTCCGATATAACTGTCCAAATTCCGGATGGTGAGTTTGTCTTTCTTATTGGTCCTTCGGGGGCTGGGAAAACTACTTTTCTTCGATTGCTTATCCGCGATATTCTTCCAACGAAGGGCGATGTTCATGTCGATGACTGGAATGTTCATACAATGCCGTCTTCAAAAGTTCATTTGCTCAGGAGGAAGATTGGCACTGTGTTTCAGGATTTCAAGCTTCTTACGGATCGTACGGTTTTTGAAAATGTTTCCTTAGGGCTGGAAATAGCAGGCAAGAAAAATGAAGATATAGTTACTCGGGTGGCAGATGTCTTGGAGTTGGTCGGTTTATCTGGTAAGCACCGGTATTTTCCTAGAGAATTATCTGCCGGAGAAATGCAGCGTACTGGTATTGCGCGAGCAATCGTAGCGGGCCCAAGTATTGTTTTGGCAGACGAACCAACAGGAAATTTGGATCCGGAAACTGCTTGGGAAATTTTTACTATTCTCTCGGAAATTAATAAGATGGGAACCACAGTCGTTATGGCCACACATAACGCATCGATGGTAAATGATATGAAAAAAAGAACTATAAGTTTGCTTCATGGGAAAGTCGAAAGTGATGAGGTCAGCGGCCGGTATCGAGTTGCCAAGCATAGTAAAAAAACATGAGCGCATTTACTACTACTGCCCAACACATTCGTAGATCGCCATATCAGGCTGCTGCAGCGATTCTGACACTGTTTGTGACGTTTCTTTTGACGGGCATCTTTTTCTTAAGTGTGGTTGCGTCTGCGTTTATACTTCAATATTTTGAAGGGAAGCCGCAGATTACGGTATTTTTTGCTGATAAAGCAACAAAGGAAGATGCGGATGCCCTTACAAAAAAAATTGAAGCAACCGGAAAAACGTCGTCGATAAAATTTGTATCAAAAGATGACGCTCTGCTTGTATACCGTGAACAGAATAAAAATGATCCGCTGCTTCTTGAAATGGTAACGGCGGATATTTTACCGGCGTCACTTGAGATTTCCGCCACTGATCCGAAATTTCTGGCAGACTTGGAGCCACTCATCAAAGATGCACAAGGAGTGGAAGAAGTGGTGTATCAAAAAGATGTTGTGGATACGCTGATTATCTGGACCAACGCAATTCGGTGGGTGGGTGGGATCCTTACCGGTCTTTTGACGTTTAATTCTATCCTCATTATTATGACCGTCATCAGTATGAAAATTGCTCTTCGACGGGATGAGATTGATATTTTGCGACTTATTGGCGCGTCTCCGTGGTACATCCGTATGCCGTTCATATTGGAGGGCGGACTGTATGGTCTTATCGGCTCTTTCGGATCTTGGCTCATTATAACGGCACTTATTGTTTGGCTTCGGCCGGCGTTACTCGCATTTCTGGGAGTCATACCGATTATTCAGGAGGTACTAGTCAATGCGATATCAATGCCGTTTCTGTTGTCCTCTGGAGGATTTTTGGCGGGCATGTTATTGTCTGGTTTACTGTTAGGCAGCCTCGGAAGTCTGATTGCGCTTGGCAGATATTTGAAGTTGTAATACCTGCATG
>JACREN010000055.1 GCA_016218255.1 Candidatus Gottesmanbacteria bacterium | reverse complement strand
ATTTTTAGGCGAGGAAGACAAACAAAATGGCTTGAAGCCGTAGTAGAACTACGGTGAAAGACATTTTGCGATGTCTGACGAAGCCGTAGCCAAAAAGCTAAAATTGCAGCAGACATAGTTTTGCAACCATCTCTTAACATAATCAACTAAACGGCTATACGGATAGGCGCAACGATAACACTCTGTTTGTCCCGAATGATATCCATTTTTTCTTCCTGTGCCACTTCTAAATATAATGCGGTCGCTTCTTTGATGTTTTTCAATGCCTCTTCAAAAGTATCGCCTTCGGAAACACATCCGGGAAGAGCGGGAATTAACGCGGTAAAACCGCCTTCTTCCGCCGGTTCAAAAATAGCGGTATAGTTATAAATTTTATGGTTTATTTTTTTCTTGGTTTTTGTTTTCATAAATATTTTTATCCGATCCGCGAAGGAAACATCTGAACACCTTAAAAGATATTATTGCTTGCTCTATTGTCAGTATATCAGATTGGGAGGATGTGTCAAGAAAAATGGACTTACAATTACATCCCCCTCCCTGCATAACCTGTTAATAACCGCTAAATTTATTTTGAAAAATCGTTGTTTTTTGGCTAAAATTAACCTACTTGACAAGTTTTTTAAAATGATATAATATGATAGAAGCTATCAGACAATTAAAATAATCATTTAAAAACAGTGAAATCTAATTTTGGTTGTAGGTCCGGATACGGAAACTGCAATCCTGTATACAAAATTAGAATTCTCTGTTTTTTAAATGGTAATTTTTTTTAACAACTGAAAAGTGGTAGGAAATAAAAAATAAACTACAATATCAATTCCAAAGGCTGGCGGCTTGCCTCAAAAGCCGCGATGTCT
This sequence comes from Candidatus Gottesmanbacteria bacterium, assembly GCA_016218255.1. GTDB lineage: Bacteria > Patescibacteriota > Microgenomatia > UBA10105 > UBA927 > JACREN01. Next base: position 1,867 of record JACREN010000055.1, on the reverse strand, counting down.
GCGGTATTCAATACCGCATCATAAGGTTTAATTAATTTCCTTTGGCAATAAAAATGATTTTGGAGAGTTTGATCCTGGCTCAGGATGAACGCTGGCGGCGTGTCTAAGGCATGCAAGTCGAACGAATGCGGCTTCTTCGGAAGCTGCATTAGTGGCAGACGGGTGAGTAACACATTGGTAACTTACCCCGAAGAAGGGAATAACCAATTGAAAGATTGGCTAATACCCTATATGTTGGTTCGTCATAAGACGAATCAGTAAAGATTTATCGCTTCGGGAGAGGCCTATGGCTCATCAGCTAGTTGGTAAGGTAACGGCTTACCAAGGCTATGACGAGTAGCGGGTGTGAGAGCATGACCCGCCTCACAGGGACTGAGACACTGCCCTGACTCCTACGGGAGGCTGCAGTCAAGAATATTCCCCAATGGACGAAAGTCTGAGGGAGCGACGCCGCGTGAACGATGAAGCCCTTCGGGGTGTAAAGTTCTTTTATCAGGGACGAACCAATGACGGTACCTGATGAATAAGAGGTTGCTAACTCTGTGCCAGCAGCAGCGGTAATACAGAGACCTCGAGCGTTATCCGGATTTACTGGGCGTAAAGCGTGCGCAGGCGGTTTGTTAAGTCAAATGTCAAATTCCGCGGCTTAACCGCGGGGCTGCATTTGATACTGGCAAACTAGAGGCCGGGAGAGGCAAGCGGAATGGCCGGTGTAGTAGTAAAATGCGTTAATATCGGCCAGAACACCGACGGCGAAGGCAGCTTGCTAGAACGGTCCTGACGCTGTTGCACGAAAGTGTGGGTAGCGAAGCGGATTAGATACCCGCGTAGTCCACACCCTAAACGATGGATGCTAAGCATTGGGAGTTTCGACCCTCCCAGTGTTGTCCACCTAAGTTAACACGTTAAGCATCCCGCCTGGGGAGTACGGCCGCAAGGTTAAAACTCAAAGGACTTGACGGGAACCCGCACAAGCGGTGGAGTATGTGGTTTAATTCGACGGTACACGAGGAACCTTACCAGGGTTTGACATCTCCGGAATTTCCCGGAAACGGGAAAGTGCCGCAAGGAGCCGGATGACAGGTGCTGCATGGTTGCCGTCAGCTCGTGTCGTGAGATGTACGGTTAAGTCCGGAAACGAGCGCAACCCCTGTTGCATGTTGCACATTTCATGCAAGACTGCCGGCTTTAAGCCGGAGGAAGGTGGGGATGACGTCAAATCAGCATGGCCCTTACGCCCTGGGCTACACACATGCTACAATGGCCGGTACAATGGGTCGCCAAACCGCAAGGTGGAGCTAATCCCATCAAAGCCGGCCCCAGTTCGGATTGAGGTCTGCAATTCGACCTCATGAAGTTGGAATCGCTAGTAACCGCGTATCAGCCACGGCGCGGTGAATACGTTCTCGGGTTTTGTACACACCGCCCGTCACACCAAGAGAGTCGGTAATACCCGAATGTCGCGGTATCGCGACAGAAGGTAGGATCGATGATAAGGGTGAAGTCGTAACAAGGCACGCGTAGCGGAAGCTGTGCGTGAATCACCTCCTTTCAAGGAGATATTGATTTGTTTAGGCCGACATTATGTCTGCCGCGACAAATCCATTAGGTCGAGTTTTGGCTGATTTCAGCCGAAACAAATTGATGTTTATGGTTACAATACATAATTTCCTGCCACCTTTCGGTTGTTAAGGATAGTTCCTTCGTTTAAAAAGCAAAAAGATTGGGGAAGGCTTATTGCCAACACCAATCTTTTTTGCTATAATGAAAATACAAAAAAACAATTTGCTTTCTTGCTTTCTTGCTTTCTTGTTTTCTTGATTGCGGGCATGTAGCTCAGTTGGTTAGAGCACTACACTGATAATGT
>JACREN010000054.1 GCA_016218255.1 Candidatus Gottesmanbacteria bacterium | reverse complement strand
GCTATCGATGATTTCGCATATACCGTGGCACTTAATCAATCAGCAAGTAACAGTTTTCAAAGTTTAGAAACCGCATTTGATCTCCTGTTGGGTTTTGTGACCGCTGATGTCACACCTACACCCACCCCAACCCCGACTTCGAGTGGCGGCGGGGGAGACGGAGGCGGCGGCACGGTGCTCGGTTCAGGCGTGTCAGCTCCGGTCTGCAACGATACTGCCCCGGGAAGCGCGCCAAGCATAACGTCAGTCGTCAGCAGCACCAATTCCGTCACACTCACCTGGACCCAAGCCACAAATCCCGTAACCTACTATCTCGTCGCGTACGGCACAAGTTCCGGCAATTACAGTTATGGCAATCCCAATGTCGGAGGGAGCGGCACAACAAGCTATACCGTCAGTAATCTTTCCGGAGGCACCACATATTATTTCGTCGTACGGGCAGGCAACGGGTGCAAACCCGGACCATTTTCCGGTGAGGTAAGCGCGACCCCAGGCGGCGGGGCGACAAGCGGTGTAGCCCCGGGATTTGCCCCCGGCGTCCTGGGCGCTCAAACTCAACCTGAGGCAAGCGGATCAGCCACCGCGTCACCGGTTCCGGAGGAAATACTTGGAGAACAAACCGGTCCCTGGCATTTCCCATGGTGGTATATCTTCATTGGATTTCTATTCGGCGGCTTCGGCACTCTGATATTTTTTGTCCTCAGGCGGAAATTCCGCCCCGGGTCGTAGTACAATAGCTTCATGCTGTCTCTCGTTTTTCTTCTCATCCATCTGACATTCGCCCTGTTTGTCTTTTTTCTCACCATCGCCTTTGTCACCGGCGCACCGTTTGTGCCATCAGTCAATGCGACTGCGCGGATCATGATTGATCTTGCTCGCATCAAAAAAGGTATGAATATATACGATTTGGGATCGGGCGACGGGCGGCTATTACTGTTGGCAGCGCAAAAAGGCGCCACGTCGGTAGGCTTAGAAATCAATCCGTTTCTCGTACTCTTTTCGAAACTCCGTACAATATTTTTTCCATATCGCAATCAAATTACGACACGCTGGCAAAACTTCTGGAACGCAGATCTTTCAGACGCGGATATCGTGTTTGTTTATCTACTCCCATGGCGCATGGAACGACTTGCGGAAAAACTGAAAAAGGAACTCAAGCCCGGCAGCATCATCGTCTCCAATAGCTTTATTTTTCCCAACTGGAAAATTCTTCGTCAAGATGAATCCCGCCACATCTACGTATTCAAGCGATAACCCGATTTCTCTCTGGAAGGATCGCATCCTTCCATGTAGCTCATGCCTGTTCCTGATCTTGATCGACGATGTATTTACCAACTATTTTCCCTTCTTGTTCAGATATAACCCCATCGACAAATTCCTTGTACCGTTGAGAACTTCTATTAAAAAAGGAAAGCAGCAGGTCTGTGTTCGTAACGCTATGAGAAGGTAAATCCTGTGGTAAAATATATGCATGGTAGTCACTAAACAACCACTGTTCGGGTTTTGTCACTAAACCGGCAATAACCGGATTCATATGGATGTATCGGCTCACCTGTAATACATCTGAATCTTTGGGGATGTGTTTAATTTTAAATCTCCCCTGAAAAACTACGCCTTCGCGCTTAGAGCGTCGGTTGAACTTGTGACTGTACGTGATACATAGCCTGCGCATAAACTCAGAAACGGACCAGAAGGATGCGATCCTTCTGCCGTCCTGCTTAATTTCGGCAATCGGTACTTTTATCTGAATCAACAAGTGAAAATGATTTGGCATAAGACAATAGGCGATAAGATCGAGAAGCGGCCGGAACAGTCCATTGCTGAGCGGATCTGCTTTGTATGTAACGGGAAGGTTTGAATTATTAATTGGCAATGGAAGGATCGCATCCTTCTGTGTTAAAAATCCTATAAGGAGATAGCGGAGTATATCTTGGAAGTCACGATAATCATCGGTACACAAAAAGGTGGGCATTTTCGCCACTCCTCGGTTATAAATATGGTAGACTCCATGTTCAAAATATTCTGGGCGATGAATTGGCATTAATAGAAGGATCGCATACTTCTAAAAATTTATCAACAAATGGAAGGATGCGATCCTTCTAAATCCTTGACAGGGATGGTTTAACTATGATAAAAAGAAAATACTTCTCGTCTGCATGAGACCCAACCAACCTCAAAGAGAAGCGCCACTTCGGCGAAAAGAAGATAATTAAGTCACCAAAGTTGGATGGAACCACCTCCGAGTCGGAGGTTCCAACAAGAACGGGTGACTTTTTTTTATGAAAAACAACGACGACTATCTAAATAATATGCGCCATAGCTGCGCGCATTTGCTGGCCCATGCAGTTAAATCTCTTTACCCGGGAGCCCTAAACGCCATTGGTCCCGCGATCGAAAACGGATTTTATCAAGATTTTGATATCGAAAAATGGAAAATTTCAGAAGACGACTTCCCCAAAATTGAAGCAAAGATGAGGGGAATTCTGCCCGCATGGCAAAAGTTCACGTTCAACGAAGTCTCTCTTGCGCAAGCCAAGAAACTATTTAAAGATAATAAATATAAAGTAGAAATGGCAATTGGATTTGCTAAAGAAGGTAAAAAACTCTCAACGAATGACCCTGGCGATTTCTTGGATTTATGCAAAATGGGGCATGTAGAAAATCCGTCAAAAGAGCTCCAGCATTTTAAGCTTCTCAAAATCGCCGGTGCCTACTGGCGGGGGAGTGAGAAAAATAAGATGCTCACACGCATCTATGGAACCTGTTTCCCGACGAAGGAAGAACTGGACGCGTATCTTACTCAACTGGAAGAGTCCAAGAAACGAGATCATCGAAAACTAGGGCAAGAAATGGATCTCTTTTCCATTAGTCCACTTACGGGACAAGGGCTTATCCTTTGGCATCCAAAACTCGCAATTGTTCGAAATATTGTTGAGCAATTTTGGAAAAACGAACACTATAAACGCGGATATCAATTGGTTTTTACTCCTCATATTGCCAGTGTTGATATGTTCGTTAAAAGCCGCCATCTTTCTAAATACGTCAACAGCATGTTTCCCGTCATGCTTCACGAATACATTGAAGGAGAAAGCGCACCGGACTATTCCACTGATGAAATACTCAAACCCATGAACTGTCCCAACCACATACAAATTTATAAATCCCGACCAAGGAGCTACAGGGAACTACCCCTGCGCATTGGAGAATTAGGCACCGTATACCGCTATGAACGCGCAGGCGTACTTCATGGCATGACTCGCGTGCGCGGATTTACCCAGGATGACTCTCATATTTTTTGCACGCCGGAGCAAGTAATTGATGAGGTCAAAGGCGTGCTTCGCATAATGAAAGATTTTTATCGATTGTTTGGTTTTTCGGACTACCAGGCGTACATCGCTACTCGCCCCAAAAAATACCTGGGGAGCCTTAATATGTGGAATTTCGCAGAAGATTCACTAAAAAAAGCAGCAGCCGATGAAGGATTTGATTATAAAATCGATGAGGGCGAGGGTGTTTTTTACGGTCCAAAAATTGATATGAAAGTGAAAGACTCTTTGGGTCGTGAGTGGCAACTCGGCACGGTACAATTTGACTTTAATCAACCAGATCAGGCGGAAACGACGGACGAAGATATAGAAGAATTCTGGGCACTCAAAACATTTAAACAAAAATTTAAAACAAAAGAAAATCTCGCAAAATACCTCAAACGCCTTGGACGAGGTTTCGACGTAAACTACACCAATAAAGAGGGCAAGGAAGAACATTGCGTCATGATCCATCGAGTGGTCTTAGGATCCATGGAGCGCTTCTTTGGCATCCTCATCGAGCACTACGCGGGCGCCTTTCCTCTATGGCTTGCCCCGGTACAGGTTGCCCTTATCCCGATAGCCGATCGACACAACGATGCCGCGCAAAAGATGGTGCAAAAGCTCCGCGAGGCAGGATTCCGGGTAGAAATCAATGACAAAAACGAGTCTATGCAGGGAAAAATCCGCGAGGCTACTTTACAAAAAGTGCCGTATATGGGTATAATAGGGGACAAAGAAGTGTCGCATGAAGCTGTTTCTGTGCGTACACGCAAGGGTGAAGATCTCAAGAGCATGACGCTTGATGAGTTCATAAACCGGTTACAAAACGAGCTTGAGACCAACACATAAATTCTACCGCCTCAACTATCAGATCGCCAGCCCTACGGTGCGGCTACTGGATGAAGAGGGCAAACAAATCGGTATCGTTTCCAAGCTCGAAGCATTGCAAAAGGCTAAGGAACTAGAAATAGACGTGGTAGAAATAGCGCCCAATGCCAAGCCACCGGTGGCCAAACTCATTGACTTTAAAAAATTTAAGTACCAGGAAGCAAAAAAAGAACGGGAAAGCAAAAAGAGCCAAAAAAACGTCGGAGTCAAGGAAATCAGATTACGGCCTTTTATCGGCCAACATGATTTTGACACAAGACTAGCCAGAGCCAAGGAATTTCTGGCAGACGGCAATCAGGTAAAAATAAGCGTATTTTTTAAAGGCCGGGAGATTACACGCAAGGAATTTGGATACGATGTGGTGAAACGATTCATCAACCAGCTGGAATCAGTGAAGCAGGTGAGGGATCCACACATGGAGGGAAGAGTCTTAGTCGCCATGGTCGTTCCGGATAAAAAAGGAGAATAGTATGCCAAAAGTCAAAACTAAAAAAATTGTAACTAAGCGCTTCAAAATGACCAAAACCGGTAAAATTTTTCACCGCGTTCAGGGGGCCAGGCATTTGCGCAGCAAAAAGAATAAAACCAGACAGCGCCGCCAGGATAAACCAAGAGAAGTCACCAACGCCAAGTATATTCGCATTGTCAAGCGATATCTGGTATCATAACGCACTATGAGAATCAAACGGGGCATCAGCACACACGCCAAGCACAAAAAATTATTTCAGGCTACAAAAGGCTACCGGATGACCAAACGGAGACTCGTGAGAACTGCAAAGCAGGCATTCCTACACAGCGGTGAGTATGCATTCGCGGGACGCAAGAACAAGAAGCGCGATTTTCGCAGACTCTGGATCACCCGCATCGGAGAAGCAGTGAAACAACGCGGCCTATCCTACAGTCTGTTTATGAATCACCTCAAAAAGGCCAATATCGAAATAGACCGAAAAACACTCTCGTATCTCGTCACTGAACAACCGGAAGTATTCGGACGGATTATCGATAATGTAAAAGCAGTGAATTAATATGACAACCCAAAGATATTTTAGTTTTTACTTTTTTACCTCGCCAAGCGGGGAATCTTTGGGTGCATAAAGAATTATAAAAGAATAAACCCAGGAGCCCCGCGCAAGCGGGGTTTATTTTTGGCAGAATTATCTAAAATATGCTGCCCTGAAATTCTGGAGGAATTGATGCGGCAACCCGAGCAACAGTTTATAATTATAACTCACTACAAATATCGCCTAAATCAATATGGTGATCATGTATTGCTACATTTTAGTACCGGCCGTACAATGAGTTTATTATTATGACCACTCTTATTTACATGACTGACAGTTATAAGCAGGAGCTTACGGCTCGGGTGATCTCGTGTACCAAAAAAGGGGGCGGGTGGGAAATCATCCTCGATCAGACGATCTTCTACCCTCAGGGAGGTGGTCAACCGTCTGACAAAGGAACGATCAAGGGAACTAACGGAAAAGCGCTAGTTAAACACGTTAAAATGCAGTCCGGTGAAGCCATCCATGAATGTTCATTAGAAGGCGCTATAGGAGAGGGGGAATCAGTCGAATGTACTATAGACTGGCATACACGATACCACAACATGCGTGTCCATAGCGCAGGACACATAGTCCACGAAGCGGTTATGGCGACCTGCCAGGGAATTATCCCCAAAAAAGGAGAACACGGCAATAATCCGTATATCGAATACCAAGGAACCATCCCACTCGACAAAAAATATCCTATAGAGACGAAAACAAATATAATCGTACAAAGTAATGTTCCCATAAAAACTGAATTTGTCACGCTCGAGGAACTGAAGCAGCGCGCCGCATGGACTCCTGAGCATCTTCCAGCAAATAAACCCCTGCGTATTGTAGAAATCCAGGGCTATGCGCCCATACCGGACGGCGGGACACAGGTTTCCCGAACCGCAGAAGTAGGCACGATCACCATCCTGCGTTTGGAAAATACAGAAGAATCCGTCCGGGTCTATTATGCGCTCCAGGATACAGTCCAACAGGAACACGTCGCCGATGAAGCAGCCATAACCACGCCGAACTTTATCGGGCTTCTGCTTGAAGTCCAGCAGGACGCACTACATAGTCTTCGAGCCAAAGAAAAGCCAATGGACCAGCTGCGCATGGAGCTATTGGGTAACAAAAGTGAGCTTGCGAAACTTACGCGCCAAATCCGACTAATACCTGTGGCAGACCGCGGGCAGGTAGGTGCAGTCGTTAATGACGTGAAACAGTCTATTGAAAAGGAACTGCAGAATCTGCAACCTGCCGATAGCTATAAGCAGTCGGTAAATAATGAATGGTTTGACGCCACGGCTCCCGGCACGCGGCCTCCTGAAGGCCACCTGCATATTGTATCTCAGGCTATCAGCGAGATTACCCGCATCTTTGAACGGATCGGATTCACGCGCGTCCGGCACCCGGAGGTCGACTGGGATTACTATGCCTTTGAATCGCTTAATATGCCGCCGCACCACCCGGCGCGGGATGAATGGGAAACCTTTTTTATAGAAAGTAAGAAGACAAAAGATAAAAGGCAAAGGTTTTCACAAATAGTGCTTACTCCTCATACGAGTAACGGGCAGGTGCGGGAAATGGAAAAAGGCAAACTTCCTATCCGTATGATAAATATCGCCAAGTGTTACCGGCGCCAGTCCGATGTATCCCACGTACCCATGTTTCACCAATTTGAAGGACTCTATGTTGATAAAAATGTTTCTATCGGTGATCTCAAAGGAGTCATGGATTTCTTTTTCAAAAATTATTACGGCCCAGAACGCAAAAGCCGGCTCCGGCCATTTCATTTTCAATTTACCGAACCGTCGTTTGAAGTAGACATCAACTGCGGTGTCTGCCTGGGCAAAGGATGTAAACTGTGCAAAGAAGGATGGCTCGAACTGGGCGGTGCAGGCATGGTGCATCCGAATGTTTTACATGCCGGCGGCATTGATACCAAAATATACAACGGATTCGCATTCGGTTGGGGAGTCGAACGTGTGGCCATGATGAAATCCGGTACAAAATTGGATGACATCCGATTGCTTTACGGAAATGACGTACTATTTTTGGAGCAATTCTAATATATGAATATTTTAATACCTGATTCCTGGTTACGAGAATTTTTGATTACCAAAGCTAATCCCAAGCAAATTAAGGAGTATTTATCGCTTTGCGGTCCGTCCGTGGAACGGATACACAAGGAAAGCGGCGAACCCATCTATGACATCGAGATCACAACGAATCGCCCGGATGCCATGTCTGTCGTGGGTGTCGCACGCGAGGCAGCGGCCATTCTCCCGCGCTTTGGTATCCCCGCTAAACTCCTGCACGATCCGTACGCACAAAGCGTGAGACCCTTGGGGGCTAAAATCATTAATAAAACTCTCACCATCAAAACCGATCCCATCCTCAATCCGCGTTGGACCTCTATGGTTTTTGAAAATGTCACGATCAAGCCTTCGCCGGATTGGCTGAAGAAAAAATTGGAAGCCACGGGCATGCGAAGCATAAATAATATCATTGATATTACAAATTATCTGATGCGCGCATACGGCCAACCAGCGCATGCGTTTGACTTTGACGCAATTTCAGACAAAGCAAATCATGCCACCATGATTCTTCGCGCATCCAAAAAGGGTGAACGATTAATCACACTTGATGGCAAATCCCACACGCTGCCTGGCGAGGACATCGTCATCCAGGATGAAAAGGGGAGACTCATTGACCTTTGTGGGGTGATGGGTGCCCAAAATTCAGCGATAAAAAGCACAACCAAAACCGTCATTCTCTTCCTCCAGACTTACGATCCCACCCATATTCGCAAAACGATGATGCATCTCTCTCACCGTACGGAAGCCGGTGGACTCTTTGAAAAGGGGACAGACCCCGAACTTGTCCTCCCCGCGTTTGCCAAAGGAACAGAACTCATGACCGAACTTGCCGGAGGCCAGGTGGCAAGCAAACTCTACGATATCTATCCCAAACCCTACAAACCATACTCCGTTTCCGTCTCGCGTTCGAAATCTGATGCCTACATCGGCAAGCATCTTGCAGACAAAGAGATTATTGATATTCTCAAACCCCTCGGCTTCCAAACAAACGTTATCAAAGATAATATCACCGTCACCGTTCCTAGTTTCCGCCGCGACGTGACGATTGACGTCGACATCATCGAGGAACTCGCACGTATCTACGGCTATCACGCCATCACGCCGACCCTTCCGGACAGCGCGCCTCCGGTAACGATGCCTGATCCGCAGCTCAACTGGGAAGAAGAAATTAAAGTGCGCCTGCGCGATTGGGGATACACCGAAACGTATACCTATTCCATGATCTCGGAAGAACTCATGGACATTTTCGGATTGGATAAAACAAAAGCGTATAAAATCGCCAATCCCTTGTCCAACGAGTGGGTGTACATGCGGCCTACGCTTCAACCTAGCGTCTTTCAGGTGATCAAAGAAAATCTCAATACCACGCAGAAGCACAAACTCTTTGAACTCTCCATGATCTATGAGTGGTCACCTGAAACGCTTCCTAAAGAAACGCCGATCCTCGTCGTCGCGTGGAGCGGAAATCATTTTCTCGAAGCGAAGGGCCTTGCAGAATCACTATATGCACACTTCGGTATACCGTTCCCGAATCCGGATCCGAAACAACCGCTTGAGTGGAAAAATCCAAATGCCCGACTATCCCTCGGAACATACGGGTCGATTGGACTTCTTCGCGACGATCTCCAACATGCGTTAGGAATTGCGGTGCCGATCACAATTCTTGATCTCAATATTGCAAAAATGGTCGCCCATGCCCACCCGCAACAAATATATATCCCCATCCCGAAATATCCGGCAAGCTACGAGGATCTGGCATTCGTCCTACCACCGCAAACATCCGTTGGCCCAATTCTTACCGCCCTTAAATCCGCCCATCCGCTCGTAAGCGATGTAGAACTTCTCGACAGCTATGAAAACACGAGAACCTTTCATATCACATATCAGGACCCTACCAAAAACTTGACGCAAACCGATATACAGCCGATTCGGTCTATACTCATTGAACTGGCCGCTGAAAGATTTAACGCAACGCTCAAAAATATATAATCACTCATGAAACAAACGATTGTTTTTGGCATCACCGGAGGGATTGCAGCATGCAAAATGCTCGACCTTATCCCAAAAGTAAAAGCAAAAGGAATAAACTGCGTCGTCGTCATGACTCAGGCAGCGGGTAGCATCGTACCACCGGAACAATTTGAAAAAGTGTCAGGAAACAAAGTGCGGACTGCGCTATTTGATGCAACCTTTGATTACCGCGAAATTATTCAGAAAAAATCAGTGGATCATATAAACCTTGCCAAAGCAGCGCATCTTATGGTCATTGCTCCTGCCACGGCAAATGTGCTGGCGAAACTTGCTCACGGCGTAGCCGATGATTACCTGACCACTACCGTGCTTGCGGCGACGTGTCCAATTCTCATTTTTCCATCAATGAATACCAGTATGTGGATGCATCCTGCAACACAGAAAAATATCGCAGCGCTTCGCAGTTTTGGGTATCATGTATTTGACCCTGACTCAGGTCTCCTTGCATGCGGAGACGTCGGACAGGGGAGACTGCCGGCTCCCAATGTTATAGAGTCAGAAATACTTCGTTTTCTCAGCCAAGCAAGGAGTCTCAAAAATAAACGGCTGGTTGTTACATCGGGAGGAACAATCGAGTCCATCGATGACGTCCGGGTACTCACCAACCGCGCCAGCGGCAAAATGGGGGCGGCCATTGCCGAGGCGGCACATGTCCGCGGCGCAGAAGTTCTTCTCGTCAGGTCATCTTCATCGGTGAGGCCCCGCTATGCAATCCCCGAATGTATCGTTGAAACCGCAGGCGACCTTGAAAAAATTCTTGCAAAGGAAGTGCCATCCGCTGATATCCTCATCCACACTGCAGCAGTTTCTGATTTTACGATCAAAAAAGTTTCGGGGAAATTATCATCAAAATCTTCCCATACAGTCATACTGAAACCGAACAAAAAAATTGTAGACTCACTCAAACAAATAAATCCAAACCTATTGCTCGTCGCATTCAAAGCAGAACCAGACTGTACAGATGATGAGCTTATTGCAAAAGCAAAACAAAAATTACGGGAAAGCCGGGCAGACATGGTGGTTGCTAATCACATCGACCGGCCGAATCAGGGATTCGGCACTGACACAAATGAGGTGACGATCGTCACAAGAGACGATAGAGTAACCCAGATACCGCTTGCATCAAAGCAAGTGATTGCAGAAAAAATTCTTGATGCAATTACGGCATTGGAGTAGGTGTTAAAGCGGGAGTCGGCGTCGCATACGCCTGATTAACGCCGATATGGATAGAGGCTTCCGCAGCATTTCCCTTGCTATCCGTCGCCTTCACTTTAATTGTCCGGTACGAACCATTGGCTACAGAAATCGTTTCCGAAATTTTCTTATCTCCTTTATCCACGACGCGCACATCATCGACAAACACTTCCATTCTGGTAATATCATTCAAACTTCCTGCCTCTGCCACAATCTTTACGTCATTCGTATTTACCTGTGATCCATCGGATGGCTCTTTTATCGTGACACCGATCTGGTCCGTGCCCTGATATACATCTTTCGGTGGATGAAATTTCGGCTCTCCCTGGCCGCCGATCCATGCATCGATCCCTTCCTGCCAACGGTTTTTTCCGTCACCGGACACTGGATCGTTCTCAAGAAATACCACATACTGCTTCGTATCATATTCTAGCTTTGCAATCTCCACACTATTGGCCAGCTTATTGCTGTCTTTTTTGGAAATTTTCAAATTTTGGTAGATTCCTGCTGGACCAGTCGGTTCCGTTCCTTTAATAAATACTTCCTTACGCTTCGGATACCCGTCAACCGGCAGACCTCCGCCATATGCATCAATATCCATCTCAACCACAGAATCAGGCCGGACAAACGGCTCATCGGCCTTTCCCTTCACGGCTTCCATGATAATCCTGCGCCAGATTGGGGCCGCTCCCGTGACTCCTGACGCCAATGAGGGATGCATGGGCGAATTATCATTGTTTCCAACCCATACTCCCACCACCACAGATTGCGTGTATCCGACAGTCCAGTTATCCCGTTTATCATCTGTGGTTCCGGTTTTCACGGCAACCGTGTGCCCAGGGATAACAAGATAAGACCTGGTTCCGAATACCTCCTTCCGGGCATCGTTATCAGAAAGAATGTTGGAAATAATATAGGAAACGTCATCTGCCAACACGCGCCGAGGAGAAACCGATTTTTGTTCAAATAAGACTTTTCGCTTCGCATCTTCGACTTTGAGAATTGAAACCGGATTTTGACGGAACCCTCCGGTGGCAAACACGCCAAACGCACTCGTCAAATCCAAGAGTCTCACCTCACCGCCGCCCAATGTGAGAGAGAGGCCGATGCGTCTGCTGTTTTCATCCGTCGGCGCGAGCGACGTTATGCCCATGTCAAAAGCAGTCCGAAGAATATCATGCACCCCGACAAGAGCACTTACTTTTACTGCAATCGTATTAACGGAATTAGCAAGAGCATACCGCAGATGCATGGGGCCACGAAATTTACCGTCATAATTTTTTGGATTATACTCCGGCTTCGCCGTGTCTCCAGAAGGGTATTTTGTGTCTACGTCCATAAGAAGCATCGAGGCAGTGTATCCCTTTTTCATTGCAGCCGCGTACGTAATGGGTTTGAGCGCGCTTCCGGGCTGACGCAGTCCTTGCGTCGCGACGTTAAATTTAAAGCCGCTGGCATCGGTGGCTGAGTAATCCTTGGATCCCACCATGGCTAGAATTTCGCCGGCTTTGGGATCTATCACCACAGCCGCACCATTAGACACTTTAAGAGTTTTTGCAGTTTTTACTTCATCGGCCACGATCTCCTGTGCTTTCTGCTGCAACTTCCAGTCCAGAGACGTAGTAACACGGAGCCCGCCTCCTTCCACCATTTTGGACCCAAATTTTTCCACAAGTTGTTCTTTGACATATGCCACAAAATGAGGGGCACGCAAACTACTATGATCTTCGCTAAACTTCATGACATTCAATTGTTTCCGTGCTTCAGTCTCCGACACAGCAGAAATATATCCGTCTTCCCTCATCCTCCGCAAGACCTGCTGCGTACGCCAGACAAAAGCTTTGGGATCAGCACCAAACGGCGAGTACCTGCTGGGAGACTGAGGAAGACCCGCTAATATTGCGCTTTCCGCAAGTCCCAATTCCTTGACAGGTTTTCCAAAATAGTATTGCGATGCAGACTCCACACCTACCGCGGTGCCCCCGTACGGCGCTTCATTAAGATACATCTGCAGAATTTCATCTTTTTTATATTTCCGCTCAATTTGGATAGCCAATATAGCCTCTTTAATTTTGCGGGGTAGCGTCCGTTCCTGTGTCAAAAGAACGGTTTTCACGAGTTGTTGTGTTAGAGTGGAGCCTCCCTGAAAATTACGGAATACAAATATGTTTACGAGCGCCCGAAGAATGCCAGAAGAAGACAGTCCCTGATGCTTGTAGAAATCTTTATCTTCTACCGCCACCGTGCCATCTTTCAGATATTGAGGGATATCTTCCCATTTCACGGGGATACGATTTTCGTCCTCAAATATGTCATACAGACTTTCACCGTTTCGGTCGAGAATTACCGTTGAGAGTCCGTCACTTCGCTTTACTTTATCGGGGCGCGGTAGGTCTTTGGCATACCAGGCAAATAGTAAACCTACAAACAATACCGATCCGGTGATAGCAAAAAATGCCAGAGTCGCCAAACGCGCAAACATAGGAAGCCGGGATCCGGGGATGCCGCGGCTCCGTCGCATCTGCCGCGTCTGGAAGATATCAAACATACTCTCATTGTAGCCCATTCTTGCCACAATTAACAACACATGGTATCATGATATGATCATGTGCAGTAATCATCTGATAAACAAAAAGTTTTCTACGTACACCTCCAAACTCAGGGGGCTGGTTGTTATGGCAATAAAATAATACATCATTCACAAAGCCGACAACAAACCTCCTGAAACGGAGGTTTTTTATTGGAAAAAAATATGGAATACGAACGAACAATCATCGAAAGAGGCGTCATGCACGAAGCGGTTCACGGACAACCGTTGGATTTTGCTACAATTCGAAATCCGCTGGGCCACAGCCCGACTCTGTCACAGAATCTTGAATACTGCCAGGGGATGAGTGAACGGGAATTATGCGGGGAGATCGCTTCATGGCTCTCCGTCGATGCAGACATGGTCGCATTAGGAAACGGAAGCGACGAGTTGATACGGGCATTGCCACAGATATTTTTGGCCCCCGGGCAACTATGCGTACTACCGATACCCACCTACTTTGCACTCGCCCAAAGCATTGCGCGGCACGGCGCAGAAATCCTGACCGTGCCGACCCTGCCGGAAAACGGTTTTGCCTACGACGGGACATTCTTACAGGGACTACTCGACACAATAGAGGAAAAGCAGCCGGGCATGGTATGGATTTGCCGTCCCAACAATCCCACGGGGCTCACTATGGACATTGAAGCTCTTGACCATATCGCGGAGCTTACACCCGGTCTCGTCGTTGTCGACGAAGCTTATCAGGAAATTGTCGATCCGGGCAATCAGGCGTCGGCGGTGCGGCTCCTCAGCTGCCGGTCCAATGTGCTGGTAACAAAAACATTTTCAAAGACGTTTGGCTTACCCGAGATTCATGTCGGTATGGCGATCGGGCATCCGGGCGTAATTCAAAAAATGGCAGAAGTAAACCAACGCCAGATGATTCCGGAGCGGTCCCGTGCATCCGCGGCTGCTGCGCTCATAGACACAGAACACCTGTACCGCGTGTCGCAATTCATTCGGGACGAAAGTACCGAATTCTGGAATGATATCCAGAATATTCCCTCTATCCAAG
The DNA here is from genome assembly GCA_016218255.1 of Candidatus Gottesmanbacteria bacterium. Classification (GTDB taxonomy): domain Bacteria; phylum Patescibacteriota; class Microgenomatia; order UBA10105; family UBA927; genus JACREN01. The sequence continues at coordinate 23,158 of JACREN010000054.1, read as the reverse complement.
CCGCTTCACGGTCCCACATCGGCATTTTTTTGCTGCGTCATCGGGAAGACTCGCTCCACCTGCGTCTGAAACGAATAGGCATCGCAAGCCATGACTACATCAATGAACCAGGCTTGGAGCATATGGAATTCAGTCGCATCGGACTGCAATCAAAAGAAAATAACCGCATCCTTCTTGCAGCGTTGAGGGCGATGGAATTTCGGCAGGGAGAAAAATTATGATGCTCATAGAACAACGCGAACGGATAGACGACGGGGAGATGGCAGCACGGCTGATTCATCCGTTTGACAGCAAAAAATTAGAGCAGGTTCATGCATTTCTCATGGATGAAGCCCTGTCAAACGGCGGAAATATCCGGGATAAAACACTTACGGATATAACTCAGTTTGCCCGAAGCGGAGGCCAAATTCTAGCAATGATGCACGGGTCGGAAATTATCGCCGCCCAAACGCTTGAACCCGTCGCCGGCACGGCCATGCCGTGGTGGTACATAAATAACGGTCACACACGGAACGATTGGCGTGGGCTGGGTATTGCCTCGCGCTTGGTTTCCCATGCCATCGCACTCAACGGCCCTGAGGTTGGCTATTTTGCAATATATGTCCGGCACCAGCTCTTTGAACGTCTGGAGTTTAGGGAAATTGATCTCGAACAGTTGCGTGGGATCGATGACCATATTGCTCGAATCGTCCGCGAGAAATTACGTCCGGATAAAGAGGCACACATATTCATACGAATGCCACAAAGGCAACATGCTTCGCAGCAACATAGCAATGTGCTATAGTAAATACTGTCTATGGATGCAATTGAGGAATTATTGACCAGAGGTGTCGAGAATATTATTCCGGATAAAGAGAAACTCCGGAAGCTTCTCATGAGTGACAGGAAACTGAATGTCTACTTAGGTATCGATCCTACAGCTACCAAAATCCATATTGGCCACGCTGTACCGCTTAGGAAGCTCAATGCATTTGCCCAACTTGGACACAATGTTACATTTCTCATAGGCGATTTTACTGCCCTTATCGGAGATACGTCGGATAAAGAATCGGAACGACCGGTTCTCACGTCTGCAATAATTGAAGAAAATTTTCAAACCTATAAACAACAGGCACAAAAAATTCTTGATTTTTCAAAAGTGAAGGTGCGCCATAATAGTGAGTGGCTTAAGAAACTCGCCTTTGAGGATATCATTAGACTTGCTTACCACTTCTCGGCCGGAGACTTTTACAGCCGGGAGCTTATAAAAAAACGCCTGACCGAAGGCTTGCATGTGGGTCTTCATGAACTGCTGTATCCCGTGATGCAGGGGTACGACAGTTATTTTATGGACACTGACATTCAGATAGGGGGGACGGATCAGACATTTAACATGCAAGCAGGACGCGTACTCCAAAAGGATTTGCGTAATAAAGAATCGTTTATTATTGCCAATGGATTTTTGGAAGGAACGGACGGAAGAAAGATGAGTAAGACTTGGAACAACGCCATCTGGCTTACCGACGAACCTAATGAAATGTTTGCGAAAGTGATGTCGCTTCGGGACGAACTCATTGTCGAGTACTTTACGCTTGCAACTTCCGCATCAATGGAAGACGTTGCTGATGTGAAGAAACGCCTTGTTGCCGGAGAAAATCCAATGACCATAAAAATTGAACTGGCACACCAACTAGTCACGGAACTCCATAGCAAAACATTGGCCGACGCGGCACAAAAAGATTTCGGTGTGCGGTTCCAGAAAGGAGATTTGACTCAAGCAAATCTTCCAACAATTTCACTGCCACCCACTCTGTCTTCAGGGGCAACCATTATTGAAGCAATGATGGAAGGAAATATGGCAGAAAGTAGATCTGAAGCAAGACAATTGGTGAAACAAAAAGCAGTCAAACTTAATGATACCCTTGTTACCGTGCCTTCAGAGATTCATACGTTTAAGACCGGTGATATAATAAAAGTTGGCAGAAAAGCTGTTAAAATTAAAAAATAACATGAACTTCTTTAGAAAACACGAAAAGGTATGGAAAGTAATTGTCGTCATCGCGTCACTTGCACTTGTCGCCACATCGTTCCTGCCGCTTCTGGCAGGTGGCATTTAAGGGGTATAATCGCCTCATGGAGATAACGCTTGCGACTCCCATGCAATATGTTCCACGGGTGGGTCCGGTTATGGCCGGACGCCTGAAAAAATTAGGAATTCGGACGGTAGAGGATTTACTGTTCTATATCCCATTCCGCTATGACGATTTCTCCCTCATTTCACCCGTCGGCCGCGTGCACGCAGGCGAAACGGTGACAGTCTCCGGCACGATTACCGCATTTCGGAGCGCATTCACAAAATCCGGCAAAAAACTCCAGCAGGCCCAGCTAAGCGATGAAACGGGAGTACTCGATGTCGTCTGGTTTAATCAACCATTTCTATCAAGGACACTTCCGATCGGCACCCAAGCCCGTTTAGCAGGAAAAATCGACTGGTTTGGCCACAAACTCGTGATGTCTTCACCGGCATATGAAATAACCATCTTGGAAGGATCGCATACTTCTGTACATGGAAGTATGCGATCCTTCCAAACGAACCAAACAGAGGCGAGCCTTCATACCGGTCGACTTGTGCCAATTTACCCGGAAACCCAAGGAGTCAGTTCAAAATGGTTACGAGGCCGCATCGCCTACTGCATTGAACACTGCATACAACAAGTGATCGAGTATATTCCTGACTCAATTCTAAGAGAAAACAAACTCGTGGGTATCCGGGAGGCGATTGAACACATTCATTACCCACTCAGCACTGAAGAAGCGTATGCCGCTCATCAAAGACTGTCATTTGAAGAATTTTTCTTTCTGCATGTGCGCGCCTGGGAAGGAAGGCGCCACTGGCAGCTTTCACACAAAGCCTACCAGTGCGACACAAATCAATCTGACATTTCAGAATTTATCCTATCCCTGCCATTTACGTTAACTGGCGACCAGCAAACCGCATCGAAAGAAATATTATCAGACCTTACTCACCCACACCCAATGAACCGGTTGCTCGAGGGCGACGTCGGATCAGGAAAAACCGTCGTAGCGGCTATTGCCATGTATGCCGTGTACAAAAATAAGATGCAATCAATACTTATGGCGCCAACCCAAATTTTGGCAGAACAGCACTTCGCGACCATTTCACGTTTTTTGAAACCGTTCAACATCTCTGTATCGTTAGTCACTGGCAACGGAATCATGAATGCTAAATCGGGAATCATGGAAAAAAAACTATCTCTTCGTGATTCAAAATTCATAATTCATAATTCAGATATCCTCATAGGTACCCACGCCCTTCTTTCAACCAAAATCAATCTCAGCCGCCTGGGCTTGGTGGTCATTGACGAACAGCAACGCTTTGGTGTCCTGCAGCGCGGAGAACTTATCGATAAAATGAAACAGGGAAAAACGCCCCACATACTGACTATGACTGCAACGCCTATACCAAGAACCATCGCCCGGACACTTTTTGGAAACCTGGACCTTTCCGTACTCGCCACTATTCCGGATAACCGTCAGAAAGTGAAAACCTGGATTGTTCCAAATGAAAAAAGAAAACACGCCTATGAATGGATCACCAAACAGATAGCCCAAACGGGCGGACAGGCTTTTATTATTTGTCCGCTCATCGATGAATCAGAGACTATCGCAACCGTTAAGGCCGTAACCAGTGAATACAAACGTCTTGGATCGATATTTCCCAGATTCCGTCTGGGACTGCTCCACGGCAGGATGAAAGCAAGTGACAAAACAGCAGCACTCGATGCGTTCCGCGCCGGAAAGACACACATTCTCGTGGCTACACCGGTTGTGGAAGTGGGAATAGATATACCAAATGCAACAATTATGCTTATTGAAGCTGCAGACCGATTTGGCCTTTCTCAACTTCACCAATTGCGCGGCCGTGTCGGCAGAGGAGCACTCCAGTCTTATTGTTTACTATTTACTGAAGAAAATCAGCAACAGACGCTTGCCAGACTCAAAGCCATGGAAGCCACTCACAGCGGACCGCTACTGGCTGATATTGACCTTGCACTCCGTGGCCCAGGAGAGCTTTTTGGTACCCGTCAGCATGGGATTCCGGAACTGAAAATCGCCAGATGGACACAATCGGCGCTTATCTCCCAATCCCAGAAAGCAGTACGAACGCTTACGGTTGCCGACCCAGCACTCTCAGGCTTTCCGCTCTTGATGGAGAAACTCAAGGAGAGTATAATGCAAGGAACTACAAGGGACTAACTTTTTAACCTATGGCACCATTACCCAAGCGGAGACATTCAACCAGACGAGGAGGCAAGCGCCAAGCCGCAATTAAGCTTAAAATTTTTGGCCTTATGAAATGCCCAAACTGCGGCAGCATCCGCATTGCACATCGTGCATGCAAGCAATGCGGCTGGTATGACGGAAAGGTGGCAATACCGCAAAAAGTTGAAAAGACAAAGAAAAAATAAGTGTCATGTGTCACGTGTCATGAAAAACATGATACCTGATACTTGATACCCGATACGTCGCATGAAGACCTCTCACGATCCCAGACATCAGAAACGCATCAATCTGATGCAGCAACTCTTTTCATATAGTTTCAAACAAGACCAATTCACCGATGACATCAAGCCCATCGCAGAATCCATGCCATCGCTGGATAATGCCATAACTGCTGCGGCCCCGGACTGGCCGACGGATAAAATATCAAAAATTGATCTTGCCATTCTCCGGCTTGCCTCCTATGAACTCTTAGTCGATAAGAGCCAGCCACCAAAGGTAGTGGTCGACGAGGCGATTGAACTAGCCAAGGAATTTGGCAACGAACACAGTGCCAAATTTATTAACGGCGCATTAGGGGCAATATTAAAACAAATTGCATCAATATGACATTCGAGGAATTACTGAAAACCATCAAAATATCGTTTAAAAATGTTGATCTGCTCCATCAGGCCTTTTATCACAGGTCGTATCTCAATGAAGCCAAACACATCCATGAATCAAATGAGCGACTGGAATTTTTGGGTGATGCTGTATTGTCTTTTTTGACGTCGGAATTTCTTTATACCAAGTACCCCGAGTACCCGGAGGGAACGCTTACCAATATCCGGTCGAGTCTAGTAAAAACGACGAGCCTCAGCAGAATCGCCCAGGATCTTGAACTAGGAACTCTACTATTTTTAAGCCACGGCGAAGAGGATTCAGGCGGTAGAACAAACACATCCCTCCTTGCTGACGCGTTTGAGGCGCTTCTGGGAGCAATATATATAGATCAGGGAATAGTCGCGGCTAAACAGTTTCTCTCTGTGTTCCTTTTCCCTCATGCTGCTGAAATCGTAGAAAAGAAAATGTATGTAGACTACAAAAGTCTACTCCAGGAGATCATACAGGAGGAATCGCGCATTTCTCCAACATATCAGGTGATAAAAAGTGAAGGGCCGGATCACGCAAAAACCTTTTGGATGGAAGCAGTGGCTGCCAGTCGCAGCCTTGGAACCGGAAGTGGCAGATCCAAACAGGAGGCAGAACAGGAAGCTGCACGGAACTCCCTTGAGAAGATGCGTAGAATCTGATAAAATAGTACAATGGTAAAAATCAGACTTACACAAACCGGATCCGCTAACAGAAAAACCTACCGCATCGTTGCCATAGAAGAAGGCAAACGGCGTGACGGGCGGGCCATAGAAATCCTGGGATTCTATAATCCACTGGTTAAACCTGCTCACATTGAACTGAAACGTGACAGGATTGCCTATTGGATCACCAACGGTGCACAAACTTCAGAAGCCGTAAAAAAGCTCCTTGAGGAACCAAAATCATGAAAAGTACGTTACATTTTCTTGTAACCAGTATCGTCGATCACGCAGATGACGTGGTTATCGATGAACAAACGGATGCAGAACGCACAGTCCTCACGATTCATGTAAATCCCGAAGATATGGGAAAAATTATCGGCAAAAGTGGCCGAATAATACGGGCACTCCGAGATCTAATAAAATTGATCGCCGCCAAACACAGTGTCTATGCAGATGTGGAAGTGGCGGAGAGCGAACCAACCGCGTAATTACGCGATCTCTCATGCATATTTCCATCCTTACTCTCTTTCCGCAAATGTTCTTAGGTCCATTTGAATATTCTATAGTAAAACGTGCGCAAGCTACAGGCGTCGTCGACATACGACTCATCAATATCAGAGATTTTTCTACCGATTCGCATAAAACGGTGGATGATCACCCATACGGCGGGGGGGCAGGGATGATACTGCGCGTGGATGTGATAGATCGCGCATTACAGAGTGTCAAGCGTCAGAAAAAGGACGTCAAAGAAAAAATAGTTCTTCTTGATCCGCAGGGGACACCCTATGCCCAATCAAAAGCAAGAGAACTCAGTGTAACAAATCACGTTATACTCATTTGCGGCCACTACGAAGGCATAGACGAGCGCGTCCGCTCACTCGTCGACGAGACCATTTCCATAGGGGACTTCGTGCTTACCGGCGGAGAGATCCCCGCAATGGCCATAACTGACAGCATCGTCAGGCTTTTACCCGGAGTCTTGCAAAAAGATACCGCCACGGTGGATGAATCATTTACCCATGATCTCCTTGAATATCCGCAGTACACGAGACCCCAGCAATATCTGGACATGAAAGTCCCTGCTATCCTGTTATCCGGAGATCACAAAGCAATAGCTGACTGGAGAAATAGACAGCAAATAGCCAACACAGAAGACAGAAGGCCGGATCTTAAAAAAAAAATTCCACTACAAAGCAAACGGGTCGCGGGGACCAGGTAGCTGTGAAGCAGCGCTTGGACCCAACTCCGCCCCGCTAAACGATGGCATCACCGATATGGACTTGGACAAGGCTTCTTCCTTCTCAGTCAGCTGAGAAAGAGGACTGGCCGTATCGCCAAGAGAAGCAGGAATTGGCGCCCAAAACGCCTCAAGACCAATGCGCAGTGTCGCATTCGCTCCTGAAAAAAATGTAATCTCCGCGGATGAAATACGAAGAAACCTGCGTACATTCACAATGGTGTCCAAAAAATCACGGATCTGCTTTGGTGTACCGGTAATTACGGCGGTAAGCGGAAGAATGCCGCTGCCTAATTTTTTCTCTTCGCTGCTCTGTTTTTTGGCAGACTCAGTCGCGAGTGATCCAGGATTTCCTATCGTAATCGTTTCTATAGCCACCCCGCTCACCACTGCAGTACGTTCAACCGTCGAAAAAATAGAAGGAATGGATTTATCCTGAGGAATAGCGCTTAAGGCTATTAATAAAGAATTTCGGATATTTGCCTCATCAAGTTCTTCCAGTACCGTCAATTTGTTTTGAAGCGAAGCAGTTTCAGAAAGAAGCTCCATACGCTGCTCCATCATCATAACGATCCGCCCGGACGCGGGGATGACTCCATACACAATACTCAACACCGTAAGAAGCAACATCCCGACGCTGATGACTATTCCTTTATATGTTTTCAAAAATCGTTTAATTATCACCATCATAGAAACTCCTAACTACTATGAACAAATGCCACCGTGACCCGCACGCTGCCATCAGAACCTAAATCAAGACCGACCAACTGAGGATTAATAACGCGCTTTGCCGCAACCATACGGAGGACATTTGCAATTACACCAGCAGCTTCTTCCACGCTTTTGGTTTTTACAATAATCCTGATTTGCTGCTTTTCGTCACGAGTTATAGCGACTAATTGATCTGTTTCTGCAATGCGATTAATCGTATCTAATACCGTACCAAGCGACCGTTGGGTTTCTCCAACTTTACTTGCAAGTCCGATACGTTGTTTAAGAGATAACAGAAGACCTTCTTTTGTGCGCTCCTGATTTATCCTGGTAATTAACACCGACTTTTTGTCTTCAAGACTATTCGTTTCTCGTCGAAGTATCAGGTACCCGCCACCAAGCAGAAGTCCTATGACGAGTAATCCCGCAACGCCAATATATCCCGCCACTCGCAAACGGCTTGCCCAGTATTCCAGCTCAGGAGAATCTGATTTTGTCCGCAACAGGTTTATAGTATCTTGTTCTTTCATCGCAGAGTTTACCCTGAGCCCCGAAGGGCCAAACCAACGGCAACACTAAATACGGTTCCTTCAGGATCAAGCGCCGCGAATCTGGGGTCTTTTCTGATACCTGCCCAAGGATTCGCAAGCTGGGCTTCCACACCCATCACTTCCGCGACAAATACTACCATACCGGGTAATCGAGCGGTGCCGCCACTCAAAAGCACAGTCTCAATACGTTCATTGGGATATTTCCCCTCATAAAATGATTTTGCTCGTGTCATTTCAGCGACAATCATATCCAAAACCGGCTTGGTCGCTGCCACAATTTTTCCTTCAAGTTTATCCCGTTCAACGCCATATGTTTTTTTAAACTCTTCTGCCTGGGATAAATTAAAATCCAAGCCTTGGGCGACTGCTCGAGACAGTGCTTCTCCTCCCGCACTTATTGAACGGGTGAATGCGATTACCCCGCTTCGTAAAATTGCCAAGTCTGTCGTCTGGGCACCCAAAGATACGACCATAACTGTATGCACAGTCGGCACGGTACGGACAAGCGCACGGGAAGCAGCAATGATTTCCGTCTCGGCGCCCACGGCATCCAGACCCGCGAGCTCCAGAATGTGGAGATATTTTTCCAATAGCGCTTTCGGGGCTGCAACCAGCAGTACCTCCATCTTGTCTGTACCCGTCTCTTTACTTTCCCGAAGTACGGTAAAATCGACGTTTACCTGCTCCAAGGGCAGTGGAATATACTGCTCCGCCTCCCATTGAATCGCAGAAGACAACTCACGGCTTGATAGCTGAGGCACTTCAATAACGCGGGTAAACACCTGAGACTCAGGAAGCGCAATAGACACTTCCTTCGTCGATACGCCTGCATCGCTGCATAATTTTTTCACCGCAATCGCAAGGGCTTCCATATCGGCCGCGATTGCGGACGTCAAGGACTTCGGAGGCGTCGGGCTCATCCCTGCTGCACGCACCGTGATGCTGGTTTTATCTTTTACCAGCTCAACGAGCTTAATACTATGCGATCCTATATCTAAACCAACGGCAGTATTCATGGCAGGTTAATGACTTAACGATGACTGACTATATACCGATGCATCAAATACTCCGCTTGGAGCATGGTATTGCCGGTATACCAATATCTTCCGCGACACTCCCGATCCTGTTGTTCCGGTTGATTCTATCTTATCACCTTGAAGCGGTAGTGCCACGGGAGCATCAATTGCCAATTGCGTATCACTATATGCCGGGCGAATTCGAATCATGAGTAGAGTATCAGTAACCGGATTTATGCCGTAATCAGAAAAAGTGATGAGTCTGCGATACATAGAGGAGACGTTGCATCCGCCGGAAGCCGCAGTAGGCACGTTAAAATTATTGGTCGCCCTCCGCGTCGCATCGGGGTCGAAAGCGTCCTTTGCCACATAATATGTCCCTGCGCTTTTATAGAGGATGGATACCGCGATAGCAGGAATCGTGGTTTCGCTCGTCCAACATAGGCTTATGGAGCCGTCTGTGTAGGTGGGTGTTTCATCGAGAACATCTCCATTATGCGCCACCAGCCAGAGTGTTTCTGTAGTGCCCCGAAATGACTTTTTGGAAAACTGATAGACTCCTGATGCACCGCCTATAGAAGACACCGTCGCTGAGTATGTCACGCCGGGCGTCAATACTTTCACTCCTCCCGTACCAGTACCGGATTTAAGCGCCTCTTCAATCCCGGCTTCCGCAGCCCCGAATGCACGGGAAGAATCTTCCAGTTGGCCGCTGATCGTCACATCCGTCGTCGACCGACCAATGAGAGACAGTGCGATGGTAGTCGCGATCGTCAAAACCAATAAGACGATAAGCACTATTTGCCCTGACTCGCTCCTGTATTTTTGTGCCATACATCCATTGTAGAAGGACGCTATGGGTTTGACAATATGGATGCAACCTCACGCAAAAACAATTTGGCCAATAGTATACACCCCCGTATGCCCAATTCCATATCCTTCCATACATGTTTCGTTTCTATGTATTCTATGTCACTCTTCATCCATGCATCAAATGACTTCGCATGATACCCCTCAAGGATCCATGGAGAAATAATGCCCGGCTTCACACGATGACGTTTTTTCTGCCAAGGCGTAAGCTTGGCCGCCTCTGCTAGGGGAAGCGGACGTGGGCCTATAATAGCCATCTCCCCACGCAGTACGTTGATAAGCTGTGGCAATTCATCCAAGCCAGTGTGACTTAAAAATTTGCCGATACTGGTAAAGCGGGGGTCGTTCCTGATTTTAAACACCGGACCGTCGGCTTCATTGTACGGCGACAATTTTTTCTGCATGGCGTCAGCGCCCGTGATCATGGTACGGAATTTATACATCGTAAATGGTTTCCCATTTTTGCCTATTCTTCGCTGGCGGTAGAGGAGTGAAAACATTTAGCATATAATAGGCGCATGAACGGGGAAGTGCAACATTTTCTAGAACTTTTGTGGGGCATGACGGAAAAGGAACTGCGCGCACGGTATAAACATACAGTCTTCGGATTTTTTTGGCTCGTTGCCAACCCGATCCTCCAGATGGCTGTCATCGGGTTCGTGTTCACATTTCTTCTGAAACAACCGGTCAAGAATTACTATTTTTTTCTTTTTATCGGACTTCTGGTCTGGAATTTTTTTTCCCTCTCTCTTTCCAAGGCCACGCCATCAATCGTCTACGAGCGATCGCTCATCAAAAAAGCCCGGTTTCCCCATGCGGTAATACCGATTTCCATCATCCTCTCCAACTTCGTCCACTTTTTTCTTGCATTTCTTCTGTTCCTTTTCCCGGTTTTATTTTTAGGAACCCTTTCAATGCTGTCTCTACCGATCATACTCTTTAGCTTTGCCCTCCTGCTTACATTTGCCATCGGATTGAGCCTTCTGGTCACCAGCCTCAATGTTCGGTTCCGCGACGTAAACTTTTTTGTATCGGCACTCCTTATCATCTGGTTTTACGCGACACCCATCATGTATGCACTCACGATGATCCCACGACACCTTCTTTGGCTTTGGAGATTTAACCCTCTCACATCAATTCTGCAGCTTCTGCAAATGGCTATGCTGGGTCTCCCTGGGCCAGGTCCTGCCATGCTTGCATCCAACGTCGGCGTCATTATCATCACCACCATTCTTGGTATCGCTGTATTTACGCACGAAAGCAAAAATTTCGACGACTGGCTCTAACACTCCCCAAAATCATCGCCGGCATACACGCCGGTACATGATAAATAACTGGTATGCAAAAATCTGCCACGAAAATTTCTTCTGTGCAAACAATAAAATCCGTTTATGCAGCTGAAATAACCTGTTCGGCTGTTTCAGTAATTTTGAAATATTACGTGCCATATCGTCATGGTCATACCGGGTAAGTAACCCTATATTATATTTTTTGACAAGCATTCCAACATCTCCGACATTATTAGTGATACAAGGAAGCCCGGCAGCCAAAAAATCCCCAAATTTTATCGGGAATCGCGCGGCATTTGCGATATTGTTTGCCAAAGGAAGCAATCCCACATCAGCAGCTACCAAATACTGGAATAACATTTCACGCGTAAGATTCTCGGCAAGAATGATTTTCCCAGACTGAAGAAGGCGACCATATGAAACGAGCGACGTTTGTAAAACTTTTCCGGTCAGAACCAATATTGCCCGCGTATCTCTATGGATGACGGCTTCAAACGTCTGCAACACCATGGGAAGATCGTACTGCACATAAGCAGGAAAAATAATAATATGCGCATCGCTCGGTAGAGATAATTTTTTTCGTAAAGCCTGTTTTTGCAATCCCTTAACAGCACGGATATCCGCTCCGGAATACAGAATGGTAACGGATCGGCGGTGGAGTCCCAGCTTCACCGCCCGTTGCGCCAACAGCATACTCGTTACGGTGGTCGCATCGGCAAATCGACGGAAATATTCCTCAAAAAAAGTTTCAATAGGGGCAAATAGCCAGGTGAGAAATTTATGCTTCCGAAGTGAAATCGCGCCACCGTGGCCCCACCAGTCAGCCCAATCAATGATAAGCGGAATACGACGCATGAACATTTTATAATACAAAGCAGGCAATATTACCGTTGGACGGGTATCAAACGCGTGAATACAATCAAATGATAGATGCCGGAGTACAAAGCACCGCCGGACCACATTCACCGGATCCCAGCCGGTCCGCAGACTTCCCCAAAAAAGATCCGGCGATTCTATGATAATAACGCCATGTTTGGAATATGTCCAAAATCGCAATCTCGCCCGAGGAGCATTCGTCATGATGGTCACTTGATGTCCCAATATCACCAGCTCACGCGCAAACAAAAAACACCGATTAAATGTACTCTGCCATACCACATTATGATTCAGGAATAAGATATTCATGTTCCGAAAACTTCTCGCTCTATCAGCGCGCGCAACGACAAATCATATACTTGACTATTTTGATAGTGTCTCTTTTTACTTTTCGTACGTAATAAAAGTGGCACCTTATATACATTGGGGTCATTTCGAGCCATATCACCGTGATGAAAATGTTTTCCATCAATAGAAAATATTTCCCCATGATCCGCTGTAAAAATCACCAATATATCGTCCGGTAGTGAACCAATCCACGATAAACGATCCGCCAACACCCGAACCCGCCGTTCATATTCCCGTCTTGCTTCTCCCATCAAAGAAACATCATATGGCACCACTTTGAATTGCTGGCCGTTTTTCTTAAACCAACGGGACAACTCATCTGTTGCCTGAAACCAGTTATGCACATAATACGTATGCAGAAACAAAAATTCTCTTTTTCGGGGCATCATCTTCTCTCCGTTCCACTCTCTGTGCCCGTCTTCCGGTGTTCTCCATTCATCCCAATCGTGTCCCCAACCAAAATAACGGCTAAGATATCCGCCGCTCGCTATTGCTCTGGTCCGAAATCCATGAGAATGAAATGTGGTCGCAATCGTTGGAATTCTTTTTACGCAATCCTTCCATCTGTCCAATCTCTTTGTATCAAATACGTGGTACAGCTCGCGCATGTTGATCCCGGACAACATTGCCACATGACCCGGGAGTGTCCACGTATGCGTGACTCGATAATTATGATATACCGTATTAAAAAATCCTTTAAACAGCGGCAGATATTTTCTTCCCAGCGCGTCAATGCTTATCAATAATACCCGTTCGTATTTCATAGTATTTTATGCATACTTCATGTCCTACATCGCATGTCCGTAATTATATCGTATAATAGCCATGTCGTTATGAAAAATAAGAAACCGGTAATTATCTTGAAGAGTGTAACCAAAAAATATCTCGTTCATCATGAAAAACCCACTCTTTCCGAACGTATAATTTCGGAAACCAATGAAACATTCGTAGCGCTTAATAACATTAATTTAACAATTACTGAAGGTGAAAGCGTAGGAATCGTCGGTGCGAATGGCTCTGGAAAAACTACTCTACTTAAAATTATTGCAGGCATAGCAACACCCAGTCGGGGATCAGTTTGCGTTACAAAACGATTGGTCTCTCTTATAGATCTCACTGCAGGATTTCACCCGGAATTATCTGGCGAAAGGAATGTTTATCTCAACGGCATGCTTATCGGTATGAAAAAGCAGTTGATAGATAAAAAAATGCCATCCATTATTCATTTTGCTGATATTGGTAATTTTATTGATGCACCGTTATATACATATTCTGACGGTATGAAATTACGACTCGGCTTTGCCATCGCTGTTGCCGCGAATCCGGATATTCTTATTTTAGATGAAGGGATAAGCGTTGGAGATCTCAAGTTTCAATTTCGGTCACAACAATATCTTGAAACATTTCTTCATGCAAAAAAAATACTCATTGCGGTAGAACACAAATTAGATTATATACAAAAATACTGTTCAAGAATATTAATCATGAGAAAAGGAACCATCATTGCAGATGGCGATATTAAGCAGCTCGGTATATACAGACGAAGCTTTTTTAAACGATGCTAGAAAGAGCCATGAACTCACTTGATAAAAAAATTGCTATATCCCAAGACGTTATTCTCAAAGCCTATAAAAAATATGGCTGTACGCTTGCGGTCGCCTGGACAGGAGGCAAAGATTCCACCGTACTCCTTGACCTTGTTCGCAATGTATTCAAAGGGAAAATACCTTTTCCCGTAATGTTTAATGACTCAACCATGGAATTTGAAGAAATCTATTCGTTTATTGAAAAAATTACACAGCAATGGTCACTAAGGCTTCATGTAGTCAAGCATCTCAAAAACGATATCAAACAATTCTATAAACTCCCAACCATGAAGGAAAAAGAGCAGTTTTCTCGACAAATGAAGATTCATGCAATAGACCACGCGTTACATCGATATCACTATAAGGGATTTTTCGTCGCTATTCGCTGGGATGAGCATGCTTCAAGATCACACGAGGCGTATATTTCTCGTCGGTCAGACCATATTCGATTTCATCCTATTCTTCACTTTACTGAAAAAGATATATGGAATTATATTAAATCAAAAAATATACCATATGTTCCTCTTTACGATCACGGATACCGTTCTCTTGGAGAAAAACCCTTCACAAGACCTTCAAAAGATGGGGAGGGGGAACGATCAGGGAGAGAGTCAGGAAAGGAGATAATCATGGAACAACTACGAGACCTTGGCTATTGGTAGCTGGATGAAAATTGAAACTATTGTTTTTTTCTCTATCGATTCTCTAAGAGCCGATTGCATACCTGGCTCCTCTTCAACCCGAAATCCTAGCTTACGAGACTTATTCACGCCCACCATTCATTCACTCATGCAGACGGCGTGTCATTTTACTAACACTTATTCATCAGCGGTCTTTACACCGCCCGCACACGCTTCACTCTTTACTGGCGACTATCAACCTAACCACCGTATCCGCGAATTCTATTATCACGGAGAAACTCTTAGCAAGAGGATAACTACCCTTGCTGAATTTTTTAAGTCCAAAGGATATTCTACACACGCATATACAGATATGCTCCACGTATTTCAGGCGACCAACCTATTGCGTGGATTTGATCACATCTCTGATAAAGACTCTTCATTTTTTCATGACATGACAAAGTGGAAACGATCAAAACGTTTTATCTTTATACACTTGCTAGATGTTCATACTCCATACTTATTTTCTCCTTCAAATGCTTTTGTAGACAACAGCGATTACTTTAGGCGCATATATAGCGAAATAGAAAAATCAGACGGCAGAACAGGGCGCAGCGCAATCGGCATTGATGATCCCTACAGGCTGTGGAACTCATATGTGCAATTGCCGTCTATTCGATCATCGCGATCAAGCCTTTTCCCGCTCTATAAAGCAGGAATAAATAAATTTGACCGGGGCAGATTCAAAATATTTTTAAAAAATTTGCATCTTCACATTGCAGTGGAAAACACCGTTACATTTCTTTTCTCGGACCACGGTGAGGGGCAGGCTTCTGTGAGGAATCCATCCTTTTTTCGACACGGTCCACACCTTTCCGATGATGTATTGCACATTCCCCTTATTATTTCGTCTCCATCTTTCCATAAATATATCAACGATAAACTTCTATCCATCTGTGACATCCATCATCTGGCAAAGAGACTCATCAACAATCCCACTCAGGAATCTATCAATGGGTACCAAAATCCTAACAATTTTGTCTATGCAGAAAGTTTTGAATGCCGAAAGAATGCATTTTTTACAACTCCCAACAACGCATATCTGCATGAAGTGAGATACAGAAAAAAAACAGACTATTACATTTATGAGCGTCAAATAAGAACACCAACTCAAAAATTGACGCTCTGGTTTAAACCAGAACTATTCTTTTCACCTCATCGAAGACAACGGTCATTACGTGCGTCAATTCAAACACTTCATCAAATCAGTTCTGCCTATTCAGCTTCGTTTAACCCGCTCCAAAAATTATTTTTGATTATCGTTGCATTATGCTATGCGCAATGGAAAAAGGTATGGATGAAAATTTTTTATCAAAATCTTGAACCACCGATTGAGTTTGAAATATTCAATAAACAAACGCATTCGATCGATGAGCAAAACAAAATATTTATCTATTTATTCCGTAGTATATTGAAGCTAAATCGTATAAAGCATCAGGCGAATGACATTGCATCAATGTTGCGTTATTAATGCGAAATATTAAAGCGGCGCGTTTTTTTGCAACACAAAAAGCTCCGTAAAAAACATTGAAGTTTTTACTCTGAAATGCCGACGGATTGGCAACCGATATTTTCTCCTTATAGCATCGATTTTCTGTACTGATAGGTAACTGTTCCAATGGATATCCACCCCCTGTCCTGCTAATGCATTCATTAACCAACAATTATACACAAGAAACAATTTTTGCCATATTGTGTTATGCGTCTCCTCTACAATAATAATATTCTTTCTCGTGACTCGTAGCATCTCTCGAAATATGTGTTCCCAATTATCAATATGATGCAATGTCATAATACATAGTACCGCATCAAAACTATGATCCTGAAACGGCAGGAGTTTGCCGTCATAGATTCGCACGTCTTTTGTCCTAACTGAACCGGGATGCAAAACGATATCAACACTTGTACATGCTCCATTAAATAATTGAATAAAATAAGATGCGTAGCCTAAACCGTAGCCAACCTTTAGCACATTTCCATGCTGAATATAATTAGAATATTTTTGAAACCAATAAAAATCACCGTCATAAATTTTTGTCCGTATTATTGTCATTATGATCAAACGGAGATACCGAAAAACCCCAGACTGTCTGAAGTCTGAGCTATACAGAGTAAACAACTCAGTTGCCCGATTTTTAACTAAATACCGAACGTCTTTCATTTTCATAGGCGCGATTTCTCCCATTATGGTACCATTTACTTGCTTATTTACAAACAACAAAATGGCGCAAATCGCTATGGACCTCATCCGAAATGGCAAGATACCAACGCTACCAAAAAAGATTAAATTATTGATTTGGGACTTGGATGAAACGCTTTACTATAGCGATCAAACTATTCATCAAGTTAAAAATGAATACATACATGCATATGTACAATCCTCATACGATAAAACCCGTGCACTAAATAAATTTATCGCTCTCGAAAAAGCCGGTAACAAATGGTTTGATATCGTCGCGTCAATGAGCAAACAGATTCCACGAACAATTATTCAATCAATTGAGGATACAATAGATAAATCAAAATATATACACCCAAATCCATACGTAGCCCGCTATTTCAAGACATCAACGAATAATCACGTTATACTAACTAACTCCACGCGTACGTCAGCTATTCGTATATTACACAAACTGGGTATTCATAAATCCCACATACTTTTTAAATCTATATATACCATCGAAGATTTTCATTACCCAAAACCGAATATTGACATTCTTCAACACATAATCTACAAATATCAATTTCAATCGAATCATATTATGTGCATCGGTGATTCGTATAATGATGATTTATTACCCGCTAAACAATTAGGTATGATCACGTGTCACATTAACCACACGATGGAGCTGCAACCAGCAGATTATACTTTCTCCGATCTGAACACCTTATTAAACACACTAATCACCAATCACATATGAAAAAGATGCGCCTTGATCAGCTTAATAGCGTTATAAAAAAATACAATCACGTTATGCGTCGATTTGACATGCCGCTTATCAAGCTGCTCTTACAAAATAATTGCTTCCGCATCTATCTCATTGGGGGTTTTATTCGAGATACGATCGTCGGAACAAATCCACGAGATGTAGATTATAAAGTAATTGTAAACGGAACAAATTTTTCCAAAAAAATGGACCAGGTGGAGAGAGAACTTACGATTCAAAAAGTGCACTATCAACGCAGCAATGAAAAAGATATGGTAATTCTCCGAACTAAAATGAAAGAGAGAAACGGAAAACAAACTCTTTCATCTGATGTTGCTTTTGTGCCCAACAAAAAAAGACGAATAGAAGACCTGATTGGAGCAGATTATACTGTTGACGCTTTTAATATCCAACTGCCTTCGGTAAGGGGATTCAGCCTCTTTACTGCACAGGAGGACTTGTCTCGTAAAATTATTCGCTTATCAAATCATAACGCAAATCTACGTAATAAGCCCCATCTATTATTCAGAGCAATATTTCTATGCTCAAAAATGCCAAATTTTATCATCGAAAGAAACACTCTCAAACATATAATAGAAAATTCGCGCTACGCGGAGATATCTTTAGAGCAAATGACTACCACCACTGACAAAATTATTGGGAATTTTTTACAAAATCAAATTTTTTGTGGTTGGTTAAGCAATTCTAAAAAATATATTTCTCTCTTGGAAAAAACCGGCCTTCTGTATGAAATAGTTACTTATACAGCAAAATATCTGAATATTCCAAATATGCGCGCTGTTCAATCTAGGGCACTAAATGTTTCGAACATAAATAAATCGACAAATTTTAAACTATTTTGGAAAACCGCACTCCGCTACTACGGATATGATAACAGCAAAAGCACAATTGAAACTATACTCAAGCTGTATCATCTCGATAAGCTTGCTCTGACTCTAAGATGAAGCGTTTTCCCTTTTTAAAATCCTCTGTATATGCATGAAGAGAGACGATAGAAAGCACGAGTGTTCCAACGGGAATATGCAAAGCCATACTCGCCTGACTCATTATCTTGCCAAGTGCTAGAATATCCGCGTAAAATTTTTTGAAACCGTCTTGACTTCGAAAAAATGCTGCTCCTATAAGTTTTTCCTTCCGAATCTTTAAATCTAGCGCAATGATACACGGCATATGCCTATGGTCTTCTGGTGGCAGGGCAAACATTACGGTGGCAGATTTTGATTCGGGATTGCGTTGTAATTTACGTATCGCTTCGCTCAGTTGATCCATTCCCAAAAATGACCGCAATCGCTGACCATAACTATAACCCCAATCGGGAATTGGCTGGACACTCAAAAAATTATTTTCCATCCACTCAATCATCGTTCGGTCACCAAAATTACGAACGATGATATCAGTCATATCTGGATTCCGAATACTGATGACAACGTTTAAGACTTCCTTAAGACGTTTTTTACCATCATATACAGTCTTCCCCCTTGCAAATATTAATTGTACTGCTTTTTGCCAGGCATAACCTGCTGAATGAGCACGTAAGACATAGACCATATAAATATAATTATAATGGAGAAACAGCCTGCATAACAAATTCTGACATGTATTTTCCAAGTGTGCGATGCCAAAAACCTTTTTCCTCACGCTTATTCATTTCTGACAAAAATTTTCCGGACTGAGTGTCAAACTGCAAAGAAGAAAGGGGGAATCCAGAAACCATAGTTTTACTCGGAGGAGAAATAAACAACCGATGCGATGTTACCTTCTTTATATAAAATTGACTGGAGGAAAGCATAATGCAAATTCCATATTCAAAATAGCCATTTAATCGGCCTCCAGATTTTTCTATCAAGGTTTGATAGTGTTGCAAAACCTCATAATCTGTCGCCTTCTTATTAAGTCCCAAGATACGACGGACGCGGAGACCTGGCTGAAGCTCTGTCGCTATTCCATTGAAATATAAAGCGCCGTCCATAGTGAGAACCGGCCTATGGAGTTTATGAAAATAAAAAGCCGCTTTCTTCAGGGCATTTTTCTCAATAGATAGATTATTTTCAACTGGCATGTCTTCAAAAGAAAAATCCAGAAGACTCTGGAGATGGATTCCACAGCCGAAAAGTGCCATTTTTAACTGATCATATTTTGCAGGATTGCTTGTCCCAATAACTAAAGATTGCTTACCAATGGGCTTCATGATTTTGTATCAAGAAATGAAAAACAAATACTTTTCAATATATCTATGTCCGTCATTGTATCTCTATATTGTGTCCTATCAACCACTTTTGCATCTATAAATGCCTGCTTTCGACTCCAACATCCATTACACCTACCGCAATGAAATATACCCTTAAGATAACATGACCATGAACGATGTATTGGTAAGTGTTGTAGCCAACCCCAGCGTATGAGATCTTTTTTTGCCACATAATAACCCAACTCTTTCTCTATCCATGGCGAGGTAAATTGCCATCTATAATCATTTGTTTGCGTACATATATTCAACATAATACCCCGAAGACCGGTAAGAGAATGATGGGCCATTTGGATACTATCTGACTCAATAGCCGCACATAAAATAGTGCGTATTTTCAAATTATGTTCTTCCTCCAAATAATATGCATATTCTACTGCGTATGAAGTCAATAGAGACGCATACATAGGAATTCCCCAACGTCGTTCAGACCCTGACACAACTTTATTATTGGAATTTGCAATGAGTGTAGCTCTGATTTCAAACGGAGGTATTCTCGTTTCCATTTTGAACACTGGATAAAAATGGTTTGGAAATTGTTTGACGAAAATTTTAGAAAAATAATCCACAGATGCCTCTTCTTGTTTTACTCGACTCTGACCCCGACGCAAAAAGAGGGGATATAACACGAGCCCAAATCTTTTCATCAAAATAGAAGCGGTTATCACTGAATCAATTCCTCCGGAGATTTGAAATACCACCCGTGTTCCTGGTTTCAGTTTTCGAAAAACATAACCACGCTTCTTGATAAAAATTGATTCTATATGCCTAATCACATCGATATCTTCAAGATCACGATCAGCTAATTTTTTATAAAGCTTCTCCAGTGACTGGTGTGGAAATTGCGCATGGAATTGCATAATTAAATAAAAATTGTCGGTTTATTATACCCAGTAATAAATCGATTCCCCATACTAGAATTATAAGCCCCCACGCTGTAATATACCACGTAGTCACCAATCGAAATATCCTTTGGTAAACCTCCTTCGTATAACATATCATTCTCCTGACACGTCGCCCCGTAAATTATCCCATGAAGTGAATCGCCAGTCTTTCTGATACATAAGGGGCTGTAAACTTTCACAATCTGCGGTCGATAATAGCTAAGCGGAAGTAACGTTACAGAGCCGTCTGTTAACACCTGGATAACACCGTTGCAACGATTTACATTATATATTCTTGTTATAAATATAACCGCATTATCCACAAGATACCGTCCGGGCTCAACCACCAATGTTTTTGTATTCGGCCGTGCAAGATACCGGCGCAATGAATATGCAATAGCCTGAATATAATCAGATATCGGTTTCGAACTCCAATGTCCATAACCGTAAGGCGCTTTCCCATCCGCAGGAAATCCTCCCCCCATATCGATACAGGAAACAGGAAATTTTTGTATTCTCTCAACCTCATTACAAAACAAAGCCATTAGCTTCGCAGCCTTCTGATAAGAATCCACACTATCAACATCAGAACCAATATGCAGATGAATGCTCTTAAGTCGGATATGAGAAGAGTGAAGAAGTCTGACCGCTGCCAACGCCTCACCGTTTGGAACGGAAAACCCGAATCTACTTGTTTTCCCAGAAGGCAAGAGCGTGGAAATTCTTAATCCAAGTCGCGCTTTATCTTTCAGAATTCTACCTAATCGCATCACGCGCAGAAGCTCATCCTGGTTATCAATATGAACCAACGCATTTTGCTGAACAGCCGCGATAAGCTCATTGTCTCGCTTGATCGGTCCATTACATATAATCTCGCTCCCTGAAAATCCGAGCCGTTTTGCCAACACATACTCATATCCGGATACCACCTCTGCCCATGCTCCCTGAGATTGAAATATGCGGGATCGGGCGATATCGTAATTTGTTTTCAACGAATACGCAATCTGGTATTTTTTCCAATTTTGCTTGAGTGCGTTTTCCAAACGGTCATACCGATCGAGAAGTATCCGCTTCTCCGCCAAAAATACAGGTCTTGATGTCTTATGTAGAATTTCTAGAATTTTCTTCTTATGCAATACGACATCCGGAAAATGACCCTGTTCATTGGAGCCCGCTGTATTTCTTACAAAAAATTTCTCAAATATCCCCATACGGTGTATACTATACTACCATACAGAATTCTATGCAGCTATTTCAGTCAACTACGATTATTGATCACGCATCAGTCAATCATTTCATTGAACAGTATGCCCGACAGGATAACTGGCATGAGATTGACAAAACATCCGGCAACTTAGGTTACGGATGGATTCATTATGCCCTCATTCGAATCCTGAAACCGGAACGGGTTTTGTGTATTGGCAGCCGTTACGGATTTATCCCTGCAATCTGCGCGCTCGCATGCCGTGACAACAAAAAAGGGATCGTTGACTTTGTCGATGCAAATTACGATCAGAATGATCCGGAACATAATACAAAACTTGGCGGAAAACATGATACCCACTGGGGAGGAGTCGGATTCTGGACACCGGAACATGTCAAAAATCATTTTCACAAATTTAAACTGAACGAACACATCCGCATGACCGTCGCAACATCCAGAGACTTTCACCGTATGAATCCAACACAGACATGGCAATATATCCATCTGGACGGCGACCATTCATACCAGGGCATTAAAACCGACGTTTGCCGATTTTTTCCCAAACTCACGAGTGGCGGCATGTTAACACTTCACGATATACGAACGAAGCATGCAGGAGGCCTCACATACGGTGTCTGGCAACTCTGGCGGGAAATGAAAGCGGGAAAGCAGTATAATTGCATCGAGTTGCCCGGTTCATTCGGATTGGGACTCACTCAAAAATAACGATTTATGATACCCATCATTCATGCAATCATACGCTCCATCCACAAGCGACTGCGACAGACAGCTCCCCTACAGTTTATCATCGTTCTTATTGCGGTAGTCGCCACCGTCGGCGTGGTAAAATACTTCGGGAAAAAAGGGGAATGGCGAACCATCAAAGTTCAAGTCGTCGGGAGGAACTGGACAAACGCTTTTACCAACTATGAAGGATACCGACCACCCTACTGGTTAGCGGAACATGTTCGTATCAACGACCTTGAACGCGGTATTAACGGGAGCATCACGGCATCCGTACAGCGCGTTGAGACATATAGTAGAGGGTCATCTGATTTTGATATGTATCTGACATTATCCATTAATGGCATACGCAATACGAAAACCGGCACTCTTTCCTATAACGGAAAAATTATC
>JACREN010000053.1 GCA_016218255.1 Candidatus Gottesmanbacteria bacterium | reverse complement strand
ACGGGCATTGGCAATAGAAAATCTTCTGACAGAAGACGAAGGCGTTTTGATAAATGCTGTGGTTGAAAATAGCCCGGCTGCCCATGCTCAAATTCAAGTCAACAGCATTCTGCTGAAAATTGATGGCGTTTCCGTTAATTCGCCAAGTGGGGTGGTGAGAATTATCGGCTCCATGGTTCCTGGGAAGATGGTACATCTGAGCATTCTTTTAAAGGGAGAGTATACGATTGTCTCAGTCAGCCTAACCAATTCAAAGAAATGATGTGTTTGCAAGCTTATCGGTAAGAAGATTACTAAAGACGCGGTTATCTTGATAGATAAACCGCGTTTTCTTTTTAATTTTTTACTCTATCTTTTTAGCGCCCGTAGCCGTGCTTGTCGCCGCTAGTTGAGGAACAAGCGTTTGCATATCTTCTATCGAATGGAATCCCTCATACGCCTTGCCGTTTATTACAAGCGTGGGAAATGTTTGCTTAACCCGATAAAGAGTGGCGAGTGTCTTTACTGCCGAAATATTAAGGCCTGAATCAAATGAGTATATACGGATATTATCGGGGTAATGTTGGCGTATATAGGTGAGCACGTCGCCCTGCTTGTCGCAATCTGGGCAATCGGCTTTGTAGAAGTAGAGGATGATGGTCGGCCGATGTTTGCAGTTGTTGGCGGAGCTAATCAGCACGTAATCTTTTATTTCCAGCAGAGAATAATATTGTTTCAGTGTAATGATGTCGGGGTCATTGCCGCGGCCGGTCGATTCCATGTACGAAAGCTGGTCGGACATGTCTCCAAGCTCGCGCCCAAGTTCGGAGCTGAAAAGATCGTCGCACGAAGCCTGTTTCAGCAGGTTGAATTGCGTTTCGGAAGAAAGGATATTTAAAGAAATAGAATCTCTCATCAATTGAATTTCGTCCACCCGCTTGTTGTCTATAAATACACTTATGCCTATTGCCGTGATGAAAATGGCAACCGTAATAACAAGTGTGAGCAAATATTTTTTCCAATCTTTTTTCATATTCATATATATGGTATATCTATCGCCACGTCGTCTGTTTTTGGAAAATGACGTTTGCTACCGAGCGGATAATCCAAAAGGGCGCGATGAGCGAATAGAGGCTCACATAGCAGGCAACATCAAACACAGAGAGACGATTTTTGCTTTTTGATAGGGTTGTGCCGATAATGATAAAACCGAGAAGTACGAAAAAAATTATTATACTTGCGAAAAGGACGGGCGATGTCTGAAAGAAAAACCAATTCCACAAAGGGCGCGACCATTCAAACATTTTTGCCCCAAGCGCTTGAAAACGGAAGATGACGTCTTGAACCGCATGAAAGATATCGTACATGAATGTTGAAACAACAAAAGTGACGCTCGCAGTCGAGAGGAGCATCATAGGCAATATGAAACCGCCGATATGGCCGTATCGCAGGTTAAAGAGCATGTGGCGGTAATCACGAACATTATGAAGGAAGCCGGACACCCAGCGTACTCGCTGGCGATAGAGCGCTTTCGGAGTGCGCGGCGATGACGTATAGACGACCGCGTCATGGGCGCTTGCAATCATGAGCCCGTAAGATTGCATACGGAGAGCCATTTCCATATCTTCGGTATTGTGGGCTTTTTTGTAATGGCCGGTAGTTTCAAATACCTTTTTTCTGAAAATAGAAAACGGTCCCGGGGTGACATATAGGGCGTTTAATTCTCCGAGAACGCTTCGCAAAAAGGTGCCGATCAGGTATTCAACCGACTGCATTTTTTGAATAAGGGTTTTTGCATCGGATACGTGGAGCGATGGCACGACAGCCATGACGAGCGGATTTTCGAAACGCCGCATGAGGCGCATGAGCGCGTCCGGTTTGGCGTAGGAGTCTGCGTCAAGACAGCCGACAAAATCGGTTGTCGCGCGCGCGATGCCGATATTGAGAACGGTGTGTTTCCCGCCGTTCTCTTTATGGATGATTTCTATCTGGGAATGTCCGCGGTATGTTTCGAGAGCAAGAGCGGTGCCATCCGTTGAGCCGTCATTAATTGCCATGATATGGAGTTTGTCTTTCGGGTAATCCAAATGAAGCAACGATTCTATTGTTTTACACGCTGTTTTTTCTTCGTTGTAACATGGAACGATGATAGTTACCCCTGGGAATTGAGCATCGGACGGTGTGGGCGTATTTACTCTGCCGTATAAAGTTTTTCTGCTCTCCAGATATGTAAGCAGCATAAAAATCTCAAAATAGAGCGAGCAAAAAAGAGTTGCGAGGGTTACAATATCTCGAATAGAATACATAGATAAAGGCATTATTGCATATTTGCCGGCGAGTTAAAAGTTTTTTGTATGATAAAAATGATAAAACACACATTTCCCCAAATTTGTAAATTACTGGTATAATTAAGTTATTATCAGTTAATGAACATCTATTTATGCATATAAATACAGGCAAAGCGGGTTGTGTTTTCGGGACGTTTCTCGGAGGCGTTCATCTCGTGTGGGCGCTCTTGGTTT
>JACREN010000052.1 GCA_016218255.1 Candidatus Gottesmanbacteria bacterium | reverse complement strand
GAATTAGAAGGCTATGGCATGATATTTCTTCTTTTTCTCATGTTTCCGATCTTTGGCAGTCAGGCACCCATCAGCCGCCTGATTTCGCCGGTGATTTCTTTTTTGCTGAACATCCTTCTCCCAAGAGTTCCCATTATTTAATGCCCGCCACCGCCTTCAGTATCTGCCGCATGAGTTTTTTCGATGCTCGCATCCCGGATCCAGGGAACCGCCAAAAACGGCATCATGAGGGCAAAAAACAACGTATTCCACACGTGGGACGATTTCTTTTCAAATACTTGTATTTCATAAATAGGCTCCGCTTCTCCACTGTGTCCTGACATATATCCATAATTATACCGCAGAAACAGGCTAAGTGGTATAATATCTCTATCCATGAACGTCTACTTTACTGCATCGCTTGTCGGAAAAAAAGATTATCAGAAAAACTATATCGCCATCATTGAATACCTTAAATCGAAAGGGCACACGGTACAGGGTGACCATATCCTCAATACCACCGAAAACCAGGTAAGCCTGCAAACGCGAGAAGAACGCCTAACGTTCCATAGAAAACTGGAAGACTGGATCCAAAATTGTGACTGCATGATTGCAGAAACGTCGTTTCCGAGCATATCCGTGGGCTATGAAGTTTCCCTTGCGCTCCAATACCATAAGCCAGTCCTGATCCTCTATTCCATAGGCGACCCCCCCAGTCTGTTTGCGCACCATGATGATGACAAACTCGTTTGCGAAAAATATACCTTCAGCAATGTACGCGAAACCATCGATGATTTTATCAACTACGTACACGGCAGTGCCGATACCCGGTTTACATTTTTTATAACCCCCAAAATCGCCGCATACTTGGATAAAGTGGCCCAAATGAAAAAACTTCCCAAATCCGTGTATCTACGCCACCTCATCGAAAAAGACATGAAATGATGCCCGGACGTCTATACATCACCGTGATGCATAGACAGAGTAATCCGAATCTACTACACTAAATTCTAGCGAAGGGCCGCATACGGCTCTTTTTTCTATTTATGGGAAGAATTATTCAGATACCATTACGCGCTATTTCATCCAATAAGACCCTTTGGCAAAGTGTGTTTTGGGAAGCGTGGGAACCGTTACCGATCGACCAAAAACTCGCCTGGATACTGCTCATCTCAAACACTATCGCGATCCTCACGCTCATCGAATTTCTGATCCTGCACTAGACCTTGACAACAGCCTTTTGTTTCCCGTACGATACGATTGCTCGCGTGGAGAACTTGAAGCCTATTTTTCTCTACAAGTTCAAAACAAATGAGGTACCCTCCGAATCGGAGGGGACAGGACCAAGTGTTCCCGTTACCTTGGTATCGGGACCAGTCCGTCCGATTGAATATATCGGGAAAAATACTTCAACCCACCGGGCGAACTTATTTTCTTCTTGACAGTTCCCCTTTTTGCCGTTCCCTTTTTTCTCTGATACAATCAGATAGCGCCGAGATAGCTCAGTGGTAGAGCAACTGTTTTGTAAACAGTAGGTCCGGGGTTCGACCCCCCGTCTCGGCTCAAAAGGCAAGCACGATTTGTGCTGGGATAAACAAGGTGTCGTGAGTCCGAATCTCACAGGCGGCTCTAGCGGCCTTTTGGAGGCTTGAGAAACGCATCTCGCCAAAAAGGGGTATCGTAAAGCAACTTTGGCAAATCCAAAAACGTTTTTTCATTGAGCCGATACGTTACGGTCCTACCCTGCCGCTCCTTAGTCACCCACCCGGCTACAAACAACTGCTTCAGATGATGCGCAATCAGATTTTCCGGAAGACCTAAATAATTCACCAAATCCCGCACCCACAGCGGATCATGCGCAAGAAGATACAGGATCGCCAGACGGTGCGGATGCGCAATGCCAGCAATGCGTCTAGCATGGGGCTTTACCTTCTCGTGCAGCTTTTTTCCGATGGTCATCATAGGTTTTTGCGACTAAATTCGCTATAATATGAACTATCGCTGAGGTGGCGGAGTGGACAATCGCAACAGTCTGTAAAACTGTCGCCCTACCGGGCTACCCAGGTTCGAATCCTGGCCTCAGCACTGAAAATTTCTGCGAAATTTTTAGCGTAAACACTTCGTCAAATCTTTCCCCGAAGCACTACACCCATCCATGCCACAAAAATAAGCGGAAAAAGAAACGGCACGGAAATGCCAAAAAATTGAAGAAAATACGTCGCTAAGACCGGAACAGTAATGGCATGCATACCAAGGCGATACAATACGGGGTAACTAAATTTTTTTCTGAATATTTTTGCCATTGCCAAACTGAAAATAGTGAGAATCAAAAGTACCACCAAATACCCCACTACCCGGCCAACCGTTAAAACAACCGGCAACAGCAGTAATCCCACAATACCCACGACATAAACAACCGTGGGAACCCAGGAAAGATATGGCACCACTTTACCCGCCCATTCGTCGTAAAACGCTTTATTTATCACCGTCTTTCCTTTTATGTCCTTGAGCGGATAAAATTTATATCCCTTATCATCCCGGTAATACAGCGTACTTTTGCCCACCACCACAAAGGATTGATATGTATCAAATGCTTCGGGCGTTGCTTTCGTATCAATGACCACGAGGTGTTCTGGCTTCTTATCTCCATCCACGGGCAGCGCAAACGGCAGATCAATCGCGTATGGTTCTTTTGCGTTAGTCGATACCACGCCGTCCGTTATAGTCACCACCAAATCCTTCGGATATAAAGCCATACCCTTCTCCTGGACCATCGTAAGATACTCAGGCATTTTGGGGAGAAACGCAACAAAGGCAACTGCGTACTGTATGGTTGCAACAAGAGAAAATAACAATGCAAACACGAATAAAAATTTCAGGGAAAACGAGGCGCGAACTTTTATGATGTCTTTATAGTACCCGGGGTCTACACAACTCCGCCACAACACACGACCGAATAACTTCAATTTTTTCATATCCTCATCGTATCACAAAATCACTCCCAACTCCTTCCCTACTTTGGCAAATGCGGATAAACCGAAGTCAAGATCTCTTTTTGTATGCGCGGCGCTCGGCATTACGCGGATCCGGGCTTTTCCAAGAGCCACCATAGGAAACTTGATGGGCGTGGCAAATACGCCAAGGGTAAATAATTTCGTGCTAAAGTCTTTCGCCAAATTTTCGTCTCCCAGCATGACGGGGGTAATCGGCGTTTCCGTGCGTCCGGTATCAAACCCTAATTTCTGTAATTCTTCTCGCAAATATGCGGCATTATCCCACAGTTTTTTCACGAGCGAAGACGACTGCGACAAAATGTTCACTCCTTCAATAATCGCCGCGCTATCTGCAACGCTTAAACCGGTTGAAAATAAATATGGCCTCCCCTTTTGCCGGTACCATTCTATGAGTTCTTTTTTCCCGGTGATCACCCCGCCGAGCACTCCGAATGCTTTTGATAGCGTCCCTACTTCAATATCAAGTTGCCCCTGCAGCGCAAAGTGATGAGCAATCCCGCGCCCCTCGCCCAAAACTCCTTCACCATGCGCATCATCCACCATCGTCACCGCACCATATTTTTTGGCTAGTCTCACAATCTGCGGAAGCGGAGCGATATCACCATCCATACTAAATACTCCGTCAGAAACGACGAGAATTATGGGTTTAGTCCCATCGGCTTTTGGAATCTCGGCAGCTTTGGTAGCTTCAATAAGACGCAGCTCCAGTTCTGCCATATCACTATGTTTATAGATAAATTTATTTTTTACCTGCGCAAGTTTTATGGCATCGATGATGCTTGCATGGTTGAGCTCGTCGGAAATGACAATATCTTCTTTACCCACGATTGTCGCGATTGCGACAATATTGGCGATAAATCCGCCGGGAAGGAGAAATGCAGCCTCCGCTCCTTTAAACGTAGCCAGAGCCGCTTCGGCTTTCATGTGAAGCGCAAGATTACCAGAAATCGGGCGCACTGCTCCGGGTCCCACGCCGTATTGTTTCACTGCCTGAATGACTGCCGCCACGAGTCGCTTATCCTGTGCGAAACCCAAATAATTATTAGAACAAAAGTTCAATAATTTTTTTCCATCAATAGTAAACCACGGGCCCTGGCGGGACTCGAGTACCCGCACAGGGGTATAGAGCCCTTTTTCTTTCATCTGGCCAATCGTATCGTAGTATGGTTGCAATGGGTTCATATACTAATTCAAAAGTCAAAATTCAAAATGCAAAAATGCAATGCAAAAGTAAAAAGTTTAAAACTTTTGAATTTTTACTTGCAATTTTGACTTTTACCTTTTGACTTTTAACTTCTTTTCCAATCCGTTTATCATTACCTTGGTCATCTTTGCAAGGTTATACTCATGTTTCCAGCCCCAGTCTTTTCGCGCCTGGCTATCATCAATCGACTGGGGCCAACTTTCGGCTATGCGTTGCTTTATCGGGTGAGGGTTATACGTACAGATAAATGCAGGATATAATTTTTTTATTTCCGATACTAATTCCCTGGGGGCAAAGTTAATCGATCCAAAATTATAACTCGTCCGGATGGAGATTTTTTGGGCTGGAGCATCCATAAGCGCCATAGTTCCACGAATGGCATCATCTATATACATCATGGGCAACCGTGCATCAGCTTTCAAAAAACAACTATACTTCAACTCTTTTAACAATCCGTAAAAGATATGCACGGAATATTCTGTCGTACCGTCTCCGGGCGGCGCCTGATAACCTATAAGTCCCGGATAGCGCAGGCTCCGCACATCCACGCCCCAACGGAGAAAATAATATTGGCACATCAGTTCGCCACTTAACTTGGTCACCCCGTATATGGTGGTGGGCTCAAGCACCGTGTGTTGTGGTGTTTTTTGCTTAGGTGTCGTAGGCCCAAACGCGGCGATCGAGCTGGGCCAAAATACTTTGAGCTTATAATCTCGCGCGAGGTCTAATATATTCCGGAGTCCGTTGATATTTACGTCCCAGGCAAGATCCGGATTTTTTTCTCCGCCCACCGACAGAAGCCCTGCCAAATGATAGACTTCACTTATATTGTATTGTTTGATAATTTTTTCGAGAGTCTTTTTATCCCGTACATCTCCCTTTGCAAGCACCCCGTGAAAATGTTTACCGATCGTTTTATTGCCAAGAACAATCACGTTTTTTTTACCATATTTTTTCGCCAGTTGCGGCACTAAATCCGATCCCACAAGGCCGAACGCACCGGTTACAAAAATTCTCTTCATAACGGTATAGTCGAGGCGGTACGCAAAATCATGCGCACCGCCTCGCAATGATAGAATATTTGATATAATACCATTGTTTATCCGGAAATTTTCCGAAAATATTCCGGGCCGGGATGGCTCAGTGGTAGAGCGAGTTATTGGTAATAACTAGGTCGAGGGTTCAATTCCCTCTCCCGGCTCAAAAATATATCAGGATTAACCCTTGACAGCTCCACTGAAATACGTTTATCTAAACTAATGATACATAACACAAATCCACACGAAAAAGATTTTTATGGACAGGAACTGATTCTTAATCTATACGACTGCAATCTCAAAAAAATTTCTTCCGGAAAAGAGATTAAAAAATTTGTCATTAAACTGTGCGATGACGTTATCAAAATGAAACGCTACGGAGAACCGCTTATACCCTACTTCGGTTTGGAAAATCCAATTACTGCAGGGTATTCTCTTGTGCAGCTTATTGAAACAAGCTCTGTCACCGCACATTTTTCCGAACACAAGAAGAGCGTCTACCTCAACATTTTTTCCTGTGCATGGTACGACTTAGAAAAAACGTCCCAGTTTTGCCAGGAATTCTTCGGGGCCAAACGCGTACAAGCCACGTTTCTCAAGCGCTGGTAATCACATTCTGTTATCATAATTTGGTATGGAACTTCTCTCATTGTTCACAGTTGCAGTTTTTGCTGCGGAAACGATCCTGTCGCCGCTTGCTGATGACGCGGCGACAGCCCTTATATCCACAGTTCCATCCGTATCGTTCGGGCAATTAACCGCAGCACCGGCTTCCCCTCCACAGATATTAGGTGCTGCCACCGACGTCCCGGAATCGCTTCGCGTTCCGGGTAAAACCACGCCAAAACCACAACGGACGAAAAAATCATCCTACATCATCGCTCTCTTGGGCGACTCCATGATTGACACATTGGGACCCGATGCCCCGCATTTGAAATCCAAACTTGCCGCCGCATACCCCGGCGTTTCTTTTCAAATATTTAATTATGGAGTTGGTGGAACGAATATTGATTATGGACTGGAACGCATCACAAGTAACTATCAATATCTGGGTCAGGACATCCCTGCGCTTGTTTCGAAACATCCAGACATTGTGGTGGTCGAGTCTTTTGGCTACAATCCCTATCCGTTTGACAATGGAGCGATAGACAAACACTGGCTCGCCCTTGCTGCAATAGTTGATAAACTCAAAGCGCATCTTCCCGGCGTCAAAATCATAATAGCTGCCACTATTGCACCTGATGCAAAAACATTCGGAGATGGAGCTGCCGGCCTGTCTTTTTCACCGGACGACAAATGGAAGCGGGTAGATGTCATCAAAAAGTACCTTGAATCCACCGTTAAGTTTGCTGCCAGCCAACACCTGCCTATTGCCGATGCGTTCCACTCCAGCCTTGGGGCTGACGGCAACGGAAAAAAAGCGTATATCAATCAAGGTGATCATATCCACTACTCTGACGCCGGCCGCAATCTTTTTGCCGATGCCGTCATGAAAGCAGTCACCACAAACCGACTTCTTGAGTAGTACGGGTAAATACGCTATAATTTCTCCATG
>JACREN010000051.1 GCA_016218255.1 Candidatus Gottesmanbacteria bacterium | reverse complement strand
CTTTAAAACGTACTCTTTTTGATCTTAAGCGTGAAAAAAAGATTAGATGCCTTGGCAAGGGCCGTGACGCGCAGTGGGAACGAATAGGATCATGAACCGTTAATAGGATCACAAAATGCCCGTGTGATCCTGTTTATGCAAAACAGGCAGAGAAGGGCAGTCCCAATTTCTTTTTACCCCGACGCCGGAACGCCCCTATCTTCAGATGGGGGATGGAAGGCGTTCCGGTCGGGATTCCGCCCCGCGGAATCCCGCAGTGAAAGGTGCCGCGGACTTCAGTCCGCGGGGCTCCACCCAGCGTCCCTTTTGGACGCGGCTTGAGCGCAAGGGGGTCTACGGCCAGGGGACGAAGATTTTCGAAAATGGAGTCCAATATGTTAAGAAAAACTTTTTATAGTAAAATTTGTCTTTTATCTGCCGCAATTCTTTTATTAATCCCCGTTAATACGTCCGCTCAGGATATTATTAAGTTAGAAGCCAAATTGGTGAGTATGCCGGAAAATTTGCCTGGGTGCGGAAAATTCATGGTACGGGCAGTCATGGTTTATGAGGTGTTACAGGTGTTGGAAGGCGACTATAAAGGAAGAGAAATTCATGTTGTGCATCAGTGTCCTGAAATGTCTCGGAAAGCATATTCTGCGGATAGTGGCAATGTGGAAAAATTTGCAATAGGTGATAGCTATACCTTATGGGTGCAGTTATTACCCCAAGATAAACTTGACTATTCCCCGCGGTCTTGCCGCGGGGTCAAAGGGAAAGTTTGAAAACCGCAGGTTTTCAAGGTAATGTGTATGAACGATGGAAGTTCAAAAGGGATATCATTGTGCGTATCAGATACATTATCATATTGTGTTTCCGGTGAAGTACCGGAAGGCGTTATTGAGGGGAGAGATTGTAAAGAGTTTGAAGGAGATCGCTGAGGGAATAGCCGAGCGATACGGAATTGAGATTGAGCGTCTTGGGAGCGACGAGGATCATGTGCATTTGTTGTGTGGAGCGCATCCGAAATATGCTCCGGGACAATTGGTGAGATTGTTCAAAAGCATAACTGGGCGAGAGCTGTTCAAGCGGCACGGATGGTTGAAGAGGGAATTATGGGGCGGCGAATTTTGGACAGACGGATATTATGTGGCGACGGTAGGAGAACGAGGCGATTGGAAGGCTGTGGAAAAGTATGTCAGAATGCAAGGCAAAGAACCAAAAGAAGTGCAGTTAAAATTGTGGTAAGTCCATACCCTGCGCTCTTGGCGCAGGGTCGTTGATTAGAAAATATAAGGCAAAAAAGTGATAGGTTTGGTTCGAAGCAAGTGGACCTGAATATGCCGAAAAATGCCCAAGACCTATCTCGGATTTGTGCGCCTATTTAATGGCATAAATGTGAGATCCTTGCATGGCAAAGTTGGGATTATTGGCATTCACTTGCACAATTATCGAGAGTTATCCCGACGACCCGCGCGGGGAAAGCTGTTTGGCCGCAAGTTTCGTTTCGCCAAGGATGCCCCTCCACGCTGTCTGCGGTAAAAACAGTTCAGGACACTTGATTCTTGTTACGGTTTATATCCCGGCCATGCCCAAATGGCGGGATCCATATACCAGAAACAGGTAAAGAAGGGATGAAAAATGACAAAAAAATACAGCGATATATTTTATTGGGAGAAACCACTACTGTCCCAACGTTCACTAATGGATTTAACGTAAGTGTTTAGTTCTCATATGTTAATATCGAAAAAATTTTTAATCGATTTGAAGTCCTTTCTTTGTTATGTTGACGCTTCTAACAAAGGAGCCGTCGATGAACGAAGGAAAAACTGTTTTCTCCCAGGTTATGGAATTCCTGCCGATGTACGAATTCCGCAAATGTGTCGAGCGATACCGTGGCGATTACAAGGTGCTAAGCTTTTCCTGTTTCGACCAATTTTTATGCATGGCTTTTGCGCAAATGACCTTCCGCGAAAGTCTGCGCGATATCCAAGCCTGCTTGCGCTCAAAGAAAAACAAACTGTATCACATGGGCATCCGCGGACAAGTATCGCGCAATACTTTGTCGAACGCCAACAATCAACGCGACTGGCGTATTTACGCCGACTTTGCTATGATCCTGATCCACAGAGCGCGCGAACTTTATATCAACGAACCATTCGGCATCGAACTCGACAATACGGTTTACGCGCTCGATTCCACGACTATCGACTTGTGCCTGGCGCTCTTTCCCTGGGCGCGTTTTCGAAAGAACAAAGGAGCGGTCAAACTTCACACGCTTCTGGACTTGCGCGGGAACATCCCGTCTTTTATCGATATCACCGACGGGAAAGTCCACGATGTCAACGTCCTGGATATTCTGATCTCCGAGGCCGGGTCTTTTTATATCATGGACCGCGGGTACATCGATTTCAAAAGACTTTACGAACTGCATCAGGCACTGGCGTTCTTCGTAATCCGCGCCAAATCCAATCTCCAATACCGCAGGCTGTATTCGCGGCCGGTCGACAAATCAACCGGGCTGCGTTGCGATCAAACGATTGTCCTGACGCAATCGTTCGAAGATTATCCGGAACAGCTCCGTCTCGTAAAATTTTACGACGCGGAAAACGACCTGCGGCTGACGTTTTTAACCAACAATTTTTCTCTCGATACCTTGACCATCGCCCAACTCTATAAATGCCGCTGGAAAGTCGAACTATTTTTCAAATGGATCAAGCAGCACCTGCGGATCAAGGCATTCTTCGGTACATCCGAGAACGCCGTCAAGACTCAAGTCTGGATTGCCGTCTCGATTTACGTGCTGATCGCGATTATCAAAAAACGTCTGGCCCTAGAGCCGTCACTTTACACAATTTTACAAATATTCAGCGTGAATATTTTTGAAAAAGATCCGATTTGTCGACTATTGGAAACAAAAGAACAAAATAACGACAACATTAAAAATGATAACCAATTGAAACTGTTTTAGTTATGTTGGGACACTACTGACTCAATTAATATCTTCTTTTGTCACTGCCTCTTTTACCTTTTCTGAACCTTTTATTATCCAACCCCCCATAGCATCAAAATCTTTGCCAAGACCTTTTATTGTGTTGCACCCGGCCACAGTTAATAGAATTAACCCGCAAAGAGAGTACAAAAAAACTCTTCAT
>JACREN010000050.1 GCA_016218255.1 Candidatus Gottesmanbacteria bacterium | reverse complement strand
GGAATATCGATTACCATTGGCAATGAGGAAGTTCGTGTACGTTTCAAGATTAAATGTTTTAGTCATAATGTGTCCGGGTTATGGACACCCATAGTATTGCACAAAAACTCGTGGTTTGGTATTGTTTGCGTAGGTACTATCCAGATAATCATAAGTAACGAAATGCAACATCTCATGCGCGATTGTCTTAACCGGATTTGGCGGATTCTTAATCCAACTCCTGACAAAAGAGAAATTAAAGGCCCTACCACTTATCCATCTAGGGTTCCTACGCCACACCGAAATATAACCAGTGTAGTCGCCCGCCGGCCATGGATAATTACCAAAAATTTTATCCACCTCCTTGAAAAAATAGCCACCCACCTTGTCCCATCTCACTTTTGTATTCTGTAAATCATCCGCCATCTCTTTCCCAAATTTTTTATAAAAATCATCTAGAAAAGCACTGGCAAGCGCGACTCGAATACCATCGAATTCTGGTTTATTAATAAAGGCCAGTGTTGAACCAAGCGCAGACTCAGAAAACTCAAACATTTTGATTGTGTCCCTATCATGCTCTTTATCTAAAACGAAATTTATTTTTGGATAATATGGGTTCATAATCGCTAAAATATCCTTATTTACCGGAGATCGGATCTCCGATTATTTTAGATGGGGCCGAAGAATTCATTCTTCATATTGTCGCGGTGAGTGGCCCGGGAGTACTTTCTCATGCCCATCAGTATTCCCAGACCCGCAAATTCTGTCAGAAGATGCGAGCCACCATAACTCACAAAAGGAAGGGTGATTCCGGTTACGGGAAGAAGGCCCATATTCATCCCCACATTTATTGTAAAGTGGGACATTAAAAATACAGCCAATCCAACACCAAAAAGAGTTTCAAAATTACTGGCACCCCTAAGGCTATTATACAATATCCGCCAAATTACAACCCCAAAGAAGAACAGCAAAAAAACTACCCCAAAAAAACCCCACTCTTCCGCGAAAGCGGCAAAAATAAAATCTGTCTGATATTCCGGTAAGAATTTAAGACGCGACTGGGTCCCATACCCGATACCCTTTCCAAAAAGCTCCCCAGAGCCAACCGCGATTTGCGACTGAAAGGCATTGTATCCAGCTCCCTTAATATCTTGAAACGGGTCTATAAAAGTTAAAATGCGATCCTTCTGATACCGCTTGAGAACCGTGCCCCAAAGGACTGCAAAACAGATCAGTCCGATGACAAATACCGCGAGCAAATGCTTCTTAGATACTCCGGAAACAGTAACCATCCCGATCCAAATAAAAAAAATTATCATGGCTGAACCGAGGGCCGGTTGAAGAAGAATCAGGACGAAAGGGATGAACGCGTAAATACCAGATATAAAAATATGTTTTACGTTAGCTATCTCGATATGTCTTCTGGAAAAATATTTGGCGAGAATAAGAATCACAACTATCTTTACAAAATCGGCCGGCTGAAGAGACACGCTACCCAAATCGAACCAGCTTTTGGCGCCCTTTATACTGCGAGCAAGGAACAGAGCGGCCAGAATTGTGCACGACAAAATAAATAGTGAAACAAGTAAATCGCTCCTCTTCAAAAAGCGCCAATCAATCACGCTAAACATGAAAAATATCGCAAGGGATATCGAAACCCAGATAATCTGCTTGATGGCCAAATAATTTTCCCCCGTAAAAGAACTCATGGTAACCAGGCCAAAAAAGATAAGCGGCAGAAGCGCAAAAAAAAGAATCCAATCTATGTTCATGCTGGCACGGGAAATACCGAATATTCTATTTGGCTTCATAAAAATTATTTCGGAGCTGGCACGATATTCAGCCTAGGATAAATCTGTCTTACCGCCGCCTTACTTGCGAACGGTAACGCCCATGTAAAACCGACCTCTTCCGCCTCCCCCCTTCTTATGTAATTAACATAGGTCGAACTTACGGCCATGGCATAGTCATCGCTGTCGTAAATCACCGTAGTCAAGTTTATATCAGTCAAATCTAAGTCGGATTCATTAATAAACTCCGCGGTCAAATGTGGCAATACCCCCTCCACAAGCGACATATTCTGAATCTTCGTCTTAGGCATCACAACGCCAGCCGGCACTCTGCTCCAAACATTCTCGCCGACAAATTCAATAATCGCCTTTACCGGAACTCTCTGGCCAGCCGATAAACTATTCTCGAAAACTAAAAAAGTTTCTTTCGGATTGGCAAATGTAACCCCTGATCGGCTGACAATTATTGAGTTATCACGGTCATACAAAGTAATAATGTAAGAGAGACTACGAATACCAAAACCAAAGTTTGGATTTTCCACTAGGGCGGCAACGTCATACTTCCCGTCACTAATCTTAAAAAACCTCGTCCAACGTTTTATAATTGGACTCACCTCAAAAGGACACACCTTAGCGCACGACCCGCCGCAATCAATGGCCAGTTCATTCTGATTGAAAATATTATCGGAACAGCTCGCCGGTTTCCTCACAATAGTAAAATAGAAAAACAAAAATACCACTAAAAAAAACCCCAACACCAAAGACAAATAGAATAACCTTCTTCCTGTCCTCCAACTAGACATAAATAGATTATACCAAAAAACGATCAAAGACACACTTTCCCCAATCGTTTTTATCAAGTATCAAGTACTCTGTGAAAGTATCACCGCTTGTTTATTGAAAACTTTGTTTTGGCGGTTACCTACTTTCCCCTCCAAAAGAGTATCATCGGTACTAGTGAGCTTAACTTCTGAGTTCGGAATGAGATCAGGTGTGACCTCACCGTCAAACCACCAAAACAAAATTTTCAATTATTATCTAACAGGAAAAACATATTATATTGTGACGTTCAAATTTCCTAATAGGAATCGATCCATTAGTACTCCTCGGCTGAACACATTACTGTGCTTACACCTAGAGCCTATCTTCGTATACCTTACGGCATCCGAACCCTTGCGGGACCCAATCATCTCTTGGGGATCTCAAACGATTACTAATCTTGAAGCTGGCTTCCCTCTTAGATGCTTTCAGAGGTTATCCAATCCCGACTTAGCTATAGAGCGGTGCCCTTGGCAGGACAGCTCTCACACCAGAGGTCAGTTCACTCCGGTCCTCTCGTCACTTTTCCCCCTATTTCTAGGAGAGCAGACTATATCTTCACCTTCTCTGCTTGTGGCAGATTAAGGGATGGCGTATTACAGAGATAACACTGTTTTGCATTATACAAAACCTTCCATGATTATCTAAGTCTCTCCCGCCTTGGCGGGATCAGTCGTTACGGGGTCAATGTAATAATTTTTTATTCTAATGAACTTAAATAAGAAATTACAAATAATATTAAATTATCCAAAATATTTTTTTGGATAAATCGTAATTTAATATTGCTTGCGGAATTTATTTTATTTTCATATTTTAATTATTACACGACTTCCCACGGTATTATCTTATCATTTTCTGGTCCTCAAGTAAATTCTCAACATATCAACTGGACCGTTGTAATATGTTCGCTATAGGGATCAGAAACTAATGAAGACTTCACCGTTATTAGCCATGTTTTCATCACAAATTTCTTCGTGAAGTAGCAAAACCCATTTAGGTCTACTAGGAGCAAATCTTCTCAATAATCAACGCCTGCAGTAGATAGGAGACCAACCTGTCTCACGCATGTATCTCACCGATTGCTCGGCGCATGGACTATAGCTTTACCCGACACTTATGTGTTTAGGGTAGCTGACGTTTAGTCTCTATGGGCTGAATTCTATTCACTCGTGGTGAGCGAAGTCGAACCATTCCCTAGGTGTAACCCGCGTGGGGCTTCACCGATATAAGTCAGCTTGTTCATACATGTCTCTATATATGACCGCCGTGATTCAAATCAACAGAATGTTCGTGTTGCAAAAACATTTTCCTCTAAGGATTCAGACGGTTTAAAAACCGAGTATCCAGTATGCAGTACCAAGTATTTTGTATAAGAAATTCTTTATACTCTGTACTTAATACCAAATACAATATACTTTTAGTTCCTAAACGGTCTGAACCCAGCTCGCGTATCTTTTTAAATGGCGAACAGCCATACCCTTGGGACCTTCTCCAGCCCCGGGATAAGATGAGCCGACATCGCTGTCATATTTTTCTTCCGTTACCGGAAGGATCGGACTATATCTTCATCCCTCTTTTATTTTATAAAACAAAAGAGGGAGTTCGGCGTGTTAGCATCTGCCGTAGGCAGACACTCCGACCAGTTAAGGTCAAGTCTCTACGGGGTCATAACCCAATTTTATATTTCATAGACGGGATAACATATTCTCCAATTAGATCATGTAACCGAGGCATGCTCGATTTCATAAATCTAATTCTGTAATATTCTTTATCCTTATTGAGACGAGCATCCAAACCCAACAGTTTCAATGATTTCAACAAACGATATTGATCGCTTTTATCAAACTGCTGTGTGTTTAAATACACATCCCCTTCACGGCATCTGCTACCATCATCCATAAACCAAATCGCAAGTATTGTAGGATCAAGTTTTATGTCCGGAATAACCTTTTTATTCCCAACATAGAACATATTCATAATATCTGTCAATTCTGGTAACTGTTTTGTGTAAAATCTGTAGGCGATACGATTCCCTCTTCCATACCTCGTTTTCGGTTTGCTTGTCGTTAGATTTTTCAAAACATTACATTTCCAATCAACATACTCTTTTTGAGTGTAAGAATGATTTATTTCAAGAAAGGCGTCTCTACATCCTTTCAATTTACGAATATAACCATCTCCCAAAAGAGTTCCTATAATCAAGGATTCTTGTAATTGAGTTAGACTTCCCACGGTATTGTCCATGCGTGTAATTGTATCATTTAGATACAAGGCTTGCATATGGAGTCCACCGTTATAAGCCAAATTGTTTTTGTATGAGATTACTCTCATAGGCACCCCGATGTTTCTCGAGTTTTACGTCGAGAGTTAAGGTGCCGAACACCACCGTCGCTATGGACGCTCGGGTGGTACTAGCCTGTTATCCCCAGGGTAGCTTTTGTCCGATAATCTCCGGCCGCCTCTAATGCGGACCGTCGGTTCACTTTGCTCTGCTTTCGCATCTGCTCGACATGTACGTCTTACAGTTAAGCTGGCTTGTGCCAATGCACTATCAGCACGGTTTCCATTCGCGCTTAGCCAACCTTAATAGGCTCCTCCGTTACTCTTTAGGAGGATAGCGCCCCACTAAAACTACCCACCAAATACTGTTTCCAAGTGTTTTTGCCACTTAGGTTAGAACATACCCTTCAAAAGAATGGTATTTCACTGACGGATCCGGTATAACCAAAATCATACCCTCAACTCCTCCCATCTATGCTACGCAGTCAAAACGTATGCTCAATATTAAGCTGTAGTAAAGCTCCTGGGGTCTTTTCGTCTAACTGCAGGTAACCGGCATCTTCACCGGTACTGTATTTTCACCGAGCTGTTTCCCGAGACAGTTCCCCAGTCGTTACACCATTCGTGCGCGTCTGAACTTACCAGACAAGGAATTTCGCTACCTTAGGACCGTTCATGTTTTAGTAGCATCGCACTAACAATATTCCGACTTACTAGTCTCTGTTTATCAATTTATAACTTAATGTGTTGACTTTCTATCGCTAGAAAGATCGGACTATATCATTTGATCCACCACGTCGGCATTCTTTGAATGCGATGAATCAATCTTGCGTGTAGTCTCTGAGGATACCTCTGAAGTTAATACATCTTGTAATGTGTATTTCCTTTTTCTACCAATTCCTGGATTAAGTTTTTCTCTCAATTCAAGAACTTTTTGGAAACCCTCTGGAGAATTGTGTAGACCTTCATACATGATTGAAACAATTTCAGAAAAAATCCTAAAATTATTTTTCTTGTATGCCGATCTGAACCCAAATCTCCGAAAAAATGGAATTATAACGGTATATAAAGAAGTAATATTTGTTACCTCATAATATACAACCCCATCTTTTCTTTCGCGCAACGTTCCACATCCTAAAATATGTTTTATCCATGAGAGGATAACGCGATCTTTTTGAGAAATGTTAAACGATGCGCTTAATTTCCAACTTTGTTTGAAATCCAATCTTTTTTTAATTGAGACATTGAAGCTTCCTTCTCCGTCTGTAAACCCTGCTATATAGTTTCCTATATCGCTTGGTATATTCTTCATTTATTTTGATTAGATTCAGAAGTCTTTCCTGCTGATTGTCCGCATACAAACATTGTCACGACACATCGACGTGT
This sequence comes from Candidatus Gottesmanbacteria bacterium, assembly GCA_016218255.1. Lineage (GTDB taxonomy): Bacteria > Patescibacteriota > Microgenomatia > UBA10105 > UBA927 > JACREN01. The sequence goes on along the minus strand of JACREN010000050.1, from coordinate 10,141 downwards.
GCTCGTAGTTTGTATTACTTTTTTTCTACCCATATAGGTAGATCGGGTTTTCCAGCATATAGCAAGATTTTTTTGCGTAACTACAACGGCCTGGTTTATAGTTACGGCCGACATTCACCAGGGCTTACAACGTTCAGCCTTAAGCTTGCGCCTAAGACAGACACTGTTTGACCTTCTGGCATTGGTCAGGTGTCACCCCCTATACATCCTCTTGCGAGTTCGCAGGGAGCTGTGTTTTTGATAAACAGTCGCCAGGGATACTTTCGCTGCGCCCCAAACTAGAACACTTGCATGCACAGTTCAGGGAGGCCTTATTCCGAAGTTACGGCCGATTTTTTGCCGAGTTCCTTGGGAAACACTCACTCGTTCGCCTTAGTCTTCTCGACTTAACCACCTGTGTCGGTTTGCGGTACGGTTCCTGTATACTTAAACCTAGAAGTTTTTCTCGGAGGCTTGCTTTATTTTATCTCCTGGGGTTACCCCCAGAATTTTCACTGCACTTAGAATCGTCATTAAAGACAGACTTCCGGATTTTCCTAAAAATCTCCCTTATGTAGCAAATGCAAATCCAATAATGCGCAAAATATACTAACCCTCGTCACTCCATCAGATATACAGAAGTCAGGGAATATTAACCCTGTGTCCATCGCCTGCGACTTTCGTCATCGGCTTAGGCCCGACTAACCCTTGGCTGATCAACATTGCCAAGGAAACCTTGGTTTTTCGGCGTGCGGGGATCTCACCCGCATTGTGGTTACTTGTGCCAACATTCTTACTTCCTATCACTCCAGAGTTCCTCGCGGATACTCCTTCACTGCGGATAGGAATACTCTCCTACCGCTGGGAACAGTACAGGAAGAGGGTCAGAAGCTCTGAATTTAAAGCCCCTGACCCTGTATAACCCCCTGTACTGTTCCCAGCCCTCACCTTCGGTACTACATTTGAGCCCCGCTAATTTTCGGCGCGAAATCTCTGGATGAGTGAGCTATTACGCTTTCTTTAAAAGATGGCTGCTTCTAAGCCAACTTCCTCATTGTCAAAGAAATTTCACCTCCTTGTAGTTCGCACTTAATGTAGATTTAGGGACCTTAGATTGAGATCTGGGCTGTCCCCCTTTTGACGAACGGAGCTTAGCCCCCGCCGTCTAACTGCCTGATATGTTACCCGCCAGAATGACTCTGTCGGGCTGGCTTCCAGTATTCGGAGTTTGATTGGTTTGCCGAGATTGCTCCCTGTGCGAACCATCCAGTGCTCTACCCCTGGAAGATAAATCAGACGCTAGCCCAAAAGCTATTTCGGAGAGAACAAGCTATTACCAAGTTCGATTAGCTTTTCACTTCTTACCACAAGTCATCCTAAAGTATTGCACGGCTAGTAGGTTCGGGCCTCCTCACGCCTTTCGGCGAGATTCACCCTGCTCATGGCAAGCTCACTTGGCTTCGTGTCTTATGTGTACTACAAACCCTAATCCTTGCGGACGGGTAAACGCGCTATTAACACTCGGTTTCCCTACGACTGCTCTGCCTGAGGCAGATTAATCACGCAGTACACATAAACTCGTTGGCTCATTCTTCAATAGGCACGCCATTGTTCGGCCTTACGGCTCGAACTATGACTCCTTGTAAACGCATGGTTTCAGGTCTATTTCACTGCCCTCTCGGGCTACTTTTCACCTTTCCCTCACGGTACTAGTTCACTATCGATCTGGAAGAGTATTTAGCCTTGGCGGTTAGTTCCGCCGAATTCCCCCAAGCCATTCGTGTCTCGGGGTACTCAAGAACAATGATAAAAGAGTTTTTTTGTTTTCACTTACAGGGCTATTACCCTCTACGGCTCTGCTTTCCAGCAGATTCAATTAACAAAAAATTTTATAACTCTTCTCCTTCGATAAATGGAGGACATCATCATCTTATAACCCTCAACTCCTTGCGAAGTTAAGTTTGGGCTTTTCCCTTTTCGCTCGCCGCTACTAAGGGAATCACAAGCTCTATTTTTTCATCTACTCCGATTTGCATCGGAGCATATGAAAAATAAAGCTGATTGTTTTCTACTCCTTTGGGTACTGAAATGTTTTACTTCCCCAAGTTTGCTCTCCATCTTGCGACAGAGTCTTCGACTTCTAGTCGAAGGGGTTTCCCCATTCGGAAATCTCCGGATCAAAGGTTGCTAGGCACCTCCCCGAAGCTTATCGCAGCCATACTACGTCCTTCATCGCCTCTTCCAGTCAAGGCATCCGCCATGCGCTCTTAAATTTCCTATTAGGAAATTTAAACATCACTCTTAATATAATTTTCTTTCCTGCCTGCCTACAGCAGTACAAAGACCCTAGATAAACTAGTTGCTGTGGCAGAATTTGAATTTCAAGTTTCAGGTCTGTCAGAATTTAAACCGCCCCTTGGGGGCGGAGGAGCTTAACTTAATCTACAAGAAAAAGCTATTTCTTCCCCCGCCTTATTAGTGACAATTTATTTAACATATCTATCAGTGGAGATAAGTATATACGAAACGATTTTAGTGTCAATACTTACTTACAGGTTTAGGCATACTCGAAATATAGTTCCAGGGCTTCTCTAAGGGCATCGAGAGCGGCTTTTTTTGTGTTACCAAAACTTGAAACTAGAGTATTCAAGTTCAAAGAGACGTAATATTGGCCTTCTTTCCAAACAACGTTTTCTAAATCTAAATTTATCATATTGATATGCTAACACACTAAACATAAAATAAAAAGAGGGCCAGTCGCCCACTAACCAAACTACTGGGAGACGGTTGTGGTGGCTGAATCAACAACCGATAGTTCTTCTATCAACACTGACGGGGACTCATTAACTATTGAAACCAGTTCCGGTTCTCCGCCCGGCATCGATTCGGGAGAGATAGATTCGCCGATGACAGTTACCACCCTCAATACCTGAACCGCCTTATTGCCGGCACTGTCTTCCGCATCATATCGCAATATGTACTCTCCTGCCCTACCTGTGTCCACCTCACCACTAGTTTTAACCCCAAGGTTGTTGTTGATATTGTCTGTTACGTTGCCCCCGGGTCAACGTAACTATCACCGACATTTAATGTAGATGTCGCGTTACCCACCAGAGTAAGAATCGGAGCCTCCGTGTCAACCATCGCCCCGGAAGAAACTGAGAGGTCATCTAGGTTAGGCACGGCGCCAGAATTATTCTCATGGGAAGACTGCGGGGTGATAACCGTTCCGACATTATTCTGCAATAATCGGTCAAGATCCATTTTCGTAATACACGTCTCCCCGCTCGCAATGTCGCCGACGCAGAGTATCTTGGTGCGTACGCGATTGGCGAAGAAGTCGCCGATACCATTTGTCGTATCAGCAAACCAGAGCGAGAGGCGATCAAAGAAACGTCCGAGAAAAGTTTTTTCACTTGTACTTGTACTTGTACTTGCACTTATATTTGTAACGATAGGTGCCGTCGAGGACGCTAAACTCTCAAAATTAAGGTTCAGTTCTTGGATGGCCCTAGCAAGCACTGCCGTTAAGTGTTCGTACTTCACACCATCAAGTTTCCCTTGATAAAAGGAACCGAATACCGGGTTAATTTCAAACATATCTTCGGCGATAAATCCGATATCAGCATCACCGGTCTTCTTCCAATTGTAAGCAACGGGGCGCAGCTTCATAACTGTATCCAGTCCAAGGGTGAGATCGTTGATGTTTTCTTTATACTTTCGCAATGAACTGCAGGTGGCAAGTGTATTAATTGTTCCTCCATAGCCAGTTATCGTTGTGGTATCGTAACAAAGGTGATTTGCCGCCGCTCCGGCCAAGGTGCTAAATCCGGTATTCCCGCTATGGTCAATAACCATTCTCGGAGAAGTCGTATCAAGCCCTCCATTTGAATTCTTGGTATAGAAGAGTAGTGTTCCGCCATTTGCATTCAAGTTGTTTACCCCATCGTTGACGACGCTGGATGCTATACCGGCTACGACAGTACTACTCGCGTGATTAGCTGTTGTTGTGTTGGGATTGGCGTAGTTATAAAACTGCACTCCACCCACTGAATTGCCAGATACGGTTGTAGAGGCGCCGACCTCTATGACACCGGGATTGCTCCCGCCTCCGGTTATAGAAAGGTATCTGGCCGAAGTGCCAAAAGCCCCGGTATTCAAACCCGGTGTCGTCGTCCCGATGCCCACATTGCCTGATGTGTTAAGTCTCATCCGTTCTTGTCCATTGGTATAAAACGATAATGGATGATTTGTATTTGTCCCAAAACGCAAGTCGGTTGTACTAAAAGACTGCATAATACCTTGAACGCCGCCAGCACTTGTTGACCAAATTGTAATTGCCGGATTTGCCCCCTCGACATCTAGGATTTGTGAAGGCGTTGTCGTCCCAATGCCGACGTTGCCACTCGTATCAATCGTCAGTCTGGCCGCATTGTTAGTTGCCAGTTGCAAAGCAGTTGAATTTACTGACCCTAAAACAGTGGCATAGGCCAGACCACTTCCTGTCATAGAGTCACCTGTTGAACTTTCCAGTCCAAGCCTAAATGAACCTCCGGTATTGGCTCCCTGCATATACTGTGTGCCTGTGGTGATACCAGTAAAGCCAAGAGGAATGGCGGCGCCATAAATATCCAATTTTGTGGCCGGACTTGTCGTCCCAATGCCGACGTTGCCCGAAGTGTTTATCGTCAATCTTTGAACACCAGCAGTGTTATCATAGATGTTAAAGAACCCCTCCTGTCCTCCGCCAGCCCAAGAACTCCCAGTGCTAAGCATTACCCAATCCCTTGAGCTTCCATTGGTATTTTTAAGGTGAAACTCAACTCCATTCGCATTGCTATTGTTCATTCCGGCTGTCGCTTGATTTATGTCAAGACCGTATGAAGGTGTTGTCGTCCCGATGCCGACCTTGCCCCCACTGGTAGCAAAATAAGCTGAGCCGGTAGAGGAAATGGCCGTGGTACTGGCATACGGGAAGGTGGAGGCGGTTGTAGTCGTTGCCGTAAAATAAGCAGAGACGGTTTCGCCCACTATCGAGAGCGGGGCATAGGGTGATGATGTTCCAATACCTACTTTGCCTTCGTTAAATTCAAAACTGGAAGCACCAAAGACGAGGGGTACGGAAGCAGAGTCGGCATCATTGCGGTTGTCAATAACTACTCCCGTTCTCCCACCACCAAAGTCAGAAGCCGGATGTAAGAAAAGGTGAGTATTGCCTGCTATCTGGGTGTCAAACTTATAAAGGGGGTTGCTGGTGCCGATGCCAACGTTGCCGCTACTACCGATAACGGTTAGCGCGGAAGTTGTCGTAGTGGCCGTGCCAGCAACAGTCGTGGTTGCAAAGTAAAGATTGCCACCGGCGTTGCGGAGAGCCCATTGAGCTACTCCGGCGCCGGCGGAGAGAGCGAGTTGAGGGGCAGAGGCAGAAAAAGAACTAAGTGTCCAAGCGGGAGAACTTGTGCCGATGCCGACATTGCCGCCAAGGAAGGTGGCGGCGTAGTTACTCCCCGCACCGGTGTTGGCATTGACCGTTAGTCCGTAACTGTTGGTGGTGCTGGCGTTCAAGGCCGAGGCGCCAAGGTAAATGGTGTGAGCGTTAGTTGAGGTGGCGTTGGTTCCGAGGAGGGGCGCGCCGGTGATGCCCAAGGTGGCCAAGTCAGTGATGAGGCCGGAGGTGAAAGAAGTGAAGGCGTGAGTTCCAGCGTTGATTAAGACATCGCGCTGTAAGGTGATGGGATTGTTGCTGTGAGTTTTGGTTCTGTTCAGATTGAATTGAATGTCAGAGGCTTCGGTGGCGGCGGTCAGTCCGGTATCGGCGGCGCCGGTAAAGAGGAAGGGGGCGAGCGAGCCTGAGGTTCTAACTGAAGGAGCGAGGGAGAGACTGCCGGCTAACTTGGTTGGGCCGGAAACATAGAGACTGGTCGTCGTCGCTTGACTCGTCGTGGCGTTCACCGCCGTGAAGTCTTGCAGGGTGGTACTGCCGAGAGCCAAGAGATTCTGGGCGGTGATGAGACCGGCCGAGTTGATGGTGGTGGTCGCGGTGCCGCCAAAGTAAGCGGTGTCAATGACGGAAAGTCTGGTGGTCGAGGCTTGAGTCAGAGCAAGGAGTGAAGGCAAGGAGAGAGTGATACTGCCAGAACCATTGGTAACGGTTAATTGATTAGTTGTGCCGGTTAGGGTCGCTTTGGTCAAGGTGTTGCCAGTGGAGTTGCCGATGAGGAGTTCACCATTGGTGAAGGTGGTCTGGCCGGTGCCGCCGTAGAGAACGCCGACACTTGAGGTGGCCGAGACTAGTCCGGCGTTGGCTTGGAGGGGGCCGTTCATCGTGGCGGCAAGAGTGGTGTTGCCGGCAACGGTGAGAGTTTGGAAAGTGGCGGTACCTGAAACATTAAGGGCGGTGGTGGAGGCCGTCGTCGCTGTAATCATCGTGGTCGATGCATAAGGATAAGTTACGGCTGAAGTCAGAGGAGCGGTAACAAGTCTCGTTCCATCGTAATAGACGCCATTGCCGGAAGTTGTGAAAGAGGAAGCGTTTGTCCCGCCGTTGGCTATGGAGAGAGTGCCGGCAGATACTATGCCGGCCGAAGCGGAAAGAGCGCCGGAGAAACCGGAGATAGTGAGAGCGTTTGAAACCACCAATCTAGAGGTTGAAGCTGTGCCTTCCACAGCTAGATTCGTCGTCGTGGCATTCGTCCCTGTCACGTTAACGAAAGTGAAGTTCTGGAGAGTGGTGCTTCCGGCTACATACAGGTCGCCCGATGAATTGATGGTGGTGGTGGCTGTTCCTCCGGCATAGAAGTTGTTGAAGACAGAGAGTCTGGTAGTCGAGGCTCCGGCGGAGAAGATGTTTAGGGCTGTGAAGATTTGAGATGTTCTGTTTAGAAGAGCGACATTAGAGGAGAGAGAGCCGCCGGTACCGATACAAGTACCACCAATAGAGAAACACCCCGCGGAGATATCAACGCCTCTGGACATAGTCGAGGTAGAAGTATTATTTACAACCAATTCGCCGTTTATAGTAAGAGTTCCGCCAGCTAAACCATTCGTGCCGGCTGGATAAATATTTGTATTACCCAGACTATAGGCATAACCCGGAGAACCTCCTCCACCACCAGTAGAATAGTAATTATTAACAGGCGACACAGCTTCGGCCCAGATAGGCACACCGCCATTTTGAGACATCGTGAGAACATGGCCGGCGGGGACAGAAAAAGGAGTACCTGCATTTAAACCTACCCCGCTAGATCCGTAACTGGCCAATTTTGCAAGAGTACTGCTACCAGTGGCATAAAAAATATCACCTTTGTTGTAAGAAGAAATCCCAGTGCCCCAAAAAGACGGAACTGCAATATTTTCACGCAACTTCGCGAATTTATCATCAATCTGAGCCTTATCATAAACAGGCTGGCCAGCACCTGCTTCCACTCTAGTAACCTCCCTTTCTATAATCCTCTCTTTGATAGGCAAAATCCTTTCGATTATGTTTGTAACAGTGGAAACACTATTATTTTGGGGGCTTATGTCGCCTAAGATCTGGGTAGAAACTTGTTTAGCCCCTTGAACAGTACGAGAAATATTAACCAGAGAAATAGCCCCGCGCGTAGGAGTAACGGGCGGCGATATAACGGTAACCGGAACCAGATCCCCAAACCAAAATGACTTAATCTTTCCGACCGTATCTTGGATACTGTCGATAAAACTCGCGGTGTTTATACCACCTATTTTTTTATACCCTACATCATTAAGATATTGGGCATTACGAGCGATGTTTGAAAAACCAATAGCCTGTTGAAACGGTATACCACCAACGGTTTTGTTCATAACTGTTTCTGGAAAAACCGGTGAAGTATCTAGAAGCGTATACTTCGCTCTAGCTGGGGTAAAATTAGAAAGATAAAATAATAAAACAAAAGCAAAAAACCCAAAACGGATCAACTGTTTCTCCCCATATTTCATCATGCATAATTATATCAGAAAATAAGCTATAGAAGCATAAATAAAAACAGTATTTCTGTGGACAACTTCAATTTTAGACGATATAAAAAGTCCCGCCCAACAGCGAGACTTTTTTTAACCACTCAAAGGGTATAACTAATGTCCGATGTCTCTCTTAAATCTCTCAAGGTAATAGGCAGCAACGTCCTTACCACCCAGACCAAAGGCTAAACCAAACGCGAGAGCGAGACCTGATACTACAGCAAGGAAAAGGGTATTTAATACCGCGACTCCAATGTTAAGTTGCGAAAGAGACATAAGAACGGCTACAACCCAAACAATCCAAGCGGCCAGTTTCCCAAGAATAGCGGCAGAGGCGGACGAGACACCGGAAGCTCTAGCAGAACCCATTACGAGCTTGCTCAATATCTCCGCAACAAAGGCGGCAATGATAAGGAGGATAATAACAACAAAAATATTAGGCAAGAAACCGACCACAAGCTCCTGTAAAAGCAAGTTTACTTGAGACAAACCGAGGATATCAAGCGAAGCCACCAAAAAGACGATAATGACAAAAAGCTTTACCAAGCTACCCAAGAAAGAGGCGCTATCCAAAGACCATCCACCCTTGTTGAGAGCGTCTTCAAGACCGATATTCTTAAGCACGCCGTCAACTTTAAGCGCCTTAACGATCTGGGACACTGCAGTCGCAACTATCGATGCGATAAACCAACCCACTAAAAATACGATGAGCGCTAGGACGATAGAAGGCAATAGCTCCATAACCTTAGCGCTGACATTCTGAAGAGATGTCGCCAAAACTTGGCCCTCTGTCGCAAGAAAATTGTTCATACTTATAAATTATTTACTCCGACTTCGGATCGGAGAGCCGGTTAATCTCGGCTTTAATTATTAATGTCTGTTAATTATACAATGAAAAAGGACTTATAAATAGCGCCAGTGTGGATAAGTATGCGCGCAAAATTATTCTACCTTTACTGTCCTAGATACCTCTTTGGCCTTGTTCCCAGCCTGATCGGTTGCGTTATAGGTTATGGTATGAGTCCCCTCCAGACTGGTGTCTATATCCGCGCCAATCGTATTAACTCCAAGATTGTTATTAACATTGTCAACTACCGTTGCGCCGGGGTCAACATAGCTATCGCCCTTCTTAAGTTTTATTTCTGAATCTCCAGTTAGAGAAATGATAGGTGGCATGTCGTCTACCGGCGTTATAACAACAGGATCAATCGAGACAGAAGAATGAGAAACTTCACTAGAGTCTACCCCGGAACTCTTAAGAATAGCCTGAAGCTTCGCCTCATCTATACAAGTAGCACCGATACAGAGCTTGTTTGTCTTAATCTCGGTAACAGTTAAGACTCCGTCGCTTTCTAGCCTCCAAATACCACTGGAAGAGATGGCATTGTTTAAATAGTCTATCTTCGCCTGTTGTTCCTGAACGGCTTTAACAACGACCGCCACGAGATTCCCATAACTCACCCCCTTTCTTCCATCTTCCCCATCAACCACTTCAGGAACTAACTGCTCAAGCTCCTGCGCGATGAAACCCACCTGTGGCAAACCACTCCCCTTCATAGTATAGGAACGAGGTTGCATACGAAGAACCACCTCCAGTCCATAACTGATATCACTGATATTTTCCTTATAAGAACGGTCAGAGGCATTCGTCCATGCGCCGGCGGCATTAAGCGTGGCAGTATTTATCGTGGAGCCATCTCCGCCTTCAAAACTCATTACACCGGAGTTGTTCATGTACATTGAGCGATAATCACCATCGGTAGAAGCAAGCCAAACACCATCGGACTTGGTCACCCCAGCTTGCGTCAGAGCCAGAAGGGATGATGGGGATGAAGTGCCAATTCCCACGTTTCCTACCCCGTTAATCACAAAACGGTCATTCGTCCCAACTACCGTAGAAGAAGATATTTTAAATTTACCCGCATCAGCAAAGTCCGGCCCGACTGCCCATTCGTTATGTACGCCCTTAGTCGTTGAGGCGACAAAAAGAATAACAGCATCCTCATTCGCCCCGTAAATTGATAATTTCTGAAGAGGGGTCGTAGTGCCTATGCCAAGATTGCCAGCCGTTGTCAGTCTCATCCTTTCTGTAAATGTCGTCAGCGAATCGTTAAGCGCCCCCCAAGACCATGCGCCAGCGGTTGAAGAGGCATAAGCGTGCTTAGCATCTACGCCACCACCGATG
>JACREN010000010.1 GCA_016218255.1 Candidatus Gottesmanbacteria bacterium | reverse complement strand
TAACAGAAATATTGACATCAATGAAGTTTTACCGGTTCAATTGATTGAACGGATTATAAAGGCAAAGCAAGTAACTGCGGTGAGTGATGATGAACTGGAAAAAGTGATAATGCAGGTCATTTCTGAAAATCAAAAGGCCATTGAGGATTACAAAAAAGGCAAAGAGCAGGTGATGGGGTTTTTAGTCGGTCAGGTATTGCGACAGATGAAAGGAAAAGGGGATACACAAAAAATATCTGCTATAATCAAACGTCTGATAGTATAAGTTTTTTCTGCCCGGATAGGAGTTTATACAGAGTATGACGCCACATGAAGCACTGGATGAGGCACTGATTAAGGCATATGGAGGGATCGTCCCTATTGAAGGCTTGCATTCAGATTTTCAATTGAGAGGTTTTGGGACAGATGGTTTGACCCTTTTACATATGCCGTGTGGCGGTAAAGTAGTCGCCCGGTTTGGAGAACAGGCAGAGGCGGAAGCAATACTTGCCGCGCAAGAAAGTCATTGGTGCCCGATAGCGGCTGAGGGCGTAACCGTAGGGTAATGGCAGATTTTGTTCACCTTCACACCCATAGTGAATATTCCCTCCTGGATGGATTAGGGAAGTTAGATCACCTCATCGAGCGGGCAAAAAGTTATGGTATGGACAGCCTGGCGCTCACGGACCACGGCGCGATGTATGGTGCGTTTAAGTTCTACCTCAAGGCAAAGGCGGCCGGCATTAAGCCTATCTTAGGTGTAGAGACTTACATGGCACGCCGTAGTCGGTTCGATAAAGAAGCCAAGGTTGACACCGACCCGTTTCATCTTATATTACTGGCGAAAAATGAGACAGGTTATAAAAATCTTTTAAAGCTTGTTACCCACGCACATCTGGAGGGCTATTACTATAAACCGCGTATCGATTGGGAGCTTTTGAAAGAACATCATGAAGGCCTTATCTGTACAAGCGCGTGCATTCAGGGACAAGTGCCAAATTTGTTGCGCAATAATCAAGAGAAAGAAGCGGAACGCATCGCCCGGGAATATAGTGAGTTATTTGGGCCTGACCATTATTATCTAGAATTACAGTATCACCCCAAAATACCCGAACAGGCCATTATCAACGAAAAATTAGTGGCTCTCTCGCGTAAACTCGGACTTCCGCTTGTGGCAACCAATGATATTCATTATGTAGACCTGGAAGATGCGGAAGCGCAGGAAATTCTCCTGTGTGTCCAGACACAGCATACAATGCTTGAAACAAACCGTCCGTTGTCCATGATTGCCACTCCAGATTTTTATATGCGTTCCCCCGCTGAAATGAAGGGGTTGTTCATCCAGTATCCGGAAGCGATAGAAAATACTGTGAAAATTGCTGCCATGTGCGACACGACGCTTTCGGTCGGCAAATGGATATTACCCAATTATCCCTTACCGGCAGGAGAGACGCCGGCCCGCTATCTGGAAACATTGGTGGCGGAGCGTGCACCGAAAAAATATACAAAAATGACACAGGATATCGAAGACCGTATCCGATATGAGTTGGATATTATTAATAAAAAAGGATACTCGACGTACTTTCTCATTGTACAGGATTTTGTAAACTGGGCAAAAGATCATGGGATATGCGTAGGCCCGGGCCGCGGATCAGCAGCAGGATCGGTGATTTCCTATATTTTGGGAATTACCGGCATTGACCCTTTGTATTTTAAACTGCCGTTTGAGCGCTTTCTGAATCCCGAACGCCCTAGTCCACCGGATATTGATCTTGATTTTGCAGATGACCGTAGGGATGAGGTCATTGCCTATGTCACCCAGCGGTATGGGGATGACCATGTCGCGCAAATTGTGACTTTCGGTACTATGGAAGCACGGGGCGCGGTGAGGGATGGGGGCCGTGCGCTTGGTATGCCGTATGCTAAGCCGGACAGAATATCTAAAATGATCCCACCCGGCTTTCAGGGAAATGCCATGACAATCGAGAAAGCACTTGAGCAATCCGCAGAACTTTCCCTGGCATACCGTACAGAACCCGAAACCAAGCAGTTACTTGACGTTGCGCGAAAATTAGAAGGAGTTGCACGTCATGCATCGGTGCATGCGGCGGGGGTGGTCATAGCGGATAAACCTCTCGTAGAGTACACCCCGCTCCAGCGGGAAGCGCGTGGTGAGCGCATTATTACGCAATATGATATGTATACCGTGGGAGAAGACGGCGTGGGGCTTCTCAAAATGGATTTTTTAGGTTTACGAAATCTCACCATCATGTCTCAGGCGCTTTCATTTATCAAAGAGGTGCAGAGTAAAGACATAGACCTTTCCCGCATTCCACTCAATGATGCAAAAACGTTTGCGATGCTGGCAAGCGGTGAGACAACCGGCGTGTTCCAATTAGAATCGAGTGGCATGCGCCGATATATAAAGGAATTGCGCCCGACTACCATCTTTGATCTTATGGCCATGGTCGCGTTATACCGGCCAGGACCCATGCAGGTAATACCGGAGTTTATTAAGCGCAAACATAATCCCTCACTGGTGAGTTACCCTGATTCCAGATTAAAAGACGTATTAGCACAGTCGTATGGTCTGATCTGTTATCAGGACGATGTGCTTCTCACCGCAATTACTCTGGCTGGGTACTCATGGGGCGATGCTGATAAACTTCGAAAAGCAGTCGGTAAAAAAATCGCCAGCGAAATGAAAAAGCAGAAGGAAAAATTTATTGCCGGGTGTGAGAAAAATGGACTTACTAAAGCAAAGGCAGAAGAAATTTTTACACTCATCGAGCCATTCGCTGGATATGGATTTAATAAAGCACATGCCGCCTGTTACGCCATGATTGCCTATCAGACAGCGTATCTCAAAGCTAATTATCCGGTGGAATATATGACTGCTGTCTTTGCAGCAGAATCGCGTGCCAATACCGGTGACGCGCGTGATGAAAAAATTGCCACGATCGTCGCGGAATGCCGACAATATGGGATCGGTCTTCTTCCCCCGGACGTGAATACGTCCGATGTGGAATTTACTATAGAGAATGGATCTATACGCTTCGGTCTTTCTGCCGTGAAAAATGTCGGTACGGCAGCAATCGAAAGCATTTTATCTGCCCGATCCTCTCGTGTCTTTCGCAATTTTGCAGACTTTATCAGTCGGGTAGATTTATCCAAAGTAAACAAAAAGACGCTGGAAAGTCTTATCAGGACTGGGGCAATGACCTCATTCGGTTCGCGTGCAGCGCTATTGGGCGTACTGCCGGACGTTATCGATCAGGCGCATAAGAAAAAGAAAGCGGTTGCGGCCGGTCAGGTCGGCCTTTTTGACGGAAATGAAGCTGCCGATACGGTGGATATTGAGCTACCAAGGCTTGATGAACTTCCGAAATCTCAACTTCTGGGATATGAGAAGGAATTATTGGGATTTTATCTTACGTCCCATCCGCTGGAACCATTTCGGAGCGTTCTTGTAAAGCTTGGGGTCATACCGATTACCGAGATTACGGCAGCCAGAAGCGGCGATCGGGTGACGGTCGGTGGCATCGTCAAATCCGTAAAGAAAATCACGACCAAAGCAAACAATCATGAAATGGCATTTGTGAGGTTGGAAGATCTCAGTGGCATTATTGAGCTCGTGGTATTTCCGAAAATTTATAGCAAAACCGCGGACTTGTGGTTTGCTGACACGCTCATCTGGGTGAGTGGCAAAATTGATCAAAAAGATGACCGACTGGTATTATTGCTTGACGATGCTAAACGCATATTGAATACATATTGACGGATACAGGGGTAGAACTTTACAATATGAGAGGAAAACCAAAAGACCGATACACTCTATCTCTCAAAGAGGATACGGGTGATATATCTGTTGCCAAACGAAGAGAAGATGCGCTCAAGAAAAGGGGCGAGACATGGTATTACATTGGGTTTGTTGGTGAGATAGGATTTGCTATAGCTATTCCTATCGCCGGAGGGGCTATCTTGGGGACGTATGCAGATAAAGTATTTCTTACGTACCCTACTCTGACCCTCTCGTTTCTTTTTCTGGGGTTTGTGGTATCTATTATTGGTTTTATTCGCACAATACAAGAAATTATTCGACACTAACTATGCCGCATATATCGCTCGCCGCTGAGAAATTGGGGTATTTTTGGGGATTACCTATCACAAATGCGCTTCTTACGACATGGTTGGTCATGGTGCTTTTAATTTTTCTTGCATGGATGGTTAGCCGAAATCTTCAAATGGTGCCATCCAGAATCCAGTCATTGACGGAATTGGTTATTGGCGGTTTATACGATTTTTTTTCTCAAGTGACCGGCAAACATATTGCGCTTTTTTTCCCGCTTCTTGCCAGTTTATTCCTTTTTATCATTACTGCTAACTGGGTTGGACTACTTCCTGGAGTTGGCACGGTCGGATTTTTTAAAACGCATGAGACAGAAGCGGTTGTTCCGAATAAGGAGCTGGCTGTGGAGCCAGTGCAAGATAGTCATGTGAGTCCCACAGATGCAGAAGCACTTCCCGAGACCGTCTCGTCTGAGGAGAAGGAAGAATTTGTACCTCTCTTCCGTGGTGCGACTGCTGATCTGAATACCACGTTGGGACTTGCACTGGTGGCGGTCTTAGCTATTCAATACTTCGGGTTTGTGACGCTTGGTGGGCACTACAGCACCAGATTTCTCAATTTCAAAAATCCCATTGAATTTTTTTTGGGGATACTTGAGACCGTATCGGAGATTTCCAAAGTTATATCATTTGCCTTTCGGTTGTTCGGAAACATCTTTGCTGGAGAAGTACTCCTGGCTGTTATGGCGTTTCTTATGCCGTTTATTGTCCCTTTGCCGTTTCTCATGTTAGAATTATTCGTCGGGTTTATACAGGCGTTGGTATTTTCTATGTTGACGGCAGTATTTCTGAACGTTGCCGTTTCACACGGGGGAGGTGAATCGCATCATGGATGAAGCATCTATTAAATTAGTTATGACTGGTCTGACTGTCGCTTTGGGCGGTGCTATGCCGGCTTTAGCGATTGGTCTATTGACGTCAAAAGCTCTTGAAGCAATCGGGCGCAATCCGGAAGCTGCAGGAGATATCCGCACAAGCATGATTTTGGGCGTTGCATTTGCTGAGGCTATCGCTATTTACGCGCTTGTTGCAGGACTCATTATCAAATTCGTATAAAGGGAACCGTATGGATAAATTAGGAATAGAACCAAGCTTACTCTTGGCGCAGGTAGTAAATTTTTCTATCATCATGTTTGTGCTTTCCAGGCTTTTATATAAGCCGGTTCTTGCCATGCTGGAAAAGCGCCGCCGCGAGATTGAAGAAGGATTGCAATTAACTGCAAAAATGCAGGAAGAAGAGGAAAAGATGGCCGTTAAGAAGCAGAAGCTTCTGGAAGCGGCACGGAAGGAAGCGGCAGCGATCGTAGAAGAAGCCAAGCGGCAGGGCAAAGACGAAGAAAAAGAGATTCTTGCACTCGCGCACAAGGAAGCAGCAGCGATCATGGAAAAGGGAAAAGCAGAAGTAGAACATGTCCGTGAGACTATGGAAAAGGGTATTCGTAAGCAGAGCGTTACCCTCGCGGCCGGAATGGCAGAGCGGCTGTTGGCACGCGCCATGAACTCACAGGACAGACACGCTTTGCTGAAAAAGCAAATCAGCGAGCTTGAGAGGAGCGTATAAGGGTATGCACCAGACATTAACCAAAGATGCGAAAGGGTTCGTCAGCGGCATCGTTGACTATCTGAGGCGTGATAGCGCGGTATCCGGTGATATACCGAAAGTGCGCGAACTGTTTCGCAAAGTCACTTCAGAAGCGAGCCGTCAGAAATATGCCCAGCTGGAAACAAGCGTCTCGTTGACGCCTGAAGAAAAACGCTCATTGACTCAGTGTTTAGCAAAACTTGTCGGTCATCCGATTGAGCTTGTCGTTCGCGTCAATGACAAGCTTCTGGGGGGATTTCGTGTAACGGTTGGCGATTGGGTTGTTGATACATCCTTGGCCAACGAATTGCGGCAACTTTCAGACAGTCTATTGATATAATTATGAACGATGATCTCTCACATCATATTGCGAAAGATTTGGCGAAAAAGATAGAAGACTTTAAGCCAAAGGCCTCCGCCAGGAGGGTAGGATACATCCAGTCAGTGACCGATGGCGTGGTGCGCATTAAGGGGCTGCCTCAGGTGGCGTATCTGGAAATTTTGGATTTTCCCCACGGTCTATTGGGCTTTGCCATGAATCTGGAAGAAGACGCTATCGGGGCGATAGTTTTAGGAGATTACCTTGCTCTTTCCGAGGGAGATGAAGTTCGAAGCACCGGCAGGCTGTTGTCTATGCCGGTATCTGAAGACTTTCTGGGTCGCGTCATAAATCCGGTCGGTGCTCCTGTTGACGGCAAAGGTGAGATTAAGGCAAAGCAGTATTATCCTATGGAGCGGATTGCACCGGGTGTGACGAGCCGTCAGCCTGTGACGACCCCGCTTCAGACGGGCATCAAAGCGATCGATGCGATGATCCCTATCGGGCGAGGCCAACGGGAACTGATCATTGGGGACCGCAATACCGGAAAAACATCGATCGTTATTGACACGATCATTAATCAGAAAGACGAAGGAGTGATTTGTATCTATGTGGCGATCGGACAAAAAACGTCGCGGATCGCAGGTGTGGCTGCGGAGCTAAATCACCATAAGTCGCTTGGTCATACCATCATTGTGGCGGCTTCTGCGAGTGACCCGGCTTCATACCAGTATCTTGCCCCTTATGCTGGCACGGCCATTGCTGAATATTTTATGGATAAAGGTCGTGACGTTCTAATCATTTTTGATGACCTAAGTAAGCATGCGTGGGCATACCGACAGCTCTCGCTTATTCTGAGGAGACCATCAGGACGTGAAGCGTATCCAGGTGATGTTTTTTACCTCCATAGCCGATTATTAGAGCGTGCTTGTAGGCTTGATGAGGCGCATGGTGGCGGATCTATTACGGCTCTCCCCATTATCGAAACTCAGGCAAACGATATTTCAGCCTATATTCCGACGAACGTCATTTCTATCACCGATGGTCAATTGTTTTTGGAATCAGATTTGTTTAACGCTGGGCAACGGCCGGCTATCAACGTCGGCGTTTCGGTGTCACGGGTCGGGGGAGCTGCTCAAATAAAAGCCATGAAGAAAGTGTCTGGCAGTTTGAAACTCGACTTGGCACAGTATCGTGAGCTTGCGGCGTTTGCTCAATTTTCCACAGATGTGGATGAAACAACAAAGAGGCAAATCGAGCGCGGAGCGCGCATGCTTTCTCTTTTAAAGCAGGGCCGATATATCCCGCTTCCTATAGCCAAACAGGTCACAATTATTTGGGCGGGAAGCAATGGTTATCTCGATGATGTGCCTGTGGCGCGGGTTGATCAATTTGAAAAGGAGTTTTTGGAGTTTATGGATCGCTCACACAAGAAAACGCTATCGGCGATTACCAAAGAAAAAACTTTGACTCCGGAGATTGAGGAACAATTGACCCGAGCGGTCGGAGAGTTCAAAAAGTCCTTTGTAAAGTAACTATGGCAAACATTCGTCTTATTAAGCGAAGAATAAAATCTGCACAAAATATCGCACAAATCACGAAAGCGATGGAGCTGGTTGCTGCGTCTAAGATGAAAAAGGCACAGGCAGCAGCTTTGTCCGGCAAATTGTACGCACAAAAAATTTATGACATGGTCATGCAGTTGTCTCATAAAGTTGACCTTGCCAGTCACCCGTTGCTTCGTAAGCCGGAAAAGTTGTCCGGCCGGACGCTTGTCATCGTCGCATCGAGCAACAAAGGATTGTGTGGCGGATTAAATACGTCCCTTTTCCGGTTTCTTTTGACACAATATGTACACATGAATACATTATCCTGTATCTCGGTAGGGAAAAAGGGTACTACCTTTTTGGTTCGGTCGGCAGCTACATTAGTTGCTGATTTTTCCCAGACAGCATCCGTTTCAGAGCACATCCCCGCCATCACGAAACTTGTCATAGACGCATTTACCACTGGCCAGGTTGATCAGGTTGACCTCGTGTATAACGAATTTCTTTCTGTTGCCCGGCAGAACCCAAAGCGCAAGACCATTCTCCCTCTTTCTATCGAGCCTTCAAATAGTGTAGGTATAAAGCAGCCAAGCGATATGCTTATTGAGCCAAATGTGCAGGAGGTCTTTTCACAGCTTCTGCCGCATTATATGGAAAATCAGATTCGCGATGCGCTCCTTCAGTCAGAAGCCAGTGAACATTCGGCTCGGATGCTTGCTATGAGAAACGCAACAGACAATGCATTATCACTCATGGGTGATCTTACTCTTTTGTATAACAAAGCTCGTCAGGAGAAGATTACCTATGAGATTACTGATATGGTAACAGCTCGTCTGGCAGTGAAGGAGTCATAAATATATGAAACAAAATCAAGGTACTATCGTTGCAGTTATCGGAGTCGTTGTTGATGTGCAGTTTTCCAGTGGGAGCATTCCTGCTATTTATGAGGCGCTGGAATTGGCAAGCGAGTTTACCAAGTCAAAGAAGCTAGTCCTGGAAGTTGCTTATCATTTGGGAGACGGCCGCGTGCGTACGTTTGCCTTGGGTCCGACGGATGGTCTCAAGCGTGGTGATGCTGTTGTTGCGACGGGAGCACCCATTACTGTGCCTGTCGGCAAAAAGACTCTGGGGCGTATGTTTAACGTCGTAGGAGAAGCCATAGACGAGAAGCCACAACCTACGCAGGTAAAATATTCCCCTATTCACCGCCCTGCTCCTTCCTTTACCGAGCAAAGCACAAAAATGGAAGTACTTGAGACCGGTATCAAAGTCATAGATCTCATCGCGCCCTTTGTGAAAGGCGGAAAAGTGGCTATTTTCGGAGGCGCGGGAGTTGGAAAAACCGTCCTTATCCAGGAGCTTATCCACAATGTTGCGGAAGTACACGGCGGCGTATCAGTATTTGCAGGTGTCGGTGAACGATCGCGCGAGGGAAACGATCTATGGCGCGAGATGAAAGAATCAGGAGTGATTGAAAAAACTGCGCTTGTGTTCGGTCAGATGAACGAGCCGCCAGGGTCACGGCTTCGGGTGGCACTCACCGGCCTTACGATGGCAGAATATTTTCGAGATGAAGAAGGTCAGGATGTGTTGCTGTTTATCGATAATATTTTCCGTTTTGCCCAAGCAGGAAGCGAAGTATCAGCGCTTTTAGGGAGAATTCCTTCAGCGGTTGGCTATCAGCCCACGCTGGCATCAGAAATGGGAGCGCTTCAGGAGCGCATAACATCAACAAAGAAGGGATCTATCACATCGGTACAAGCAGTCTATGTGCCGGCAGACGACTATACAGATCCAGCTCCTGTTGCGACCTTTGCCCACTTGGATAGCTCTATTGCTCTTGAGCGGTCTATTGCAGAACAGGGCCTGTATCCTGCAGTGGACCCTTTGGCCTCCAATTCGCGAATTCTTGAGCCGCTGGTTGTGGGCGCAGCACATTACGAGGTGGCCCGGGGTGTTCAGCGGGTATTACAGCGGTACAAGGATCTACAGGACATTATCGCAATTTTAGGCATGGAAGAATTAAGTGACGAAGATAAGGCCACGGTAGCCAGAGCCAGAAAAATCCAACGCTTCCTTACCCAGCCGATGTTCGTGGCGGAAACGTTTACTGCAAAAGCCGGTAAATATGTGACTCTTCCGGAGACCATTCGGGGATTTAAAGAAATACTTGAAGGGAAGCACGATGATAAGCCTGAGCAGGCTTTTTATATGATCGGTAGCATCGACGAAGCCAAATAACAGTGTGACAACCTTTTTGCTCGATATTATCACTCCGCAAAAAAGCGTATTCTCGCAGCAGGTAAGCGAGCTCACCGTTCCGACTTCAAAAGGAACGATCGGAATCCTATCACATCACGCACCAATTTTTTCCGCTTTGACCGAAGGGGAGATAAAAATAACCACAGGTAATAAGGAATATTTTTTGGCAGTCGGCGGCGGTTTTATGGAAGTGAGCGCTTCTGGTGTGCAGGTGTTAGTATCGCGCGCATATCATGCTGATGAGCTTAATGAAGCAGAGATCAGGCGCGGTCGGGAAGCTGCCCGGGAGGCTATCTCCCATGGAGCCAAAGGAGACGATCTTGCCACAGCACAGGCATTATTGCGGCGCTCTTTTATCGAAATGAAAGTTTTTCGAAGAAGGAAGGTTCATGCTCCTCTCCACACCTCGCCATTACAGTAGTTGACACTCTTTTTCCAGTGGGTTACACTCTCATCGAGATTTCAACAATTGTATGAAAATTTACGAAATCATGAGCAAGGCTACCGTAAGTGCTTCTTCTGATGCTACGTTCAGGGAACTCTGGAAGCTTATTTTCAAAAGACGCGTGAACGCCGTTCCTGTGGTAGACAAAAAAAATATACTATTGGGTCTCGTGACAAAAGAAGATCTTCTACAAGCTCTTTATCCTGATTACCGTGAATATGTAGAGGAACTTTCCAGTGAGTCAGATTTTGAAGCGATGGAAGACCGGGTGCGCGATATGGCAGGCAGACGAGCAAAAGATGTGATGTGCAGAAGAGTCATCTATACCCGCAAAGATTCGCCTATTATGCGGGCGCTTTCCCGTATGATTGTGCGCCGCGTGAATCAGTTACCGGTTTTGGATGAAAACGATACGCTTTGTGGCATGGTAACCAAGGGTGATATCTTTAATGCGCTTTTTAGAAAACAAATACAGGGCAAGAAGCGGAAAAATTAGGAGGGGCCGGGGATTGATACCCAGAATGTTTCCGGATCAGGCAAGCAAACCGCTATGATTCCTCCTGGTCTTTGAACGACCACATCAAATGGAGTCTCCATTTTTCCGAGCACAACGGTCCCTTCTGTTTTCGCTATGAGGCCGAGCGTCTGTTCATCACATATGAGCGGGGTTCCCATGATATGGTGTTGGTCAAATACATGAATGAGATCATCCACATATTCGGCAGTTGCGGACGGTCCCTTAGCCAACATGATATTACTAAGCCTGTGAGAGAAGCCTACTCCAAGATATCTTATCCACATGTCCGCGATTACTAAATGATCGGTCAGAGTGTCAAAGTATATAATCGGACAGTTTTCCGGGACCTGTGTATTTTGTGCCATAAGCCGAGCCACCGCGGTGGTTCCGATGCGTTTTAATTCTAGGGTAATGCGCGCTTGTGTTTCCTTGGAATTAAGGCTCTCTGCTGGCATAGCTGGAAATATATCATACAACATCATATATCACAATGATTGACAGGTTTGTGTCGGCCCGATAGACTAGAAACCCAGGATGGAGAAAGTATATCTGTGTCTAGAGGACGGGGAGGTTGTTGAAGGGGTACGCTTTGGATCACTTCGCGATCGGTGTGGCGAAGTAGTATTTACGACCGCCATGACGGGGTACCCCGAAGGTCTGACTGATCCATCATTCGCCGGTCAGCTTTTAGTGTTTACGTATCCCCTTATCGGAAATTACGGTTTGCCAAAGCCGGTTTTTCAGGCACTACATCTTCTTTCAAATTTCGAATCAGAACACATTTGGGCTTCCGGTGTCATTGTATCATCTGATGTAGAAACACCGTCCCATTATCAGATGCATCAAACGCTCGCTTCGTGGCTGGAGAATCAACAGATCCCCGGCATTGCTCATGTGGATACCCGAGCTCTCACGCAGAAAATACGGGATAAAGGAGTATTACGGGGTGTCATTTCATCGAGCAAAAAATTTTATTGGGATCAGAATGTGACGACACAATTGGTTGCGAAGGTTAGCTTGCCCAGAGTGATTGACTATGTACCGGATAAGCCAAACGGCACGAGACTTCTTCTTATTGATTGTGGCTTAAAACATGGTATTTTACGGGGGCTTCTTCATATCGGCTATACAGTGAAGCGAATTCCCTGGGACATGGATCCCGATCCGTATTTGAGTAATGTAGACGGTTTGGTCTGCTCCAACGGTCCCGGTGATCCAAAGGATTGTACAAAGACGATTGCGCACATCAAAAAGGTTTTGGAAAAGAATATCCCTTTTTTGGGCGTCTGCTTGGGGCATCAATTGCTTGCTCTTGCCATAGGAGCCGATACGTATAAGCTTCCGTATGGACACCGTGGCCTTAATCAACCTTGCCAGGATGTCTTGACTAAAAAAGCATACGTTACCAGCCAAAACCACGGGTATGCGGTGGACCGCCGTACGATACCCGAGGGATTTGTTGAATGGTTTATAAATCTGAATGATGGCACAAATGAAGGCATACAGAATCCAAAGCGCAGAATTTGGAGTACCCAATTTCATCCGGAAGGCTATCCCGGTCCTTTTGATACGAAATGGATATTTACTTTACTCAAAAAATGAATCGAATACAAAAAGTTCTCATATTAGGCTCAGGAGCTCTCAAAATCGGTGAGGCTGGGGAATTTGATTACTCCGGTACTCAGGCGATCAAAGCGCTCAAAGAAGAAGGAAAAACTGTAATCCTTGTTAACCCCAATATTGCCACCATTCAGACGTCAAAGGATCTGGCAGACCAAATATATTTTTTGCCGGTGACGGCATTTTTTGTGGCAAAGGTCATTGAAAAAGAAAAGCCGGATGGCATACTGCTTTCTTTCGGTGGACAGACTGCACTCAATTGTGGCATTGAGTTATATCATCAGGGGATTCTGGAGAAATATCACGTTGAAATTTTGGGTACGCCGATACAGGCAATCATCGATACTGAGGACCGGCAAAAATTTAGCCAGCGGCTTACTTCGATTGGTTTGTATACAGCAAAAGGCACTCTTATTACTTCGGTGGCCGACGGGTTGGCCTACGCCAGGAGCGTGGGATTTCCGGTTATGCTCCGTACAGGATTTGCATTGGGCGGCACCGGAAGCGGTATAGCAAAAACTTCGGCAGCGCTCCGTTTACTATTAGAAAGCGCACTTACCACTTCACCACAGATTATCATTGAAGAGTGTCTCTATGGGTGGAAAGAAGTGGAATATGAAGTAGTGAGAGATGCTTCGGACAATTGCATAACGGTATGCAATATGGAAAATCTGGATCCGGTTGGCATCCATACGGGAGAGTCTATTGTCATTGCGCCATCCCAAACGCTCACAAATGATGAGTATTATCAGTTGCGGGATATAGCGATCCGTACTATTCGGGAATTGGGTATTGTTGGGGAATGTAACATCCAATACGCTGTCCATCCGAAAACCGGAGACTATCGGATTATAGAGGTGAATGCCCGTCTGTCGCGGTCTTCGGCTCTGGCTTCGAAAGCCACGGGTTATCCGCTTGCGTATGTGGCGGCGAAATTGGCGTTAGGAAAAACATTGCCGGAGCTGAAAAATTCGGTCACTGGCAGCACGTCTGCTTTTTTTGAACCGGCGCTCGATTATGTAGTGGTAAAAATGCCCAGATGGGATTTGGATAAATACAGCAATGTCGATACCACGATCGGCAGCGAAATGAAAAGTGTCGGCGAGGTTATGAGCATCGCCCGGACCTTTAAGGAAGCAATACAAAAAGCCATCCGCATGTTGGGCTTGGGGTATGAGGGCATCATGGATGAAGATACGCTGAAAGAGAGCATTCCGTCGATCCGCAAACGTCTCAAGCACCCGGACTCCAAGCGCATATTTGTCGTCGCTGCAGGGCTTGCGAAAGGAATGACGGTTCCCGAAATTTATCGGCTTACGGGTATCGATCAGTGGTACCTTTATTCACTTGCGCGCATTGTCCAAACATATACTGTATTAAAGCAGACCTCTTCAATTTCTACTGATATACTTTCTGATGCCAAGCGGCAAGGCTTTTCCGATGGGCAAATAGGAAAACTTACTGGGCGTAAGGAAGCGGACATACGTACATTTCGAAAAACGCACGGGATAGTGCCTAGGGTGTTACGCATAGACACGATGGCTGGAGAATTCCCCGCAATAACGAATTATTTCTATCTTACCTATGCCGCGTCGGCATCGGATCACGTGCCGACTAATGAGAAAAAAGTTGCGGTTCTGGGAGCCGGACCCTACGCAATCGGTACCTCAGTGGAGTTTGATTGGTGTGCGGTCAATACGGTCGCTACGCTTCGAGTGCATGGTATAAAAAGCATCATGGTAAATTGTAATCCGGAAACAGTATCCACGGATTATGATCATAGTGACTATTTATATTTTGAGGAACTAAGTCTCGAGAGAGTATTGGATATTTGGGATATAGAGAAAGCTCCTTTTATCGTTTCAGTAGGAGGTCAGATCCCGAATAATTTGGCTCCGAAGCTGCACGCGCTGGGCGTCCCGCTTTTAGGATCTGATGCGGATACGATCCTGCGCGCCGAAGACCGATACCGGTTTGGCAGACTCCTGGATACACTTTTTATCGCACAGCCCGCATGGAGCGAAACGAGATCGCTCGCGCAATCTCTAGAGCAAGCCAATAAAATTGGTTTTCCGGTACTGTTACGCCCCTCGTTTGTATTATCCGGCAAAGCGATGCTGGTCATTGAATCAGAAAAGCAGTTATCTCAATATCTCGACCATATGGGCGAAAATGCGAAAAAGTACTCAGTGGTTATGACAAAGTTTCTACAGGGTGCTACTGAGTGTGATTTTGATGGTGTGGCAGATAATGGAAAGATTCTCATATCAATTCTTTCTGAGCACGTAGAAAAAGGGGGTGTCCATTCTGGAGATGCTACGTTGGTGCTTCCATCGTTTACTTTGGAGGCTTCCGTGCAGCAATCCATTGCAAAACAGGCTGCAGCAATCGTGAAATCCCTTAGCGTAAGCGGTCCCTTTAATATTCAATTTCTCGTTTCTGAGGGTACGCCGTATGTCATCGAGTGCAATCTGCGAGCATCCAGAAGTTTTCCTTTCGTCAGTAAAGCATTGGATCGGAATTTTATTGCACTGGCCACTGAGGTTATGCTTGGAAAAAAGAATTTGCCCGTTTCGACCGTTCGCCCGAAATTTTATACAGTGAAAGTTCCTCAGTTTTCCTTCCGTAGATTGCGGGGGGCTGACCCAGTTCTTCGGGTTGAAATGAGTTCAACCGGCGAAGTCGCAGCTATGGGCTGGGACGCAAGAGAAGCATATCTTAAGGCTCTTCTTTCTACTGGCATGCAGTATCCAAATCAAAAAACTGTATTTTTGAGTTTAGGAGGAAGTACGGGAAAGCGTGTATTCGACCAGGGAGCGAAACGGCTCCATAGTATGGGATTTACTTTGCACGCTACGTTAGGCACCTATAATTATCTCAAAAGTCTTGGCATCTCCTGTAGGCTGGTAGAAAAGCTTCATGAGGGAAAGCATCCGAACTACCGGGATTTGGTTGTGGATCACAAAATCGGATTCGCAGTGGTCTTGCCGGAGCGTTTTACGGAAACCACAAAGACGGAAATGTCCAAAGGTTTGAGCGACGGCTATCTCATGCGCCGCATGTCGATAGATTGGTCGATTCCGATTTTTACGAACGCCGAATCCGCTCTGTTTTTTATAGAATCTCTGCAAAAATACCCGATGGAGGATCTGGAAATAAAGTCATTGGAAGAGTATAGTAAATGAAATTATTGATTTATGGATAGCTCCCTTTTTAAAAAAGATATTTTGACGGCCAGTCAGTTTACCAAAAAAGATGTTGAGCGCGTGGTCGCGGTTACCAGATCAATGCGTGATATCGTGGATAAAGACGGCTCCACCGACATATTAAAAGGGAACATTATGACCGCGCTTTTTTATGAGCCATCCAGTCGGACATTCGGGTCATTTGTCGCGGCTATGCAAAGGCTTGGTGGCGGATTTATACCACTCCAGGGCGTCGTCTATTCATCCGTTGCCAAGGGTGAGTCTCTGCCAGATACAGTACGTACATTTGCTTCGTTTTCAGACTGTATAGTGCTCCGTCATCCGCAAGTTGGGGCTGCAGTCACTGCGGCAGATGCAACTGCCAAACCGGTTATCAACGCAGGCGATGGTCCTGGTGAACATCCGACGCAGGCTCTGTTGGACTTTTTTACCATTATGGATCACTTTGGTTCTGTTGACGGCTTAACGATTACGCTGGTCGGAGATTTACTAAATGGTCGGACAGTTCATTCTCTTATCACCCTTTTATCTCTTTTTTCTCCGAAAGCAATTCATCTAGTCTCCCCGGAGGTATTGAAAATGACGCGAGATCACTTAGAAGGGCCCAAAAAATCAGGTATTAAAGTCATTGAACACGAGGCACTGGATGATGTATTGGGAGAAACCGATGTGTTGTATGCTACGCGCGTACAAAAAGAGCGGTTTACCGATTTAGATGTTTATGAGAAAGTAAAGTATTCTTATATTATTACACCGGATATTATGAAAAAGTCGAAGAAAACGGCGATCCTTATGCATCCTTTTCCTCGTTTGGGAGAGATAGATGGGGCGGTTGATGCTGATCCGAGAGCTTTGTACCTTCGAGCACAAATACCCAACGGCATGTACGTGCGTATGGCACTTCTGGCGCTGGTATTGAAGGAAGATATTTCTGTCTGACGGCTGGTTTTTTATGTCTATTCAGCAATTTCCCGGATTTATTGATATTCATGTGCATTTGCGCCAGCCGGGTGCGACTCAAAAAGAGGATTTTTTTACCGGATCGCGTGCGGCAGTGAAGGGCGGTTTTACCTGTGTTTTGGACATGCCGAATAACCCAGGAGACCCAACTATTTCATTGGATAAGCTGGAGGAGAAAATTCAGCTTGCCAGGAGCGCACGGTGTGACATCGGGTTTTATTATGGTACGGACGGAAACAATCTGGATTCGTTTCCTAAGGCAGCTACCGAAGCGTATCTATTTGGTTTGAAGCTTTATATGGAAGATACCACCGGAGAATTACTGGTGGAGGACGCGACAAAGATAGCTGCGATATTTGCTGCGTGGAAATCCGATAAGCCGATACTTATTCACGCAGAAGGGGAACACATAGGGGTGGCGTTTGATTTGGCCCAGTCGTATCACCGACGTATTCATGTGTGCCATGTTGCGTCATGGGAGGATCTTGTTTTGGTCAGAAAGGCAAAAGAGAAAGGGCTCTCCGTTACCTGCGGAGTTACGCCTCACCATCTTTTTTTGAGCCAAACCGATCGGACGCGTTTGGGCTCTTTTGCTCAGGTTATGCCTTCTATAGGAGACACCAGTGACCAGAATGCATTATGGGAAGGAGTTGTAGACGGCACCGTTGACGTGGTGGAATCAGACCATGCACCCCACACCATGGCTGAAAAGCACACCAATCCTCCAGCATTTGGCGTCCCGGGACTGGAAACCACGCTTGGACTTCTCCTTCTGGCGGTTCACCAAAAACGTATCTCTCTTGAAACAGTGGTGAAACTTCTTTATGATGGGCCAAGGAAGATTTTTTCTATTCCTATTCAACAAAAAACCTATATTGAACTGGATCCGGTAAAGCCGTTTATAGCTGGAGCGCTCGGATATGAGACAAAGTGCGCCTGGTCGCCGTTTGACGGGTGGGAATTGTACGGGCAGGTGCAGACGGTGGTACTTCGCGGGAAGCCGGTTGTACAAAATGCAAAAGTAATATAACTATGGCGGATTTAACGGTAACGTATTGCGGCGTATCATTTCCAAATCCTTTGATTTTGCCGTCAGGTATTGCACAGGAAATTCCTGCGGATCATCTTCGGGCCATTAAGGCTGGTGCCGGCGGTATTACCACAAAGTCCCTCACCATTGAGCCGCGTGAAGGCAACCCCTTGCCTCGGGTTGCAAAATATCAGGAGGGATTTTTAAATTCCGTCGGATTGCGGGGTCCGGGCATTGAAAAGGGAAAGGGTCTTATTAAAGAATTTTTGGCAAGTTCTCCAGTTCCGGTATTGGTAAGTGTATTTGCCACCAACGTGCACGACTTCGTGCGATTTGCGAGTGAGTTGTGTCCGCTTAACCCCCACTTTCTTGAATTAAATTTAAGCTGTCCCAATGTAGAAGATGATATGGGGAAGGCATTGGGACTGGGGGCGGAATCTGCCTCTGCAGCCGTTGCAGCTGTGAAAAAAGTATCGGGGAGCGTTCCCATCTTGGCAAAGCTTACGCCGAATATCTCCAATATTGCTCAGGTTGCGCGATCCTGTGAACAGGCGGGTGCAGACGGCATCGTAGCTATCAACACGGCCGGCCCAGGTATGCTTATTGATATATCAAGAAAAAAACCGATTCTGGGGGCTAAACGCGGCGGCGTATCCGGTCCTGCGATCCGGCCCATCGCCGTGCGATGCGTGTATGATATTTTTGAAGCAGTGAAAATTCCCATTATCGGCATGGGTGGCATAACCACGTGGCAGGATGCGGTGGAGATGATGATGGCAGGCGCTACCTTGGTTGGTGTGGGTTCTGCGACGTATTTTAAAGGATATGGAGCATATGAGGAGATAAAAAAAGGATTACAGGAATATATGGAAAAAGAAGGGGTAAAAAATCTTACTGAACTGGTGGGAGCCGCGCACTGATATGTCATTTCAACAAAAACTTGATGGGGTCGTTGCCAAACAGAACTCTCTGCTTTGCATTGGGCTTGACAGTGATATTGCCAGAATTCCTGACCATCCACAAAACGACAAAACCCCGCAGTTTTCTTTTAATAAAGCCATTATTGATGCCACGCATGATCTGGTATGTGCGTATAAACCCAATACGGCGTTTTATGAAGCCCGAGGCGCTGAAGGAATTTCAGAACTGAAAATGACGTGCGATTATCTGCACGAGAAACATCCGGACATAGTCGTTATCTTAGATGCAAAGAGGGGAGATATCGGAAATACCAATGCCGGGTATGTGACGTTTGCCTTTGATTGGTTGGGTGTGGATGCCATCACCCTTCATCCATACTTAGGGAAGGATGCGATCCTTCCATTCCTTGAGAGAAAAGATAAGGGGTGCATTATCCTGTGCCGCACATCTAACCCCGGAGCAGGAGAACTACAGGACATAGAAGTCAGGCATGATACCGGGAATCAAGCAATCAAACTATATCAATATTTAGCGAAAAAAGTTGTGGAAGAATGGAATATAAACGAGAATTGCGGTTTAGTTGTGGGAGCCACCTGCCCCGGGGAACTTGAAATTGTACGACGTCTAGTAAAAAATATGCCATTGTTAATTCCCGGCATCGGTGCCCAGGGTGGAGATCTGGAAAAAACCGTCAAAGCCGGTGTTGACAGCACTGGCAAAAACGCTATTATCAACTCATCTCGCGCGGTTATTTTTGCCGGAAACGGCAGCGATTTTGATGCGAAAGCCCGCGAAGCGGCCATGCGTATGCGAGATGAGATAAATAGGTACCGCCTATGAATCATGATGTCATCACAATCCTAAAAAATGTTGGGGCAGTCCTGACCGGTGACCATTTTGTATATACGTCAGGTAAGCACGGCAGCGTCTATATCAATAAAGACGCGGTGTATCCACATACTGCTGAAACCTCGAAAATAGGCCATATGTTTGCCGATAAATTCAAAGACAGTGATATTGATGTTGTCGCAGCTCCGGCTCTCGGCGGCATTATATTATCCCAATGGACTGCTTACCATCTGTCACAATTAATGAATAAAGAAGTGCTCGGTGTGTATACGGAAAAGACGCCGGAGAAAAACCAAATTTTTACCAGAGGGTACGATAAACTGGTAAAGGGGAAAAAGGTATTGGTCATCGAAGACCTCACGACCACCGGCGGATCGGTAAAAAAAGTTGTCGATAGCGTCCGGGAAGCCGGCGGAATAGTCATAGCAGTCTGTGTGATGGTGAATCGGGATCCGAATGCCGTCACTAGTGAGTCTGTCGGTGCGCCGTTTTCCTCTTTGGGTGTACTGCTGGCTGACGCGGTGGATGCGAGTAATTGCTCTCTTTGTAAAAAAGGCGTACCAATAAATACTGCCGTCGGGCATGGCAAGAAATTTATGGAGGCAAATAAGTGAAAAATGTTTCAGTTGTTTCCCACCCATTGATCGATCATTCGCTTACTATTCTCCGCGACCGTGATACAAAGACCGAGGAATTCCGGCGGCATGCAGATGTGATATCCAAACTTATCCTAATAGAAGCAACCAAGCATCTTAAGCTCATGGATAAAAAAATAGAAACGCCGCTTGCGCCTTTTGTTGGGAAAGAATTACAGGACGATGTGATTGTCGTACCGGTTTTGCGAGCGGGTTTAGCTATGCTTATCGCGCTTCGAGATTTTTTACCGGCCGTTTCCGTTGGTTTTATCGGATTAGAACGGGATGAAAAAACAGCTATCGCGCGCGAATATTATAAAAAGATTCCACAGATATTTACGACTCACATTGTTCTGGTGATTGATCCTATGTTAGCTACCGGCGGCTCAATGGACGATACGGTCGCAGCGGTTAAGGCCAAGGGCGCTAAGCGGATCGTAGCGGTCAGTATCGTATCTGCACCAGAAGGAATTAAGCACTTTAGTAAAAATCATCCAGACGTCCCCATTATCACAGCTGCTATAGATAAACAGCTTAACGATAAAGCCTATATTGTGCCTGGATTGGGTGACTTTGGAGACCGGTATTTTGGCACATGAGGCGAAATTGCAGTTGACGGGTATCTGTTTATTTGATATCTTAAACCATGCCGACTAAATTTATTTTTGTATCCGGTGGCGTTATTTCTGGCCTTGGTAAAGGCGTCACAACAGCCTCTATAGCACTTCTCCTTCAAAATAGAGGATACCGTATAACCCCTGTAAAATGTGAAAATTATCTTAATATCGACGCGGGCCTTATTAATCCCATCGAGCATGGCGATCCCTACCTCTGTCAGGATGGAACGGAAGCGGATATGGATATGGGAACGTATGAGAAGTTTTTGGATAAAAATATGGAGCGTCACAACTTTATCACCATGGGGCAGATTTATAAGACTGTTATTGACCGTGAGCGCAATTTTGAGTACGACGGCGAAGACGTAGAAGCCATTCCGCACGTGACGGACGAGATCCTAAAGCGCATAAAAGCAGCAGGGGAAAAGGAAGACGCGGATATTGTGGTCGTAGAACTCGGAGGCACTGCAGGAGAATATCAAAATGCATTGTATTATGAAGCGTCCCGTATACTTTCGCGGGATAAGAAAAATTCTGTTATCCATGTCCACGTGAGTTATTTGCCCACCCCGAGCCATCTCGGGGAGCCCAAGACCAAGCCAACGCAATTGTCCGTTCGGTCACTAAACGCCATGGGTATCCAGCCGGATTTTATTGTCACGCGTTCTGAAAAGCCGATGGATGCCCGGAGACGCGCCCGTTTTGCTCTATTTTGCAGTGTGGATGCCGAAAATGTCATAGACAGCGTTGATATGAAGACGCCCTACGAAGCACCGCTCCATCTGGCCAA
The DNA here is from genome assembly GCA_016218255.1 of Candidatus Gottesmanbacteria bacterium. Classification (GTDB taxonomy): domain Bacteria; phylum Patescibacteriota; class Microgenomatia; order UBA10105; family UBA927; genus JACREN01. The sequence goes on along the minus strand of JACREN010000010.1, from coordinate 40,589 downwards.
TCAAAAGATGGATGAGAAAATTCTTGACATGTTGGAGCTGCCAAATAAAAAACTGGATTTGACCAAATGGCAGACGATGGTCGCTTCGGTCCACGCAAAAAAAACCAAGCAGATTACGATTGCCATCGTTGGTAAATATTTTGCCACGGGTGAATATCAGCTGCGCGATAGCTATGCAGCGCTTATGGATGCAATTGATCATGCGTGTTGGGTCAATCATGCAGAAGCCTCTGTCCGGTGGATTCAGGCAGAAAAATTGGAAAAAGGAAATTTGGATGATCTGACCGGCGCAGATGGTATCATTGTGCCCATAGGCTGGGGGCCGCGTGGCGTGGAAGGGAAAATTAAAGCCATTGAATACGCGAGAGTTAACAAAGTGCCGTATCTGGGTCTCTGCTACGGTATGCAGCTTGCAGTCGTAGAGTATGCCAGGAATGTGCTTGGGCTAAAAGGCGCTCATACGCTCGAGTGCGACGCAGATACCTCTCATCCTGTCATCCATATGATTTCCGGCCAGGAGGAGCTCTTAAAGCGCCGTGCTTACGGCGGCACGATGCGATTGGGTCGGTGGGAGTGCCAAGTGAAGTCAGGTACGCTATCAGACGAATCCTATATAAAATACGATGGCTATGAGGACAAAGGACAAAAAATGGTTGGTGAGCGCCACCGGCACCGCTACGAATTCAACGATGCATATGCCAAACAGTTTGAAGAAAAAGGCCTGGTGATAGCTGGCAGGAGCGTGGTAGAGAATTTAGCAGAAATTATTGAGTTACCGCAGGACGTACACCCGTTTTTTGTCGGTACTCAATATCATCCGGAGTATCGCAGTAGGCCCCTTCGACCGCACCCTCTCTTCCTCTCGTACATTCAAGCTTGTTCTGGCGGCAAATAATTGGTACAATGAGTCAAATATGTCTAATATGACACATTGGTCAGATATTGCATTGCATGTGGGAGACACGCTTCGCGTGCATTACAAGCTGATTGAAAAGGAAAAAATAGCCGGTAAAACCAAACGAGAAGTCAAAGAGGAAACGCGGGAGCGTACCCAGGTTTTCGAGGGAATACTGATTGCTATCAAAGGCAGCGGCATTAACAGTATGCTTACGGTGCGTCGGATAGGGGCAGGTGCGGTGGGGGTTGAAAGAATCTTTCCACTTCAGTCTCCGTGGATTAAGAAAATCGAGGTGAAAAAGTCCGGTCAGGTTCGCCGCGCCAAGCTCTATTATCTGCGCGGGAGAACCGGCAAATCAGCCGTGACGATCAATGAAGCCAAGGCAAAACCAACGGCAGTCAAGTAAGTCCTCTTTACATACCCAGCTTCTCGGAAAAAAGGGAGAAGACCTTGCAGCATCGTATCTTATCAAGCATAAGTACCAAATCAAAGAAAGGAATTTTAAAGCTCGTTACGGCGAGATCGATATTATAGCCGTGAAAGACGGAGTATTGGTGTTTGTCGAGATAAAAACCCGCGCGGGTCGTGCGTTTGGATTGCCCGAGGAAGCTGTGACGCCCAGGAAGCTCCGCGAAGTCGTGGGTACTGCCCATTATTACAAACTTCTACACCCGGAGTTGCCGGATGCGATGCAAATAGATGTTATCGGTATCGAGTTGGATTTTACTGAAACGATTAAGTACTTCAATCACATAGAAAATGTAACACAGTAGTCGAGTTTGGAGACTTTCAAATAGCCGTCCTTGCATCTGTTATAATTATATTGTGAAACTGATAAGCGTTCCAATAACAAAAAAATCTTTGCATGAGATGGCAAAAGCAAGTTTTGGTAATTTTGTGAAAGCAGTCGTCGATATTGATAAAGCTGTCATGGTAGTGGATGCCAGCTTTCATGCAGATGAAGAAACGTACCTTCTTTCTCAGGGGTCGATGCAGCAGGATTTATGGGGTGTCAATCTTTATCCCGAACTTGATGGAGAAGATTTTATTGAATTTGACTCCATGATAAATGTACGGCCCGGAAAGGGAAACATAACCAGGGGCGTTGATGACAGCGCGATACAAAAGAAAATCCGTTCCATTGTGGATCAATTAATCACCTAGATATGCAACACCGCGATTTGGAAGAAAAAAGATGGGCTGCTATGCCGCTCGTGGAACAAATGGCAAACATAGGCAGTGAGGTCATACGGTTTATGAAATGGAAAGGAAAGAATAATCATGAGTATGCGCATCTTGCGTTATTGCGTGCGCTGGAATTGTTTGATCTTACGCTTACCGCGAAGACTGTGAGTTCGGAATTGCGGGAGGTGGCCCGTGCCCGTGAGCTGTGGCTGGATTATAGTATGGGCGATAACCAATATAGGCAAACCGCATCGCAATGGGAAAAATATTTTACCGCCTTTGCCTATGCCGCCAGACAGTTACGGTGATACATTTTGGTCTTTATTCGCACTGGTTTTGAATTGTTTGAAAGGCTTCTTGAAATTCAGTTTCATCCAACAACTGTCTCGCAACTGCTAAGCCTGCTTGTCTGGTCACAATTGTTTCTTCTTTGTGATCAAGTAAATACTGTAATGCTTCTCCATGTAAATGAGTACCGGTCTCTCCTTCCTTCTTTTTTTGTTCTTTAAGATCTGCCTTCAGTCCTTCAGTAACTGTCTGGTCAGCCCTAAAGCAGGTGGTTACTAATCTAAAAACGCCACCACGAGCTAATTGAGCCTGTTCTCCACCTGATAAAGCTATTTTATCTAATTTTTTTACAATCTCTGTGCAGCACATATAATTTGCAATTTAAACCGTTGATACCTCCAAAATTGTGAACGTTTTTTACAAAATTCGTACTCATTTCAAGTCAGGTTGTTAGCTCGCCTCGCTCCGCTCGGCTCGCAACGTTGCGCGGCGCCTCCACCCGCCGCGCTTCCGTTATTTTTTGCGCGCGCGATTTTTTCTCTCTCGCTTCGCTCGAGAAGGGAAAACATTTTTTTAAGCCCCTTATTGTATCAGTTTTTGAACTATTATACCTTCGGTAAAAACTCACGACGTATAATCTCTTGCCCTTCTTTCTGTACTACCTTACCACTCCATAATATTTGTTCACCGATTCTTATTCGATCAGCTATCTGCTTTACTGTATCCCTGCCATCTTTGGCTCTACTCATTGTGTCAATCCATACTGAAAGTGCTTCATTAGGAGATAGATGGTCTATATTTTCAAGCCGTCGCAATAATCCTACTCCCAGAAGTAATGCCGATCCATAAGCCCTGTTTGTTGCAACTGGGTTTGAGCTATGCCGAGAGAAACCGTTCCACAGTTCCTCAACTGTCAAAATGTCAACATTTTTCAATTCTGTTCGGAATTTAGTAAATCTTGGCATTTTTTTACCCAGCCTAAGATTGTAAAAAGGAACTGACTCGTCAATCGCTTCTGCAAAAGGGAGTGCGGAGGCTTGAACAAAAGGAAAATATTTGTCTTTCATTGTTGGCAAATGTTCGTGAATAGCCTCTCTTATAATATCTAGCTGTTCCTCGGTCAAATCAATAGTTCCATTTGGCTGGAAATTTATCTTTTTTGCATGAGTGGAACTAGTAATAACAGTGTCTTCTTTTTTATCTGTGTGCCATACTGACCTTGAACAAACAGTAGCCCAATCCTTAAAATTTTCTGGAATTCCTGTAGCTTGAAGAAAACGAGTTTCTGGAACTATAGAAACTGTGTATATGGGTGGTGAAGCAATAATTTGTGGAAGTTTTAACGCTTCAATTTGACCGATTGCAAATCTGTTTAAATCATCAATCGGTTTGATTGACGATTGGTAATTCAAATCACCATACGTATTTGTTGCAATCAGAACTCTATAGATTGGCAATGGTGATTCCACTCTGAAATTTATTCCCTGCCATTCTTTAGTATTAGGATGTGGTAACTCATCTAAATTCATAGTTTATTCTTCAAGTAATTTTGACATTTTAATTCCGAGGGACTTTGCAAGTCTCTCTATATTTGTAAGTGTTGGATTCCTAATTCCTCGCTCAAGCCCGCTTATATACGATCGATGTACACCCAAGGATCGAGCAATGTCTCCCTGCGACATTATTTTTTCATTTCGAATCGCCTTTAATTTTTGTCCGAATTTTTTAGTGATTGTATTATTTTTATTTATTGTCATCTTGATTATTTTATCTACTGTTGTATTATTAGTCTATAGAGACTTATATTGCATCATATTTATTGAAGAATATAAGTAGTTCTTTAAATTTTTGCGTTTTTCCTTGTTCCGCTTTCAGCTGAATGTTAGAGCCGACTTTTTCGGAAGCGCGGCGGGTGGAGGCGCCGCGCAACGTTGCGAGCCGAGCGGAGCGAGGCGAGCTAACAACCTGACTTGAAATGAGTACGAATTTTGTAAAAAACGTTCACCAAAAGTGAAATCGAAGAATCGGTAGGGGCAGCGCTGGCTGCGCCCCCCTCCGCAGACAGCGCTGCAAAGGGGAAATTCAAATTCGCCGAGAGCCGCCGTAATAAAAAGAATGAAGAAAAACGCAAAAATTTTAGGAGAAACAAAACCATGATTAAATACATAGCGTACTGCCGAAAATCAACTGACGAAAAAGACAAACAAGTTTTGTCTATTGAAGCTCAAATCGCCGAGCTCAAGGAGTTTGCCAAAAGAGAAAACTTATTTATCACGGAATTTATCACCGAAGCTAAAACCGCCAAAGTCCCCGGACGAGAGCAATTTGCGGAAGTATTAAAGAAGATCGAGAAAGGAATGGCTAACGCCATTCTTTCATGGCATCCCGATAGACTTGCCAGAAATTCGATTGACGGCGGAAAAATAATTTATCTTCTGGATACAGGCAAACTCCTTGATCTAAAATTCCCCTCGTTTTGGTTTGAATCAACGCCACAAGGTAAATTTATGCTTTCAATCGCCTTTGGCCAGTCAAAGTATTATGTGGACAATTTAAGTGAAAATGTAAAACGAGGAAATCGCCAAAAACTCCGAAACGGAGTTTGGCCAAGCAAAGCTCCTTATGGGTATATCAATAACCCCAAAACGAGGGGAATTGATGTTGATCCCGAATTATCCAAAGTCGTCAAAAAATCATTTCAGCTTTTTGCTGATGCCAATTCCTCGTTTACTGCTATTTCTCAATTTATGTTTAAGTTTGGAATTCGGCGAGAAGGAGAAAAACCTGTAAAAGTTGGTCAAGTAAAAAATATGCTCTCCAATAAATTCTATCTGAGAATTTTGAAATATGCCGGGGAATATTATCAAGGTTCACACAAATCCTTTATCAGCAAAAAGCTGTTTGATGAAGTCCAAAGACAAGTAGAGAAAATCGAGAGACCAAGACAGAAAGGCCATAACTTCGCTTTTGCAGGTCTGGCGACCTGCGGAGAATGCGGCGCCGCAATCACGGCAGAACAACATGTAAAACATTATAAAAATGGAACTGGTCAAACTTTTATTTATTACCGCTGTACGAAAAAACTCAAACCCTGTAATCAAAAATATGTTTCAGAACCGGAACTAGAACCACAAGTAAGAAAAATTGTTCGTGATTGCGGCTTGCATGAGGGTTGGGAACCATATTTTGAAAAATGGATTACCCAAGCTGAAGAAAAAGATAAATTGACTGCCGAAGTAAAAGAAAAACAACTGGACGGACAAGTTCAAGAAACAGAAGTAAAACTTAATAGGTTGCTTGACGGCTATCTCGATCAAGTTATAGAACCAGAAATCTACAAGCAAAAAAAGAATGAATTGTTTGATGAAAAACTAAAGCTGGAGGAGAAAAAATCGCAAATTGAAAAAAACGGAACTGTTTGGCTCGAACCTATGAGAGAATTCGTAAATTGCGCCTTACAGGCGCAAAAAATCGCGCGCGCAAAAAATAATTGCCATGATTTATCAATCATGGCAAAAAAAGTCGGCTCGAACTTCTTTTTAATGAATCGGCGGCTCTCGGCGAATTTGAATTTCCCCTTTGCAGCGCTGTCTGCGGAGGGGGGCGCAGCCAGCGCTGCCCCTACCGATTCTTCGATTTCACTTTTGGTGAGCCCGCTGGGATTCGAACCCAGAACCAATAGCTTAAAAGGCTACTGCTCTACCGTTGAGCTACAGGCCCTGAAAATTTTACAAGATTTTAGGGTAAACCCGAAACATTTGTGTGCGTATTATATCAGGCTAAAGCCTATCCGTAAAATGTGGCACGGAAGAATTTTTTTCTCACTTCAGCGAAAAGGAACATCAGGCTGCAAACCAGCAAGGCAACAATCAGAAGCGGGAGAGGAGGGGTTGCAAGGGCAAAAGTTTGTGAGAAAAAAGGTATTTCCATAAGTGCAAATTGGAGCGCGATGATGCCAAGCGGCAGGAGTACCCAGATATTTCGTATCGTGTGACGGGTAAAAAAGGACCTATCAGCAGACGCTACGTCCCAGAAAATAAATTGCTGCGCCAGGATTATGACGCTAAACGCAAGTGTTCTAGCAAGCGCTGTGTCACCCAACCGCCATCCTAACCAGAAGGCAAATATGGTGGTGGTGGCCGTCAGTATGCTAACTTCAGCAAACCAACGGAGATCAAAAGCAGTAAATAAATTTGTATCTGTCCTGGGCTTCCGATTCATAATTGCGTGGTGCCTTGGCGTGAGTGCAAGTGCGATAGCGGGTAATCCATCAGTTATCAGATTCATGTAGAGGATATGAATGGGTGCGAGGATAAACGGCCAGCCGAACAGGCTGGCTCCGACGATAGCGATTACTTCTCCCAGATTGCAACCGATGAGGTATTTTATGGCGGATTTCATGTTGTCATAGATCACTCTGCCTTCGGCTATAGCATCCACGAGGGTGGCATAATTATCATCGGTTATTACCATTTCTGCTGCTTCTTTTGCTACATCGGTTCCCGTTATGCCCATAGCTACGCCGACATTTGCCTGTTTAAGCGCCAGCGCATCATTGACGCCATCGCCGGTCACTGCTACCACCTGTCCTGATTTTTGAAGCAGTCCCACAATGCGTAATTTTTGTTCGGGTGTGGTTCGGGCAAACACACGCACGTTGGGCAAAAGCTGGAGCAGGGCCTCGTCTGTAAGCGTATTGAGTTGCGATCCTGTCAGCACGATTTCGTTGCGGTGGGATAATAAGCCCACTTTTTTGGCAATTGCCGCAGCAGTTAACTCGTTATCTCCGGTAATCATAATGGTTCGGATACCAGCATCTTCAGCCATCTGGATGGAGGCCGGGACTTCTTCACGGTGTGGATCTGCGATACCGACAAATCCTACAAACGTTAAATCCATTTCTGTCGCCGCTTTCGATAGTCCGTTTTTCCATGGTGTTTTGTGATACGCCAGAGCCAGAACCCGAAGTCCTTTGCCGGCATATATGGAAAACGCAGCTCGTACTGTCTCGCGATCCTTTTGTGTCAATTGTTTTTCGCCATTTTTCGTAAGCATGCGTTTGCTTTGATCGAGTATGGCCTCAGGTGCTCCCTTGGCATAGACATGCGTCCCTCCGGAGTTTTTCCAGATCACAGACATGGTTTTTGTCACCGGGTCAAACGCAAATTCCTCAAGCAGCGTTCCGCCATTTTTATAATCTTCAGGATTTATTCCGCAGTCGCGAGCCAAAAGAAGGAGCGACCCTTCTGTTTGATCACCGACCACGGTCGTGCCGGATAAGCTCGCATTGTTGCAGAGCGATCCGATGGTAAGAAAAATCGGGAAATCCGGTAAACGGCGCAACTTCGCATCATGTGAAGAAAAGCTTCTGCCCTCAAGCCATACATCAGTGACGCGCATTTCGTTTTTTGTGAGCGTTCCGGTTTTGTCTGTGGCGATCACCGTTATAGACCCCAGCGTTTCAATGGCGCTTAATTTACGAAGTACTGCGCCTTTTTTAGCCATGCGTTCGCTTCCTAGAGCCAGTGTTATGGTGATGACTGCCGGCAAGCCTTCAGGAACAGCAGCGACTGCCAGGCTTATGGCAGTAAGAACGATTTCCAAGAGCGGGTTGTTTTTAAAGATTCCGATGGCCAGAATCGCAGCAGCGCTTACCATCGCCAGTACTCCCAACTGTTTTGCCACGCCGGTCAGCCGCTTTTCCAGCGGTGTTTCTTCTTTTTCGATAAGTGCAAGTTTGCCGGCTATCGCGCCGAATTTCGTCTGCATGCCAGTGACTGAGACCAAGGCTGTTGCGCGGCCACGGGCAATTACCGTACCTAAAAACAAACTGTTTTCATCAGTATTTCCGCCGGCTCTTTTCTCGACCGGCATGGATTCGCCGGTGAGGCTGGATTCATTTACTTCCAGATGCATGCTTTCCATTATGTTGCAGTCAGCAGGCACTTTATTGCCTTCTTCCAGAAATATGATATCGCCGGGTACAAGGAGCGCACTGTCTATTTCCTGTTGTGTGCCGTCGCGGATGAGGCGAACTCGCGATACAGCCATGCGTTTAAGCGCAGCTAGCGCCTTTTCCGCTTTAAATTCCTGCGTAAAACCCAGCATTGCGTTGAGAAGCACAATGGTCAATATCAGTCCGCCCTCCAGATAATCACCCAAAAGGACAGACGCCAGCGTGGCAATACACAGGATGATGACCAGGGGACTGTTGAGTTGGCTCAAAAAGATAGTCAGCGGTGTGGCTTTGGACTTTTGAGACAGCTCGTTGCGTCCAAAGCGGGAAAGAAGTATTTGTGCCTGCGCATTTGTTAAGCCTTTAGTCTTCATCATAGTATTATATATCTTTTGTTCGCCAGGGGACTGAGGTTAAGATAGGCGCATATATATCCTTTTTAAGCGGTATGCGCAGACTATGAATTTCTTTTTGGGTTGGTGGTGCATCCCGAAACGTTACAAACGGTACGTCGCGGATAAGTGCAAGAGGCGTCTGTTCATTTCCCTCTCCCATTACGGCCACTGCGGCAGCGGCCAAACCATCCAGGATGTTTGCCTTTGTTACTCGGAGCTTTCTGCCAAATATATCCGGAGTGCCGATATAATTTTTGAGTGGGTCAAAGCCGCACCAGGACAGACCAATACCACTGGTTCCCCAGCGGAGCGGCGTCGTATGGCTGTCTGTTATAATGACCCCTAAGGCGTTGACTCCTGAAGTCATTTTTAGTTGCTTCCAAATCTCTGCACAGGTTTTGTGTATATGTTCTGGCCATAATATGAGATATCCATTGCCGTTTGACTGGTCTATGCCTGCATTCGGGATGAGGATGTTGTCTTTTACGGTAAGCGTGATATCTTGATTACCGCCTGTCAGGTACTGATCGCTTTCTCGTATGATCAATTCGTGCTTGTCTTGTGAATCGGGTACGACGCGACCCTGACAGATGCTTACTATTTTAGACGTTACAGCTATGATATCTCCATTCTGAATTTTCGGAAGACTGGCGATCAGGATGGTGAGTAAATCATCCCCCGGAGAGACTTTTTTGGTCTTATAGCCTTGCACAATCATATCTTCATTATACAGTACCCGTTATATATAATAGAGGGCGTTATGCATTCCTTTTGGGATAGCCTTTCAGCGCCGTTTGTAGCTCTTGCGCCTATGGACGGCATTACCGATCCGGTATTTCGGCAGATCGTGACATCGTGCGGCAAGCCCGACGTTCTTTTTACCGAATTTGTGAGCGCTGATGGGTTGGTTTCTGAGGGGCGTGGCCGGCTCCTGCAACATTTACTTTTTCATAAAAACGAGCATCCCATTGTTGCACAGTTATTCGGAAATATTCCTGATCATTTTTTTGAATCAGCAAAATTGGTTCATTCACTGGGGTTTGATGGTATTGATATCAACATGGGCTGCCCAGATAGTAATGTGGTGAATCGTGGAGGCGGAGCAGGACTTATAAAAACGCCCGATATAGCTGCTGCTGTTATTGATGCGGTAAAGCAGGGTGCCGGTGGGCTGCCGGTCAGCGTAAAGACGCGCATCGGCTACGACGAGGTGCAGGTACACGAGTGGATACCATTTTTACTTTCTCAGGATATCGCAGTTCTAAGTGTGCATCTTCGGACGCTGCGGCAGATGTATAAAGGTGGCGCGCAGTGGGAATATATGAAAGACATTATGGCCATGCGCGATCAGGCACATGCTCCGACCAAAATTATCGCAAGCGGTGATATACAAGATCTTCACGACGTCCAAAGGCTCCATGAAATCTACAGATGTAACGGGTACATGATTGGTAGAGCCGCTATCAAAAATCCCTGGGTCTTTAACCCTGAATCTCAAGGGAAACAGACGTCACTGCGCGAGCGACTGGAAACATTTTCCTCCCACCTGGCACTTTTTGATAAAATGTGGGCGGGTACACGGAATCCGTCGGAGCTGAAGAAGTTTTGCACCACCTATACCCTGGGGATGCCGGATGCGACGAGTTTTCGCACACAGTTTATGAATCTGAAAACGCTGGAAGAGCTCCGGGAGTATTTAGAAAATTATTTAAGCCACTCTACGTAAGTACAGCCGGTCGCTGTACGGCTCGCTCGGTCCCAACCCGATGTAGAACATTTTTTCATGCGCTTACCGCTGTTGGTTGTAAAAAGCACCAACGGCTTATCGCATTCAGGACATGCTTCGTCCAGAGGCTCGGTGGCTCCATTGATCCACTCCACATAATCGCATCCGGTTGACTTTTTGGTCTCTTTATCCCAGCCGCCTTTGCTGCACTTTTTCATTTTCTTTCCAAAACGGGTCACCTGGAGCACGAGCGCGGCTCCACATTTGGGACAGGCTTCATCCAGCGTTTGCGGCTCGACAGCGATCCATTTCACATAATCGCACCCTTCGCTTTTCCGTGCTTCAGCGTTCCAGATATTCTTACTGCATCGCTGGAGCTTTCTACCGGTGGGCGTTTCACTGATTGCATCAAGCGGGGCTCCGCATTTGGGACAGGCTTCTTGTGTATCCATATACTAGATACACTAGCACGACAGACTAGAAGGATGCAATAGCAGCAAGTACATCACCGATCTTGACATGGAGGCCGGTTTTTTTCCATAATACCCGGCCGGAGGCGGCGGCATACACTATTCGGCGTTTCCCGTCGTAGGCCGCGATTTCACCGATTCTTTGCTTCACTGCGATTGTATCTTCCAGATCGTCAATTCTCCATACTCCTTCTGATCGAGCGGTGACGAAAATTAGATCAGTATACACGGCGGTTTGGCTGGATTTCGGAACTACCTGCTCGGGCAGCATATGAAGGTGCCTCATTGTCGTCTCTACCCATTGGATATGACGGGCTACCGCTACTTCGGTATGTCCTCCATTGCTGCCGGATTCTGTCAGCATATACCGGATACCCTTTCTTGCCAGTGCCTGCATGGCCCGTTCATAGGTTATGGGTTTATAGAGTATATGATCGGAACGAAGCTGTTTTATGAGTGATTCAGTCCAGATATCGATCGCCGCATACTTTGTTTTGTACAGCCAGACGAATGGAAGAAGTGATTCTGTCAGAGATCCGTCATGCAGATCGATCCACATGGTACTTGGGTATATATATTGATTATAAAGCGCATGAATACGGCGTTCTGTGTCAGACCCCGTAGAACTACCCGGGAAGCATCGCTTGAGGTATTTACGGTCAATGGGGTTCCAGCTTACTTCATTTTGAAAACCAGGGAGGTTTACGATGGGAATGATGGTGATGATGCCGTAAAACTTTATTTTCCGATATTGCTCACTAAGCCGGTAGGCTGCTTCTATTCCTGCGTATTCATCGCCGTCCATGCCAGCCGTTATGACAAGCCTTGGCCCAGGGAGCCCATGAGAGACGGTTATGGCATGAAGGTCGATCTGTGGTGATTGTTTCTGAAATAGCCGCGTGAGCCAATTCATAGCTTGCATTGTACCATGTATGGGGTGCGCGGCGCGTCACACGAGCGTATAATAGTGGTATGGACGATTTTGGTGAAGATCTACAAATTTTGCGCTACATCTATCGGGATGCGGTGAAAAAGATCGGTCCCCAGGCCTATGCTCAAGCCGCATTGCATGCATTTGCCCAATCTCCTTCTTCCGTGACCAAACGGGCTGCATATATGTCAATCCGCGATCTTACGCTCACTGCAGGGTATTCCGTGACATTGTCGCACTGGCAGTCACCATCGTATGATTCAAGTATTTATGATGAGGCCGGGACGAGAAGCGGACGAATAACGGCCAATGTGAATGACTACACCCGTGATCAGCACGAGTTGGCAAACCGCTACGGACAGCATTTTATTGCTTCGTATATCAGGCACCTGCCGACGGTTCGGGTGCATGCGTATGCCACCAGTAGCGGCATGGCTGCATACACTACGGCACTTATGGCGATCATCGGGTCTTCTGCCCACCTCGGGCTACCCATACTGGCAGGCAAGCAGAGTTATTTTCAAAATAAAGCTATCCTTACGGCTCTCTGTGGCAAACGACTGGTGTGGATCGACGAATCACGTACAGATGCCGTTATCGCTCAGATTCAGGCATTACACCCGGCTGCCGTTTGCATCGATACTATCGGGAACACGCCGTCCATACATGTTGCAGACGTGATTAGCATATGGAACTATATCCGGAAATCCATAAAAAACGACATCTGGTTCCTTGTGGATCATACGTGTGCCGGACCTACAGTCCAATTTCTCAAAGACATGATAGTGCCTCCGAGCTTCGCGCGGTTACTAGTGGTGGAAAGTCTCAATAAACATCACCAATTCGGGCTGGATCGGGTTACCGGTGGTATCGTTTGGGGGGTTGGCAAAGGAGTAGACCAACTATATTATTACAGAAACCACGGGGGGACCATCATTTCAGACGTTTCCGCAGCCGCCCTGCCCACACCAAACCGCAGGATCTTTGATTTGTATCACAAGCGCCTTATCAGAAATACAGCGCTTCTCGTGGAGTTACTTCGACGGTATTTGCCTTCTTCATATATATTGTCTTATCCACCCGAAGGGGTCGATACTGCTGTTCTACCAGCATTTTGTACCATTACTGCCCGCAAAAGCACTGCCGCAGACTGGCGTAGACGTATCCGCATGATTATTGCCCGTGCGCGTAAACAGCATATCCCATTGGTAGCCGGGTCCAGTTTTGGACTCTGGACTACCCGCATCTATACAGTCGCGGCCAACACCCAGTATGAGTACCCGTTCTTCCGTATTGCGCCAGGGATGGAGACCGCAGAAGAGATACGGGCTATAGCGCGTATCATTGACTTTAAATGACCTATAGCTTTACATTCCAGGCTTGCTATGGTACAATACTTTATGCAGTTGTATTGAAGTAATACATCTGCTTAATACGTCTAGTTTTCGAAGTGTAAGAGAAAAAACGCCCCAAGTTATTTATACATCTTGCGTCTTTTCCCCATTTCAACAATTTTTTCTATTTAAGCAGTTTTATTCTTTCAATATTCCTATGCAATATAAAAACCAAAAGCCGTTTCGTAGAAATCAGGGATTTACCCAGGGGCGCCAGAGGCCGATAAGAGCAGTGCCTGCCTATATGGTGCTGGCAGCGATCGCCCAAAGCAAGCAGGCGCAGCTGTCTGCCCCAACAGCAGTGATACCGGAAGTCCCCGTCACTCATACATTCGCTGATTTCGCCCTTGATCCCATGCTTCAGGAAAATATAAAAGCCAAAGGCTTTACCGCACCGACGCCGATTCAGGATCAGGTCATACCGGCCATTCTTTCCCTTCGGGATGTCATAGGGACAGCCAACACCGGCACAGGCAAAACAGCGGCGTTTCTCATACCCCTTATCCAAAAAATTACGAAAGACCGGGCTCAACGTGTCCTTGTGGTTGTTCCGACGCGGGAACTTGCGGTTCAGATAAATATGGAACTCCGATCTTTTAGCCGTGGGCTTTCCATCAGAAGTACCATGCTTATCGGCGGCGCGAGTGAATGGCGACAAATGCAGGATATCCGTCAGGATCCGCATTTTGTCATTGCCACACCCGGCAGACTGAAAGATTTTATCGATTCGCGCAGGCTCCGACTGTCAGGATTCCGTAACGTCGTATTGGATGAGGCGGACAACATGGTGGATATCGGTTTTATAAATGACATCAAGTACTTTATCTCTCTCATGCCAACGGCCCGCCAATCATTGTTTTTTTCCGCTACTATATCCGGTCGGGTCGGGGAGATTTTGGCGGAATTTGTCAAAAACCCCATTCGTGTATCCGTAAAAACGCATGATGCAGCCAATACCATCGTCCAAGATGTCATAAAGCTTACGAATAGCAAATCAAAGATAGACACGCTTCATGAATTGTTACAGAAAAAGGAATTTGATAAAGTTTTGGTATTCGGTAGAACCAAGCATGGCGTACAGAAAGTATCGGATGAACTCGTTAAGCGTGGAGTGAAAGCAGGCGCTATACATGGCAACAAGCGCCAGAACCAGCGCCAGTATGTACTGAATCAATTCGCCAGAAGCGAAATCCAGATTTTGTTGGCTACCGATGTGGCGAGCCGGGGCCTAGATATACCCGATGTATCCCATGTCATTAACTATGATTTACCGGAAACCATGGATGACTATGTACACCGCATAGGTCGTACGGGTCGCGCGAACAAGCAGGGCATCGCTCTGACTTTCATAGACTAAACTGCGGTGGCAATATGCCGCCAAATAGTGTATCATAGATACATAATTCAAAAGTCCACAACCAGTAATTATTCGATACAAAATCAACGTGATATTTTTCTGGATACGGCAGAAAACCTTACGCAGATAGGTAATTGGACGTTGAGCAGTTTCCAAAAAGAACAGCATAGGATTGAACTTTTTCTTGCCCTCACCCGCAAAAATCTGAAAGCACTCCACACGTTTCCATTGTCACCGGCGCTCCACCGCGATTTCAAAAAATTCTCCGAGAGCTTTGATAAGCTGGAGGCAGAATACCGCAATGGGATCATGGACCGCAGAGCCTGGGCTAATGGATTCCTCAAATGGGGCACGGCTCTTTCCCAAAACGTTCATCTCCTCTAAAAACCACAAAAAGCCCCGCTTGTGCAGGGCTTTTTTAATTTCTCTTGTAAAGGCTATTAGCCTCGTTTTACATTCTTTGCGCTTGGGCCTTTTGGACCGTCTACCACATCAAAGGTCACAACGTCGCCCACTTGAAGTTCATCAAATGTGACTCCGCTCAAATCTTTTGAGTGGAAGAACAGATCCTTTGTCTCTCCCTGTCGGGAGATAAAGCCAAAACCCCTATCTGTTTTCGTTTTGATCGTACCGTTCATAGGATATTGGATAGATTAAGTTAATCTAATCTATAGTCTTCCTTTCTATTACTGGTAGTATACCATAACGCCAGTACAATTGTCGGGGCAATTTATGAAGGGCATTTATTTTGGTCCGAAGGAGTAGATGACGACCACAGGCTCATTACCATCTTTAGATTCCTTTACGAGGCACGGTGCGACATACGCAGGCTCATCTGCTCGGTACGGAAACATTTCGATGGTTTCCACCCCTAGCTTGCCGAAGGCAAATTGTTCCCCATCGAGACTATTGAAGCCTTCCGCGACGAGGCGCAGGTACTCTTCTTTTTTTTGCCATCTGTCCTGCACTTTACGGGTACCATTGGGGACATCTGCATCGCCAAAAGCGATATAAAATGCGCGGTCAGCCAAGTGTAATCCTGGTAACACGCGTCCGTCCTGTAATGTTACATCCTCTAGCCCAGGCTCTGCCATAGTTGAGGGAGATTATAGCACAAAGAGGCAATAGTAATGAGATAAAGTACCCTCGAGGGGATTCGAACCCCTGATTCACGGGCTGAAAACCCGTTGTCCTAGGCCGCTAGACGACGAGGGCGACGTCTTCATTGTAACAAAACGTGCAAAAAAAAGGAATTCGCGGTATTATCATCTTCTTATGGCCGAAACCGAAGAATATTTATGTGTCATTAAAAAAATCGAAGAAACTCAAGAAGCAAAAGGTGATGCTGGTTGCTATGCTGAACTTTATCCGGTGTTACGGGGAGCAGCAACGCTTTTGATCGCATACCAGGGCATATTGGGAGAAACAGAATTTAACAGAAGAATGAATGAACTGGGGGGGATCCTCGACTCCCTGCCGGATCTTCATGACGAGTCTGTCCTTATTAAGTCTTACGCAAAAATCCGTCAGCTCACTACTTAGAGAAGCATATTCTGCATCTGGCCTCGTAGGCATCGGAGCGGCCTACGAGTGATGGGTCAGCAAGGAGAGGGTCTATGTTGCTTTGCTTGACAATCCGCTTGTGAAATATTGCCTCTCCGCCGCAGAGGACACAGATAGCAGAGAGCTTCGTCACTTTATCCGCCATAGCCATGAGAGTCGGCATAGGAGCAAACGGCGTACGGTCAAACGTCAGTGCCAGACCACTCACGAGCACCCGCCGTCCGCTTTTGAGAAGATGCTCAACCACAAGAATCAGATTATCACCGAACCACTGTGCCTCATCGATGCCTACGACTTCCGTTTCCGGGTGTAATTTTTTCAGTATTTGGCTGGCTTTTGTTATGCGTTCAGACAGGAAGCTCAAACCTGCATGTGAATACACTCTTTTGGCTTTGCCGTAGCGCGTATCGATGGCGTGCTTAAACACCTGTACATGTTTTTTGGCTATTGCTGCCCGTTTCACCTGCCGGATCAGCTCTTCGGTTTTGCCGCAGTACATGGGGCCAGCAATTACTTCCAAAAATCCTGCTTGTTTTTTTCTCATAGCTTTATTGTATCACGCAAATCAAGATACTTTTGATATAGTTCGTCTATTTTTTGCATAGTTGACTTGATTTATTCGCAAGATTACGATGGGTATATTCGGATATATTTCGGTTATGACAGAATATATAGATGAAGCAGTATCAGTAGTTCTTTATAGCAATCACGTAAGCCATCAGGTTGTGCCCATCGCGCTTTATTGGTTAGGCAAGCGGCGTCAGATTGATATCGTTGGGCTCCACACCACGGTATGGGAGGGCAGAAATCTGATCCATGAATTTTCCGTCACAGCAGAGTCTACGAGTTTCCGTCTGCGCTTTCATACAGAAACGCTCCAGTGGAAGCTTTTGGAGGTAGCGGATCATGAATAATGTTTTTCTTCCCACCATCATGCACGTGGACATCAACTCCTGTTTCGCTACTATAGAACAACAGGCCAATCCATTTTTGCGCGGTAAACCAACCGTCGTGGCTGCATATACGACGGGTAATGGATGCATTTTAGCTGCCTCAAGAGAAGCAAAACTGTTGGGGATAAAAACGGGCATGCGGGTATCTGAAGGAAAAAACCTCTATCCGCGCCTTGCCGTTCTTCCATCCAATCCAGATACATACCGCTGGGTCAATCAAAAGCTTCACAGCATCCTTTCTTCCTACACGCCTCGTATATCAATCGAATCCATCGACGAGATGGTGATGGATCTGGTGGGAGCACCCAGTAGTATACATGCTGATGTCATTACCAGTATGCAAAGAGTGGCTTGTGAAATAAAAGATCGGATCAAGCAGGAAATCGGTAGCTGGATGACAGTTTCCATCGGTATTGCACCCAATAGGTATTTGGCAAAAGTAGCCTCAGGGCTTCATAAGCCGGACGGATTGGATGTCATAACGCTGGACTCTCTGGAGTCCATATTTCAAACGATCCAATTAGAAGATCTTTGCGGTATAAAATACGGTATCAGCCGTAGGCTCCGCGCCGCAGGCATACAAACGCCGGTAGATCTCCTGCGCGCTACCCCAGAAAGACTGATAAGCGCGCTTCACAGCAAAACAGGCTTCAGTTGGTGGCAAAGGCTGCATGGCTATGAAGACGGGGTTATATATAAAGCTTTTGATAGCCAGCAAGATGTGCAGAAAACCTATGGTCAATCGTTTGCCCTTGGTAAACCCCGGTCGGCGTTGGATCCGGAAATACTAAAAAGTATGACACAACTTCTGTTAAAAATGGACCGCAGGCTTCGAAAAGCCGGATACGCAGCCCACGGAATCAATATCTCATTATCGTTTATCGATCACACCCACTGGACAAAGAATATACGGACTACGGAATCACTGTTTAGTGACACGGATTTTTTGCATTATGCGCGCAGACTCCTTGGGTTAGCTCCTGACAAACTGATCCGCATCATGGCAGTCACCAGCTTCAATCTTTTTCCAGAAGATACGGGGCAAATATCCTTATGGAACGCCGACGAAAAAAAGCGGAATGTCACAAACGCTCTGGACGCCATAGCGGACCGATGGGGAGAATATACGGTCACTCCAGCCACCATGATGCATGTGGAGCAAAAGGTACTGGACCGCATCGCATTTGGCAAAACATGATAAACTATACCAAGATGAGGGAAAATCGGCCACTTGCTGAAATTCTCCGGCCCACCACTCTGGACGATGTTATCGGCCAGGAACACCTCGTAGGCAAAAACGGCATTATCAGAAAACTTTTGGCATCCCAATTTCTTCCGTCTATGGTTTTTTGGGGGCCACCGGTATGTGGCAAAACGACTCTGGCATTCCTTTTGGCATCCGTCATTCACGCTCACTTCGAACCGCACTCTGCCGTCACTTCCTCACTTGCTGATATACGAGCAGTGATTAAGGATGCCAATGAACGCCTAGCAAGTGGAGAAAAAACAGTGTTGTTTTTGGATGAAATCCACCGGTTTAACAAAGCTCAACAGGACGCACTTTTGCCGCATGTGGAAAAAGGAACGGTTATTTTTATCGGTGCCACCACAGAAAATCCGTCATTTGAAGTTATTGCGCCACTTCTTTCCCGATGCCGGGTGCTAGTGCTTAATCCGCTGACGGAATCCCATCTGGACACTATGATTGACCGCGCACTGAAGCATCTAAAGCGCACTATCACGGACGAGGGTAAAGCTTTTTTAAAGCAGGTGGCAAACGGTGACGGCAGAGCGCTTTTGACTATTCTGGAAATTGCCGCACATATCAGCCCTGTACAGCCCGCAATAGGTATCTCGACAGCAGATATTGAAGAGGCGGCACAAAAAAAAATGCTTCAGTACGACCGCACCGGTGAAGAACATTACAACACTATCAGCGCATTTATCAAATCCATGCGGGCAAGCGATGTAGATGCGGCACTCTACTATCTGGCACGTATGGTGGCTGCCGGAGAGGATCCGCTCTTTATCGCGCGCAGGATGGTGGTATTTGCATCCGAGGATATCGGTATGGCTCAGCCCACAGCGCTGGTGGTTGCAAATGCTGTATTTAATGCATGTCACACCATCGGATACCCGGAATGCCAGGAAAACCTTGCTCATGGGGTCGTCTATCTGGCGGTAGCAAAAAAAGATACCACTGCCTACCGTGCGTATTTTGCCGCGCTGGATGACGTAAAGAAGTATGGTAATCTTCCGATACCTCTGGTCATACGAAACGCGCCGACTAAACTGATGAAATCATTGGGATACGGCAAAGGCTACCAGGCATATACAAAGGAAACCTTA
Source organism: Candidatus Gottesmanbacteria bacterium (assembly GCA_016218255.1). Classification (GTDB taxonomy): domain Bacteria; phylum Patescibacteriota; class Microgenomatia; order UBA10105; family UBA927; genus JACREN01. The sequence goes on along the minus strand of JACREN010000010.1, from coordinate 21,124 downwards.
TTGCCGGATAAATTAAAGGGAAAGAAATATTATGTGAGATGAGTATATCCGCATAAGAAAGCGGTTCCCTAAGAGTTTCTGGGAGGAGGTGACAAATTATGGATATTCAGATTGGCAGAGTAACGCATTATTACGATAAAATCGGCGTAGCCGTTATAGAGGTCATGAATCAGGCACTGAAAACCGGTGACACGATACATATATCTGGTCATGACAACGAATTTGTTCAAGCAGTGGGCTCTCTACAGGTGGAACATGAACAGATAGGAGAGGTTCCGGCAGGGGAGACATGCGGGATGAAAGTAAACCAGGCCGTACGCGCGGGCGACATGCTATACTTGGTAACGAAATGAAAATCGAAGTCGCAAGTGGCGGTGTCATAGTGATCAAAGCATTAGATGTCTGGCACGTGCTTCTTATTCGGGACATGAATAATAGTTGGACGTTTCCCAAGGGGATCATTGAAAAAAATGAGAATCCAAAAGAAGCAGCACTACGTGAAATTTTAGAAGAAACAGGTCTTACTGATCTTTCTTATCTTGCCTCCCTTAGCACCATTCGTTATACGTATCGCAAAATGGGTTTGATACAAAAAACAGTCCATTATTTTCTTTTTCGGTCCAGCCGTGAAACACCGCCTGTACCGCTACCACAAAAGGAAGAAGGCATCAGCGAGGCGCGTTGGGTGACGTTTGAGGAAGCAGAGGCAATGCTTGGTTATGGTGAAACGAATCAAAAATTACTGAAGAAAGCCAAAATTGTTATTCTTAAAGCTTAAACCCATATGGAGCTTACGCCCGCACCAGATATTGACAGAATGGTCCGCCGTCTCGTGCCCAGACTTCCGTTTTCCTATATAGACCCTGCCAAAATTACGTGCATCCGCAGTACTCTCGCCACTAGCCGCGCCCGTGCGCGCATTTGGAGTTTTCCGAAAATTTGGCAAATGGCCCTTAAACACCCACCTCACTATATTATAGAGGTACTTTCCCAGCATTTTGATCATCTGTCCGACGATGACAAGGCACGTGTCATCATCCATGAACTCATGCATATCCCAAAAAATTTCTCAGGTGCTCTGGTACCACACCACGGGCTTCATAAGCGCATTGATCACCGTACTGTAGAAGCCCTATTTAGCCAATACAAAAAAGCACAATGATCACACTTTTTCACGGAGCTGATATAGAAACTTCACGCAACAAGCTTTCTACATGGAAGATGGATCATAAAGGTGTTGACGTCCGGACATTTGACGGTCGCACATTGGATGCTGCAACCCTCACCCAGGCACTGGAGTCCTCATCTCTTTTTGGAGCCGGTCATGCAGTTGTTATAGAAAATCTCATCACAAAAGCTGGAAAAAAAACGAAATTATTAAATCAGATTTGCTCGCTTCTTTCGGACGCTTCTTCTCATATCGATATTGCCTTGTGGGAGGAAAAAGAAGTTACTGCCGCCATAACGAAACAATTAGGGCCACATGTAGCGCCAATACTCTCTAAAGCTCCTGCGGCACTATTCCTATTTCTCGATGCTTTACGGCCAGATAATGCGACGCAAACTTTGCTCTTGCTGCATCAATTTACTGCGCAACAGGTGCCGGAAATCACGTTTTCCCTTTTTGTCCGGCGAGTCCGACTTCTCATGCAAATTCGTGATCAGGTGACACCTATCGCGATGCAATCTTGGCAAATATCCCGTTTGACAAAGCAAGCTGAATTCTTTACGATGAAACAACTTCGTATGATCGAGCAAAAACTTCTGGACATTGAGTATTCCATAAAAACCGGCGCTTCACCTTTTAGTCTGACTCAGCATATAGAGCAGTTGCTTGTAAGCCTATGACGTCTTTCGACCTGTCTATTTTCAAAGACTACGATATCCGCGGTACATATCCGGATCAACTCAATGAAGCATTCGTCACCGCCATAGCCCATGCGATTGTTCGCCAATTTCATCCCACTTCGGTTGCTGTATGCCGCGACATGCGCACATCAGGACCCCAACTCATGTCGGCCCTTATCGAGGGATTCACTTCACTGGGTGTTAATGTTTTTGATGCAGGCGTGAGCGGTACGGAAATTGCCTATTTTATCGCAGGAACGAAATCTTATGATCTCATTCTCATGCTCTCTGCCTCACATAATCCGCCCGAGTACAACGGACTTAAGATTATGCAAAAAGGGCCAAAGGGAGTAAATTCCGACAATGGACTTTTTGCCGTTCGGGATCACATAAATGAGGGATTACTGCCGTTGGCCGCGACACCCGGTCGCGTTACAACAATTGATATATGGCCAGAATGGAAACAAAAAGTACTTTCCCTTGTGGATATAGCGTGTTTTAAGCCCCTTAAAATCGTAGCTGATGCAGGTAACGGTATGGCAGGAAAACTTGTGCCAATTATTTTTGAAGGTTTGCCGTTTGTCGTCACTCCGCTCTATTTTGAACTGGATGGATCATTTCCTCACCACACGCCCAATCCACTCATTGAAGAGAATAACCGCGATCTGATTGCCAAAATTCGGGAGAGCCAGGCAGATATCGGACTTGCGTTTGACGGAGATGCCGACCGGGCGTTTGTGATAGATGATACCGGCCGGTTTATCTCCGGCACGGTTATTACCGCACTCCTTGCCAAATATTTTTTACAAAAGCATCCCGGCAGCGTTATCCTCTACAGTGCGGTCTGCGGCAGGATTGTACCGGAGACAGTAGAGGCAGCGGGAGGCCAATCTAAACGGGTCAGAGTCGGACACAGCTATATGAAAAATTATATGAGGGAGTATGATGCTATATTTGGCGGTGAACATTCCGGCCATTACTATCACCGCGACTATTATTTCTCAGAAACAGGCGTGGGAACAGCACTTATGATATTAGAGCTCATGAGCCGTGACGGCCGTAAGCTGTCTGACATTGTTGACGAATTTGAAAAATATCCTGCGAGCGGCGAACTGAACTTCACCGTACCCGATACGCGGGCCGTGATGGATAAACTAAAAACCAGTCATACACACGCTGTTTCTGTGGACGAATTAGACGGACTCAGCATCTGGTACACGGACTGGTGGTTCAATGTCCGCGCATCTCATACTGAGCCGCTATTGCGATTAAACGTGGAAGCCAATACAAAAACAATACTGGACAGAGAAACACAAACGCTCGTTGAGACCATAGAATCCGAGGGAGGAAAGCGAAAGGAATAGGTAGTCCTATGGCAGATCTTAACGACATTCAGGCAATGACTGCACTAGATCCCAAGGGGGTTCTGGCATCCACAAAGCAGTTTGCCGATCAATGCGCACAGGCATGGCGCGAAGCATCTACCATTCCGATCCCTTCCACTTATAAACCTATTTATAATGTATGCGTTGCAGGCATGGGAGGCTCACGTTTTACCCCGCGGACCATCAAGGAACTCTTCCGTGACCAAATCCGTGAGCCCTACGAGATAGTTGATGACTACACCCTGCCGGCCTACGTAGATTCCGAAACACTAGTTATTTTGTCTTCATTCTCAGGTACCACAGAAGAAGTCATGGCATGCGGCAAAGACGCGCTCAAACGCGGAGCTAAACTTGCAGGCATTATGAGCGGTGGGCCGATTGCAGACTTTCTCCGTGCACAGGGGGCACCGATATACCAGTTTATACCAACGCATAATCCCTGCGGCCAACCGAGAATCGGCGGAGGGTACCTTCTTATGGGGCACTTGGGCCTATTAAAAGCGTTTGGCCTTATCGACATAGATGATATAGCTGTTGCTTCTGCCATTACCTTTGCCCGAAAGACTGCCACACGCTACACAGAAGATATTCCGACTGCACAGAACCAAGCCAAACAGCTAGCTCGCGCTCTTGATGGAACTCATCCGTTTATCATTACTGCAGAGTTTCTCAAAGGATTCGGTAACGGTTTTGCCAACCAGCTAAACGAAACAGCAAAAATGATATCTGATCCGCGCATCATACCAGAACTCAATCATCACCTTATGGAGGGGTTAGCCCGTCCAAATAGCCTAAAAGAGCATGGTTTATTTGTCTTTTTTACTTCCCCTTTATACAGCCCGCTAGTAACCAAGCGCTTCCGTATCACCCAAGAGGTCGTAAAAAAACAGGGCATAAAGGTACTCGATATCCCATTGATCGGAATCACGCCTCTTGCCGCAGTACTAGAAGCATATACACTGGCAGGATTCACCACGCTGTATGGCGCCATGCTCAACGATATTGATCCGGTTGCCATACCCTGGGTGGATTATTTTAAAGAGCAATTAAAAAAGGAGGATATATGAAGCCGGCGTATGTCATGCAGTTTGCTAAAGTCGGCAAAGATGATGGTGCATTAGTCGGTGGTAAAGGGGCAAATCTAGGCGAAATGACAAAGGCAGGATTTCCAGTGCCTCCAGGATTTGTCGTCACCGCGGCGGCGTACCGGGATTTCCTGGAAGAAGCAAATCTCACGGAAAAGATTCGTCAGCAGTTACTGGGGCTCCGTGTCAGTGAGAGCAAGGCGCTTGATAAAGCGGCCGTATCAATTCAAAAACTCATTACTAGGTCGGCATTTCCCAAAGGCATCGCCCGCGATATCATTCCGGCCTACTATGCATTAGGAGGTAAGCTGCTACATCATGCGCTGGTTGCCGTTCGGTCCTCTGCCACTGCTGAAGACCTGCCCGGCGCATCATTTGCCGGCCAGCAATCCACGTTTCTCAACGTACAGGGAGAGGCGAATCTTTTAGAAAAAATAAAAGAGGCCTGGGCTTCACTTTTTACGGCACGCGCGATATTTTACCGCGAGACGAACCATTTTGATCATTTTAAAGTCGCTATCGCCGTACCCGTTCAGAAAATGGTGGCTTCAGATACATCCGGAGTTATGTTCACCATCGATCCGGTTACGAATGACAAAAGCAAAGTCGTTATTGAGGCGATTTTGGGGCTCGGCGAAATGATAGTACAGGGTGCCGTCACCCCGGATCACTATGAAGTGGAGAAAAAAACCAATCGGATACTGGTCAAGCAGCCACATAATCAGGAGAAAATGATGATAAAAAGGGGGCACGAGAACGTGATTGTCAAACCAAAAGCGAACGATGCCAACAAACTAAAGCTTACCGACAGCCAGATACTGACAATAGCTACGCTCGGCAAAAAGTTGGAAAAGCACTATTATTTTCCTCAGGATGTGGAATGGGCCATCGAAAATGGCGATGTCTATATCGTGCAAACCAGACCGGTTACCACCACCGGCAGTTCACAGGTCAATGCACATCAACCCAGGACAAATTCACCTGGTTTGCCCTTGTTGGCGCAAGGCGATCCAGCGAGTCCGGGCATTGCCTCAGGACCTGTGAAAAAGCTTTCGTCTGCCAAAGAGATTCATAAAATCGCCCGTGGGGATATACTAGTAGCTGAGCAAACCAACCCAGATTTTGTTCCCGCGATGCGGAAGGCGGTTGCCATACTTACCGAGCGGGGAGGCAGAACCTCCCATGCTGCCATTGTGTCACGGGAATTGGGCATCCCCGCAGTTGTCGGAGCCAAGAATATCCAAAATCTGGTGCGGGATGGACTCGTCATTACAGTAAACGGCTCTACAGGGGATGTATACCGGGGAGCGGTAATGAAATCAAATACACCCAATTTAACAAATGCTCCCAATACTACAAAAATAAAAACTGCCACGAAGGTGTATGTAAATCTGGCCGAAGTTAGCCGCGCAGAAGCTGTAGCGCGGATGAACGCGGACGGCGTTGGGCTTCTTCGCGCAGAATTTATGATTGCGGATATCGGTACCCACCCACGTAAATTCATACAGGACAAAAGGCAACAAGTATTTATTAATCATTTGGCAGATAATCTGGAGACGTTTTGCCGGGCGTTTTCCCCGCGACCAGTTGTCTACCGCGCCACAGATTTTCGTACCAATGAGTACCGTAATCTGAAAGGTGGTCAGGCCTTCGAGCCTCCTGAGGAAAACCCGATGCTCGGATTCCGTGGTGCCGCACGCTATATTGCAGACTCACAGGTGTTTGATTTGGAACTTGAGGCTATCAAGCGCGTCCGGAATAAGCTGGGCTTCAAAAACCTCTATCTCATGATTCCCTTTGTCCGCACACCCAAAGAGCTTTTGGAAGTAAAAAAAATAGTAGCGGCAAGCGGACTTATGCGGACTCCCACCTTCAAACTTTGGATGATGGTCGAACTGCCCACGAATGCAATCATGCTGGACCAGTATCTGGACGTTGGCATTGATGGGGTCTCCATAGGATCCAACGACCTCACTATGTTGATATTGGGAACAGACCGGGACAACAACGAGGTTGCACATGACTTTAATGAGATGGATCCTGCGGTGCTTTGGGCGTTTGAGCGCGTTATTACGACTGCAGTGAAACGCGGAGTCACCGTATCCATGTGCGGCCAGGCGCCCTCCGATTATCCCGAATTGGTGGAAAAACTTGTCCGTTGGGGCATTACCAGCGTATCCGTAAACCCAGATGCGATCGACCGGGTCCGGGAAACCGTTGCGGAGGCAGAAAGAAAGCTGGTCACCAAAAAACGGTAAATCCCAAATATATTTTTGTTGTATACTGAATATATGGATCCCAAAATATATTCCATTACCGCACGTGAGATATTGGATTCCCGAGGCAATCCGACCATAGAGACCACAGTAATTCTTCAAAGCGGATACCGGGCTACTGCGTCGGTGCCTTCCGGAGCTTCCGTTGGTAAACACGAGTCGGTTGAACTACGAGATCACGACGAGACACGCTTTGGCGGCATGGGTGTGCTTAAGGCGGTAAATAATGTCAATACAATTATTGCTCCCAAGCTGCGCGGGCAGGAGAGCACAAATCAAAAAACAATAGATGAGGCGATGATCAGTCTGGATGGAACACCCAACAAAGCAAATCTGGGCGCCAACAGCATCTTGAGCGTTTCTTTGGCAGTGGCCAAAGCGGCAGCAGCCAATAGCCAGATGCCTCTATACCGTTATGTTCATGCCATGATAGACAAGAACCTCAACATTTCTCTCAACCGCATACCGACGCCGCTCTTTAATATTATAAACGGCGGCAAACACGGCGCCGGCAATTTGGATTTCCAGGAATTTATGATCATCCCTGCCACCAACCGGTCATATCATGACGGCCTGAGGATGGGAGTAGAAATTTATCAGACACTCAAAAAAATATTGACATACAGGAACGCAATTCACAGTGTCGGAGATGAGGGAGGATTCGCACCGAATTTATTTACAAATTTGGAGGCACTCGACATTATCCACCAGGCTATCGCAGATTCACACTATCACTTCGGCCGGGAGGTTTTTTTCGGACTGGATATTGCAGCAAGCCATTTCAAAACTCTACTGGGCTACCAAATCAAAGATAAACCCACAGCACTTTCAGGCCGCGATTTCATTAATTATATTAAAGAGCTTAACGCCAAATACCGGCTGCTCCTTGTGGAAGACGCGCTGGAAGAAGATGACTGGTCCAATTGGAGCCAACTTACCCGGGAAGTTGGCCGCGATATCTTAATTGTTGGCGATGATCTTTTGGTTACCAGTGTGAGCCGGCTTCAAAAAGCAATTGATGAAAAAGCATGCAATGCGATATTGGTTAAGCCGAATCAGGTCGGTTCGCTTTCGGAATTTTTGTCGGTTGTGGCACTGGCGAAGAAAAACGATATAAAAATTATCGTATCGCACCGGAGCGGTGAAACCGTAGACTCATCCATCGCAGATCTTGCCGTAGCTATACAATCTGATTACGTAAAGTTCGGTGCTCCGGCCAGAGGGGAGCGGGTAGAGAAATACAACCGCTTGCTGGCAATCGAATCCGACCTAATACCCGCCAAATGAAACCCGTCGTTCTTATTATATTGGATGGCTGGGGGCTTGCTCCTCCAGGGCCAGGCAATGCTATATCCCAGGCTAAACTTACCCATATACCGTCCCTCTGGGCATCATATCCTCATACACAGCTTTCTGCATCCGGCGAAGCAGTCGGATTACCCTCTGGAGAAGACGGAAACACAGAAACCGGTCACATCAATATCGGAGCCGGTAGGGTTGTCTATCAGGATTTGCCCCGCATTAATATGGCCATCGCGGACGGGAGCTTTTTCACCAACGAAGCGTTTTTAGGAGCCATCAAATACGCCCAGGAGCACAAGTCCAACCTGCACCTCATGGGTCTTATAGGTGACGCAGGTGTACACTCCAACCGGGAGCATCTATGGGCACTTTTACAGTTGTTAAAGCGATATCAGACGGCTAACCAATGCGATTGCCGAGCGTTTCTTCACCTCTTTACAGACGGTCGGGATTCTCCTCCAACGTCGGCGAAGCGATTCATTCAGGATACAGAAGACCGCTGTCAAAAACTCGGTGTTGGTCATATTGCCACCATCATCGGACGCTACTACGCCATGGATCGTGATCACCGTTGGGAACGGACTGAATCGGCATACCGAGCACTTACAGAAACCGGGGGGCTCACCGCCCCATCTGCTCAGGCAGCCATTGAGGCATCCTACGCAAAAGGAAAAACCGATGAATTTATCGACCCAACCATCATTCTGGATCAGGAAGCCAAGCCGTATCCACGTATCGCCAATCATGATGCGGTTATCTTTTTTAACTATCGCATTGACCGACCGCGCCAACTCACCCGAGCACTCATTTTACCTGATTTTGAAGATCAGAGAGAATCGCAGTCTTTTGACCCGTATGCGGTGAAATATTTTCATAAACATGTCGTCGAGCCGGAAGACCAAGGTGTACCTTTTACCCGACAGATAAAACTTCCGAATATATTTTTTGTTACCATGACAGAATACGAACGCGATTTGCCCGCAGTCGTGGCGTACCCTCCCAATCCAGTCTCTCTGCCGTTGGGTGCTGTGCTGGCCGACCACAACATCCGTCAGCTTCGCGTTTCGGAAACCGAAAAAGAGCGTTTCGTGACCTATTATTTTAACGGGATGCGCGAAATGCCACTGGCTGGTGAAGATCGACTTATCATCCCTTCGCCAAAGGTTGCCACCTATGACCTGCAACCGGATATGGCATCGCGAGAGTTGACAACAAAAATTATTGATCGACTCGCCATAGATGTCTATGGCTTCATTCTGGTCAATTTTGCAAATCCTGATATGGTGGCACACACCGGTAGCATAGGAGCCGCGATCCGTGCATGTGAAACCGCGGATGCGTGTGTTGGCGCGATTGTAGAACAGGTTCTTGCCCGAAGCGGCACTTGCGTCATCACAGGAGACCATGGTAATGTGGAAGAGATGCTCGATATCAACGGGCAGATGGATACAGAACATTCTACGTTTCCGGTACCACTTATTATGATTGATCATGATTTCGATAATTATCCTGTTGCTCTACCGGCGGGGAAGCTCGCAGACGTTGCTCCCACTATACTTTCCCATATGCGTATCCCAATTCCTTCAGAGATGACAGGAAATAATTTATTGGCAGATGTTCACACTAAAAATTTCTGAACAGAAATTTTTAGTGTAAAGGAGGCAACAGTATGAAAACAACTATCTCGGTTATCAAGGCAGATACAGGCTCTATCGGTGGCCACAATAGGCCTAGCGACGCTATGGTGACAAAAGCAAAGGACCGAGTAGCAGAAGCCCTAAAAACTGGACTCTTGAGCGATGCACGTGTCACGTTTACCGGCGATGATATCGCCCTCCTTATGATTCACGGCAAAGGAACGGACCATCCAGATATCCATAAATTCGCCTGGGATACGTTTGTAGAAACCACAAAAATTGCCAAAAGCCAGGGCCTGTATGGTGCCGGTCAGGATTTACTCAAAGATGCATTTTCCGGCAATGTCCGCGGCATGGGGCCTGGATCTGCCGAGATGGAAATAGAAGAACGGACTGCAGAGCCGTTTGTTGTGTTTGCCGGTGACAAATGCGGACCGGGCGTTTTTAACTACCCACTGTTTGCCGGATTTGCTGATCCCTATCATAATGCCGGTCTGCTTCTTGCCCCGGAAATGCACACAGGATTTACGTTTACTATCATGGATGTGAATCATACAGAGCACGACAAAGTCATTACTCTACGGGTGCCGGAGGATTACTACGATATCTGCACACTTCTACGTGATCCGAACCGATATATTATCGAAAAAGTGGTAGAGAATGCGACTGGGCTCATCGCTTCCGTTGCCTCGACCAGCAGATTGCATAATATTGCAGGTAAATACGTCGGCAAGGACGATCCGGTTGCCATAGTGCGAACTCAAAAGCAATTCCCGTCTACCGGAGAAATCCTTTCTCCCTGGGCTCTTGCACACTATACGCTTGGAGACAACCGGGGCAGTCACCATGTCGCGGTCATGCCGGTCAAGCAAAATTCCATTATTTCTTTCTTTGATGGTCCGACGGTCATGTCCGCAGCAGGGTACTGTGTTCATGAGGGAAAACTGACCGAAGCAGTGGATTATTTTGACCAGCCATTCTGGGATTATATACGGGAAAAGGCAACCAAAAAGACCCTCATGATCCGTGAGCAGGGGTTTTTCAATCCTGCCATGGGGCCGCAGGACGAAATGGAATACACAGGGGTTATGGAAAACCTCAAGCGTCTGGATGCCAAATTTGTGGCCAGAAAATAGCATGAAGGTCGATGATGCGCCGCATAATCTGGAAGCATACGATACGTTTTATCGCACCTTTCAGTGGAAATCCGCCCAAAAAGAACTTGACTGGTTCGACGGCAAACTCAATGCTGCGTATAACGCTGTAGACAGACATGCCCATACCTGGAGAAAAAACAAAATCGCCCTCTACTGGGAAGACGAGACAGGTAATGAGAAAAAATACACATTTGAGGAATTAAGCTTCGCATCCAATAAAATCGGCAACATCCTCAAAGACTTTGGCGTTGCGCGGGGCGACCGAGTTTTTCTTTTTTTACCCCGAATCCCTGAATTGTTTTTCTCATTTTTAGGAATTCTAAAAATCGGCGCTATCGCAGGCACGCTGTTTAGCGCGTTTCAGGAACAAGCCCTATTAGACCGGCTAGGAAACAGTGAAGCTGCAGTCGTCATGACCACCAAGGAATTAAAACCCAGAATCGATAAAATTCGTAAAAAACTTCCGGCACTCAAGCACATTATCGTCGTTGATGCAGAATCGTTTATCACATCTTTTGCCCATGCACCTGAGGAACTGCATATCAGCCATATGGATCCGGATGACTATGCATTTATGCTCTATACATCCGGAACCACAGGCAAGCCCAAGGGGGTAGTCCATAGTCACCGCGCCATACTCCAGCAGCACATGACAGCCCGCTGGGTACTGGATCTCAAAGATGACGACACATACTGGTGTACCGCAGACCCCGGATGGGTCACAGGAATCGCCTATGAAATATTGGGCAATTGGTCATTGGGGATTACCTCACTCGTCTATGCAGGACGGTTTGACCCGGCTAAATGGTATGAACTTCTTGCAAAATACCGTGTTACGGTATGGTACACCGCTCCTACCGCTATCCGCATGCTTATGGCGGCCGATACAGAACTGGTAAAGAAGTATGATCTTTCGGCCCTTCGCCACATGTGTTCAGTGGGTGAGCCGCTCAACCCAGAGGCTATCCGGTGGGCCATCAAAACATTTGACAAGCCATTTCACGATACCTGGTGGCAGACAGAAACAGGCGCCATCTGTATAGCTAATTACCCAAGTATGAATATAAAAATCGGCTCAATGGGAAAGCCAATTCCTGGAGTCACGGCTGCTATTGTAGATGATAGCGGAACCGAACTTGGCCCCAATCAGGAAGGCAACATTGCTCTTTCGCCCGGGTGGCCATCTATGATGCACACTATCTGGAAGCGGCCGCACAAATATAAAAGTTATTTTACGCGACATTGGTACATTTCCGGGGACCGGGGAATGCAGGATAAAGACGGTTATTTCTGGTTTATCGGCCGCGCTGATGATGTCATCAAAACGTCAGGGGAACGCGTCGGACCGTTTGAAGTGGAATCAGCGCTCGTATCTCACCCCTGGGTGATAGAGGCAGGCGTTATCGGCAAACCAGACCCTATGAGAGGGGAGATCATTAAGGCCTTTGTTGTATTAAAAAATGAACAACGCAAATCAATAACCGACAAAAAATCGGAGGAAGCCTTAAAAGACGAACTTTCTTTATATGTAAAGAAGCATCTGGCCGGTCATGCTTATCCCCGCGAGGTAGAATTCATCGATAAACTGCCCAAGACCCGCTCGGGCAAGATTATGCGGAGGATATTAAAGGCGAAAGAAATGGGTCTCCCCGTCGGCGACACCTCCACGCTTGAGGAATATTAAACTATAGGGTATAATGACGCCCATGCAGGAAAACGAGGAACGCCCAAAAGACTTAATATCAGTTCCAGGAGTACGTGGGGAGTATCCAAAATACTGGGGTGATAAGGAGGCCCTTTACTACTGCGACCTCTGCACTGACCCCCCGGCGGATGACGACCCGAATAAAATAGCCGTTACTTTGCGTCATGACGACTGTGTGCGTGAAAAGGCCAAATACGGACTTGCAAAAATGATAGCACTCAACGACCGGCTGCAGGCCGAAATAGACGCACTCACAAATCAAATGGCAAACGACATATTGCGTATCGATCCGGACGCCCAAATTTAACCATACACATGAAAGCATTTATTGCAGATGACCAAATCAACGTACTTTTTGGCAGGGGAGAATTTGAGCAACTCAAACAAAACCTTGCCACAGGACAATATTTGATCTTCAGCGACATACCTATAGAAGGGGTAAAAAAACTCATCCTCTTTGGCACAAATCCATCAGAATCTCTAGGTGGCAATTTACGTTGCATGGTGTGTTCAGATAAAGACGCAACAGTCAATTACGAAGTAGTCAGGGAATTTATGAGTCAGATTGGCGTACTCTTTGGCTATAAAGGTGCTGAAGATTTTGGACGCTATGAAGATCTCACAGACGCACAAATACATGACGCTATGACCGGAAGAGGCGAATTCCCCTTGCGTGGCGGTGGACCGGAAAGCGAGCTCTAACATGCGATTGAGATCCTATTTTATTTCGCCAGGTGAAACAGTAAAACAAATTCGCCTTGAGGATTTGAAAAATGCTTGAGAGCTTCTGATAGTGTTCCTCGCCAGACTTCTTCATGAATCTTTGTGAGCTCGCGGACAATCACGATCTCGGTGTCACCCAACACCTGCCGCATATCGTCAAGCGTCTGTTGCAGCTTGTGTGGGGCACAGTAAAGAATGTAAGTGCTCAACAAAAACCGATTCATATCGAGCAGATTTTTAAATAGTTTTGTTCTGTGTGATATTTTTTCCGGGGGATATCCGAGAAACAGAAATTGATTCGCCGATAATCCTGAAATACTTAAAGCAGCCACAGCAGCAGAAGGTCCAGGAATACTGACGACCGCAATTCCTCGTTTAAGCGCCTCGCTGACCAGCCTATATCCCGGGTCTGAAATGAGCGGAGTCCCTGCGTCGCTCACAAGCGCGACACTCAGGTTCTGTTGCAGCTTATCAATTAGAACAGGTATTTGCGATAATTCTGCATGATCATCCAAGCGGATAAGCTGAGGGCTTTTCGGTGTTATGGGAAGAACAGACGGGAATCGCTTCCTGAGCTCCTGTAAAAGGAATCCGGTTCTCCGGGTATCTTCACAGGCGACAAAATCCGCGGAAAACAATGTCTTTATAGCGCGAATCGTAATATCATCCAAATTGCCGATCGGTGTTGACACAATAGAAAGTGTTCCCATACAATAGGATTGTAGCAAAAAGCGCATCATTGCGCTTATTTATTTTATGAATCAGCTGGAAGTTCTTCTTAAGCCTGAATTACTCATAAAAACCTTGGGTCTTATTGGCGTTTGGATGGTTCTTTTTGCTGAATCCGGCCTTTTTTTCGGATTCTTCCTGCCTGGCGACAGCCTACTTTTTACCGCGGGCATTTTGGCTTCCCAAGGACTTATTGATTATCCGCTTCTTCTTCTGGTTACCTTCTCAGCGGCCATTCTAGGCGACAACGTAGGCTATTGGTTCGGTCAAAAGGTCGGCGGTGCATTGTTTGACAAAGAAGATTCCTTCCTTTTTAAAAAACACCATTTGCTCGAAGCCCAAAAATTTTATGAAAAAAATGGCGCCAAAACGATCGTTCTGGCTCGTTTTGTCCCGTTTGTCCGTACATTTGCGCCCATTGTGGCTGGTGCGGCGAAAATGCACTACCGTACATTCTTACTCTACAACTTTCTGGGCGGACTTCTGTGGGCAGTGGGAATCGCCTCATTGGGCTACTTTTTGGGAAATATTCCTGCGGTGAAACACAACTACGAATATGTCATTTTGCTTATCATTGCAGCTTCTCTTATCCCTATCGTCCTTCATCTGGCAGGCGATGCGGAAAAACGAACCAAGCTCACACAAAAGCTTGTTCACTTCCTTAAAAGAAAAAAGAATTAATTATACCGCCGGATGATTCCCACGACTTTTCCCTGTATTTTCACATGCGTGGTGAAAATAGGCGACATTTGCGTATTGGCAGGCATGAGCTTAATACGGTCTTTCTCAAAATAAATACGCTTCAGTGTCGCAAGCCCGTTCGGAAGAAGTGCCACTACAATATCTCCGTTTTGCGCATCCTGCTGATGCTGCACAACCACATAATCGCCATCCAGTATACCATCATCTATCATAGACGTACCTTTCACCTGCAATACATAACTGGCTTTATTGGATGCGAGCATGCTCGGACCTACAGACAGATAATAATTGGGGTCTGTATAAGGCTCCAAAGGAGCACCAGCCGCAATATAGCCGAGCACCGGAAGCTCAACTGCCGTAGTTGACTTGTCAGAACGGTATTGCTCTACCACTTCCAGCCCGCGGGCAGTGCCGTCCAGCTTCCGGATAAAACCTTTTTGACGCAGCTTGTCAATATGCTCGTGTACTGTAGCCAGCGACCCCAGGCCTACTGCTTCGGCTATTTCCTTAAGTGTAGGCGCGTACCCATAGCGCTGAATGAATTGCGTGATAAAATCTAGAAGCTGACGTTCGCGCTGATAAAGAATTGGCGGCATATATTTGCTACAATATCATTGTACGAATTTAACCCGAAGAGTCAATATCTATTATCAGCATATATCTGTATCAAATACTGAAATGAAAAAATTTAAACTTGTTTCATCTTATGCCCCTACGGGTGACCAGCCGGAAGCGATAGATGCCATTAGAAAAAATGTACGAAGTGGCGTTTGCGAACAGGTGCTCTTGGGAGTTACAGGCAGCGGTAAAACGTTTACCATGGCAAATGTTATCGCCAACACGCAACTGCCGACACTTGTCATATCCCACAACAAAACGCTTGCCGCTCAGCTGTACCAGGAATTCCGCGACTTCTTCCCCCACAACGCCGTGTCATATTTCGTTTCCTATTATGATTATTACCAACCGGAAGCCTATATCCCCCAAAGCAACACCTATATAGAAAAGGAGACGGAAATAAATGAGGAAATAGACAAACTTCGACTTGCAGCCACGGCCAATATCCTTACAAGACCCGATTCTATCGTAGTGGCTTCCGTTTCGTGCATTTACAATATTGGCTCTCCCAAAGAATACGGTCACTTCGTTTTAGAACTGGCCACAGGTATGCCAATCGGGCGCAAGAGTATCGCAGACCGTCTTGTGCAGCTCCAATATGAACGCAATGACTACGGATTTACACGCAGTACCTTTCGCATGCGAGGGGATTGTATAGATATCTATCCTGCCTATGAAGATCTTGGATACCGGATGATTATCACATCAGATAAATTAACCCAATTGGACAAATTTGATCCGCTGACTGGCAAAACAATAGAAAAACTTACCACAGCGGTTATATATCCTGCTAAGCACTATATGACGGATCCCGCACAACACACGCAGGTTTTTGGACAAATTCAAAGAGACACGGAGCAGCAGGTCAGGCTTTTTCAGAAAGAGGGGAAGCATATCGAGGCGCAGCGCATCCACGAGCGGGTCAATCACGACCTGGAGATGATATCGGAAATGGGATACGTGAACGGCATAGAAAATTATTCGCGGTATTTTGACGGCAGAACACCCGGTGATCCTCCTTATACGCTCTTCGATTATTTTGATGAGGCATACAAAAAAAATTGGCTTCTTGTCATTGACGAATCCCATATGACTATTCCCCAGATTAGAGGAATGTACAACGGGGACCGGAGCCGGAAACAAACACTCATTGACTACGGATTCCGTTTGCCTGCGGCTCTTGACAACCGGCCGCTTCGCTTTGAAGAATTCCTGCGCGCCAAGCCGCAAACCATATACGTATCAGCTACTCCGGATGAATGGGAAATCGGACGCACAGAACATGTTGTGGAGCAACTCGTTCGACCCACCGGCCTACTTGATCCCGTTATTTCCGTGCGTCCACTTCAAGGCCAAATTAATGACCTCATGGGCGAAATACAAAAACGCGTAGCAAAGAGTGAGCGTGTACTCGTGACCACACTCACCAAACAAATGGCAGAGGATCTGGCAGGCTTCTTGAAGGAACGGGGGATCAATGTCCAGTATTTGCACGCAGACGTGCTAACGCTGGAACGCACCGACATACTGGCAGACCTACGAAGCGGCGCCTATGACGTCATCGTGGGTGTCAACCTTCTCCGAGAGGGTCTGGATCTGCCTGAGGTGTCTTTGGTGGCAATACTGGATGCGGATAAAGAAGGTTTCTTGCGAAGTCGTGTCAGCCTGATCCAGACAATGGGCCGAGCTGCCCGCCACATCGCAGGCGAAGTCATTCTGTATGCGGATCACGAAACCGATTCCATAAAAGCCGCACTCAATGAAGTCTCAAGAAGAAGAACAATACAGAAAAAATATAATAGAAAACATGGTATCACGCCCGCATCAATCTCAAAGCCTATCCGGGACCGCCTCGTCCAGAACGAACAGAGTATACCGGATAATGTAGATATCGAGACTATGACTCCTCAGGACACAAAACAGTATATTAAAAGATTGACGAAACTCATGCAGGAAGCAAGCCGTGATCTCAATTTTGAACTCGCCGCCCAAATGCGTGACCGCATCGCAGAACTCTCTGAAACGAAATGATATAATGTTCATGCCCCGGCACCACCCGAGGTCATTTTTGCTATGGAAAACATCATCATCAGGGGCGCACGGCAACATAACCTCAAAAATGTTAATCTGACGCTACCAAAAAATAAGCTTATTATTTTCACCGGCTTATCCGGTTCAGGCAAGTCTTCCCTTGCCTTTGACACCATTTATGCGGAGGGTCAGAGGAGATACGTCGAATCACTTAGTTCCTATGCCCGACAATTTTTGGGCGTTATGGATAAACCCGATATGGATAGCATTGATGGGCTATCTCCTGCCATATCTATAGACCAGAAATCCACATCTCACAACCCCAGATCCACTGTCGGAACGGTGACAGAAATATACGATTACCTGCGTCTCCTGTTTGCACGAATCGGACATCCGCACTGTCCGACCTGCGGGCGGGAAATTAGCCGCCAAACGCCAGGCCAAATCACCGAGCATATTCTAAGACTTATCAAAAGGCCGCACACCAAATTATTGATTCTTGCCCCCGTTGTCCGTGACCGCAAAGGTGAATTCAGCGGACTATTGGATAATCTTATGGCCAAAGGATTCCGACAAGTACGAGTCGACGGACGCTTCTTTGGTAGTGACGACGACATCGTCCTTATCAAAACAAACAAACATTCCATTGACGCGGTAGTAGACCGATTAATGCTTACTCCCAAACAAGCAGGAGATCCTACGGTTGGTTTACGGATTTCAGAATCCGTTGAACAAGCGCTGACACTTTCTGATGGCCTCGTAACCGCAGGCGAGGTCCTTGATACCGCGTTTGCAATACCGGAAAAACCCAAAAAGGTAGTGGACCATGTTTATTCAGAAAAATTTTCCTGTCCCCACTGTAATATTTCCTTAAGCGAGATTGAGCCGCGATCTTTTTCTTTTAACTCGCCTCATGGTGCGTGCCCCAACTGCAGTGGACTCGGAAAAATTCTGACTGTGGACCCCGATCTTATGCTGCGGCCGGAACTCTCCATTACCGAAGGAGGTATCTTGCCTTTTGCGCGTATGTTTTTTCATGATACCTGGTTTTCCCGTGTCATCACGACTGTTGCATCTGCTCACGGCATAGACCCTCGCGCACCACTTAAAATGTTAACCAAACATCAGATGAAAGTTCTTCTAGAAGGTACACAAGACCGGCAATATCTTGTTCATGGTACAAACCGGTTCGGAGACAAAACAACCATCGAGGAACAGTTTCATGGTCTGACCGCGGAACTCAAACGGCGCTATATAGAATCTGAATCTGAATCTGATGCGGCACGAAGTGAAATCGAAAAATATATGAGGGAAGAAACGTGCCCGCTATGTACTGGAAGACGACTGAAAAAGGAAACTCTCACCATTACGGTTGACGGATTCTCTATCGCGGATATTGCTGACCTGTCTATACAGGATTGCCTCACCTGGATCCATGGGCTGCCTCAAAAATTGACCAATGCAACCGAGTACACGATAGCCCAACCTATACAGAAAGAAATATACGCACGGCTTAATTTCTTGTCTGCAGTAGGTCTCAATTATCTGACGCTTTCCCGAAGCGCAACAACGCTTTCAGGTGGTGAAGCCCAGCGCATCCGCCTGGCTTCACAGATAGGTTCCGGCCTCACCGGCGTGCTCTATGTATTGGATGAACCATCTATAGGCCTTCATCAAAAAGACAACACGATGCTTATCAACACACTGAAAAAATTACGCGATCTTGGTAATACCGTCATCGTTGTTGAGCATGACCGGGAAACTATGGAGGCTGCGGACTGGATCGTAGACTTTGGCCCGGGAGCTGGCGAGCACGGCGGTATGGTTGTTGCGGAGGGGACGCTCGAAAATCTCAAAAAAAGCCACACAGTCACCGCACAGTTTCTGACCGGTGCACGTACCATTACGCGCCAAAAATGGAACGAGCACACACATGCTTCCGGTTACTCCAGCTCACTGGTTATTGCTGGTGCTTCAGAAAACAATCTCAAAAATGTCACAGCAGAATTTCCGCTGGGCAAGCTCATCTGTATCACCGGCGTATCCGGATCCGGCAAGTCGACTCTTATTGTAGAAACGCTTTACCGTGCGCTCTTTGCCCATTTTAATCCATTTACCAAAGAAAAACCGGGTATTCATACCGAAGTGAGAGGTCTGGAGCATGTCGACAAAGTTATCCTTATTGACCAGTCACCGATTGGCCGAACCCCTCGCAGTAACCCTGCGACATACACCGGTATTTTTTCCCTCATCCGCGATCTATTTGCCGCCACCCCTGAAGCCAGAGTTCGGGGCTACAAACCTGGCAGATTCTCCTTCAATGTTAAAGGCGGCCGGTGCGAAGCATGTGAAGGAGAAGGACAAAAGAAAATCGAAATGCAGTTTCTATCTGATATTTATGTCACATGCGAAGTTTGCCATGGGAGCAGGTACAACACCGATACGCTTGAGGTCTCATTTCGCGGAAAAAATATCGCCCAGATACTCAATATGACGATTGAAGAAGCGATTGAATTTTTTGCCAACCAATTCTTGTTACATGACAAACTTGCAACCATAGCCCAGGTGGGACTTACCTATATGCACTTGGGGCAATCCGCCACCACGCTCTCCGGCGGAGAAGCCCAGCGCGTCAAACTGGCCACAGAATTATCCCGTAGGGGCACTGGCAAAACAGTGTATATTCTTGACGAACCAACCACAGGACTCCATTTTGCGGATCTGGAAAAATTGTTAGCGGTATTGCACCAGCTTACCATAAAGGGAAACACCGTCATCGTCATAGAGCATAATCTAGATATGATCAAAAATGCCGATTGGATTATCGATTTAGGCCCAGATGGAGGCGACGCTGGCGGCCGCATCATCGCAGAAGGCACGCCAGAGCACATTGCCCATTGCAAGCAATCCTACACAGGACAATATCTCCGGAAGGTATTACAATAATCAAATACTGCCCATTCGACAAATGCCACTAATTCAAGACAAATGAAAAATATACGTTTTCGCAGATTTGTTTATTTGATTATTGGATTATTTGTTTATTTTATTATTCCGCCGTCTTCGGCGTCTGCGGTTGGCGAATTCCGCGCGGACTACGATGTACAGTACAACATATCTCCAACGGGTAGTACCATTTCAACCCAAACTATTACGCTGACGAACAGATTAACGAATTTATACCCGCAGAAGTATTCCATACTCATAGACTCGACCAATATCCGTAACGTTATTGCCTATGATAAAGGCGGCCCAATCAGTCCAGAAATCAAACAAAATGACGGCAAAACAGAAATTCTCCTCTCTTTTAATGAAAAAGTCGTTGGATTCGGAAAAAGTCTTAGCTTCACGCTTCGTCTTGAAAACGGCGACATAGCACAAAAAAATGGAAATATATGGGAGGTCAATATCCCCGGAATTGTCAACGACCCGGATATCGGTGAGTACACGGTCAGCCTGTCAATACCCTCTTCTTTCGGACCCAACGCCTACATGACGCCCATGCCGGCCACTGGAACCCGATGGACCCGTGAGCAAATGACCAGCGGCGGCATAAGTGCTGCGTACGGCTCAAAGCAATTATTTGATATAACTCTGTCGTATCATCTGGAAAACTCAAAAGTAACCGCAAATACCCAGGAAATCGCCCTGCCCCCGGATACAGCCTACCAGATCATTACGATAAATGATCTTACGCCAAAACCGGATACGGTTGTACGGGATGAAGACGGGAACTGGCTGGCTCAGTATACACTTGCCCCCGGTGCAAAATTGGATATTACCGCACGCGCATCCGTCGCCATCACGCTGAACCCAAACCCTAACTACACTGAATCTGCACCCACAGAAGGCTCCACCAAGCCAGACCAATACTGGGAAACAGAAAACGCTAAAATTATTAGCCTTGCCAACGCATACCGCACGCC
>JACREN010000049.1 GCA_016218255.1 Candidatus Gottesmanbacteria bacterium | reverse complement strand
AGGCGATGACCATCAAAAGATACGTTATACCAGCTTGATCAATGATCGATCGGATATTCATACATTTTCTTCGCAAATTCTTAACGCGATGAGTAATGCCAATATACCAAGGAATACATTTTTCGTCAACCATATCCAGTCAGCGGGTGCACTGAGCCCCGTGATTCCGGGAACAATGAGGACAACCCCAAGCCAGCCAGCAGATAGATTCGTAAATAATCCGGAAATGACTGCTCGTTTTGATGGGGTAAGTAATCTCTCCATGCAGATGCAATTTAATCCAACCGGTGGTCGTTTGTCAAACTTCTCCCTCGCTCCGAAAGCCTTCGCCGCCGATGGCCAGGTGCTGGGGGCTTCCAAGTGTGGTGTACCGGGCCCGGTTCGTCCGGCCGTTCCGAGTATTGTCAGCGGCCTTCGTAAGCTCGCTACCTTTGTCCGCCGCGATCTCCCCCAGGCCCCCAATGCCGTCATTACCAAATGGTTTTTGGGGAGTATTCGTGGGGTTGGTGAAGAGCAGGCAGTGGATACTTCTGGGTTGGCCAGCCGGAAGGTCGTGGAGGCAAATGCCGGGAGCACGATCATGGCACAGTATGAACAGATGATTGCAGCGTTGACCCAAGAGGTGCAAATTCATCCGGAAAGAAATGATGAAGAGATCCTGAATGTTATTACGGGAAATACACAATTTCAAACTCTTTTTGGCAGTAACTCAACTGGGGATCGCAGCCCGCCAACATCGTTTCAATCGTCCCTTCGTACTGCCCTTTCTACCGACCTCCCATCTCTTCGCGTACAAATTTCAAACCCACCTGATGGCATTTCCTCGAAATCACAGATCGCGCAACTTGAACAAGGTGTGGAGAAAAATTATGCAAGCGTGTTGGCTAAAATTGATTGGACGAGAAATACCCCATCGCGCGAGACTGTGAGAAGAATAGTCGAAGAGGAGCGGAAGAGGGAGTATAATGATGTACCACCTCCTGAAGAAGAACATATAATCTCCGCAGTCGTATCCAATATTCTCCGAAATAATATTGAGAAACTCCAATTTATCAACAAGTTACTATTTACCATTTTTTCGACCATTTTTTCGACTCCTGAAAGAGTAGGTGAATTTCTCACTGCGTTTATTTTAATGACTTTGGAGAATATGCATGATATGAATTTGGTTCCAGAAAATTATTTTTTACCTAGAGAACGTATTGAAGAATTATATGTGCCCATTAACCCAATAGTGCGCTGGGCGCTAGATAATATCGGGGATATTTGGGAAATTTCTGTTGGATTTATGGGTTTGAGGATTTTGTTTACAGGAGCAAATGAAATTCTTAAAAGAATAGCGAAAGGAACACAAATCCCGGAAGAAGTGAGTTTTTGGGCATCATTATTAATCACCGTTTTTATTAAAGCTATACACTCTTTAGGATATATTTCGTTATTCGGTATACACGACCATATGGATAAACCTGTGCCGGGTATGTTATTTGGTCAAGGTGTTGCAGCGATAGTTCTTATTGCTACCCGATATTTGATTTTGAATCGAAATGTACTCATGATCCGGATGTTAGATATGGGAAATTATGTTGTTAAATCGTCACAGAAAGTATATGATGCGATGTTAAAACTCGATATAAAAAAGTTATTTGAACAAGTCATCAATTGGGAAAGATCACTGCAAACGAATCAAGATACATTTCCCTATAAAGTAGTTATCCCTGTCGTGTTGACCTTTGCTTCTGTTGTCTTTGTATTGAACGGAATTGGGTATATAGACGCTTCCATCTGGATACGGTCGTACTTACAGCTCAAACCAGTATTCGAGTTTATTGACGACACAAAATCCAAGCCTCCAAGTGACGATGGTACCGGCGGGGGAGGAGACGGAGGAAACTGGACACAAAATACCACCAAAATCGTCCAAACGTCACGTACGGACGACGTTTCAAAATTATTAAATCAAGCCAGAATGGTGGCAAAGCAGGTCCTTTTGGCGCAGAAAAGTCCAATATTAACTGATGAAACCATTGCGGATCTGATTTTAGCCGACGCATCGCTTCGGGAGTTTGTCAAAGACCAAGCCCTGTTTGCCTCTCTCCGTTCCCAACTTCTTGCCGAGCTTCCGTCTCTCCGTATCCAGGCCAATCAACCAAATGCCACCAAAAAATCCCCTCGCGGGGATTCTGGCGATTCCACTCTAGTGGAGTCGGACCTGGCTTCTCATCTAAAGAAGATTCTAGCAGATATTTTGACGTATGTCAAGGACTTGGGAGTGGAGGTAGCGGGATTTGCACCCGCGGGACCGTGGATGAGAAGCCAGGTCCCCCACTCGAGTACCCCCACTCCAAATACCAGTATACCACAGCACATTCGCACGGTTTTATCAAATTTTTCGGCTAAATTTTTGCCAGAGGGACTTAATTTTCTTGAAAACAAAGCCAAACCTGTGGCAGAAGCGATTGCAGACACAGTGAAAAAAACCGTTGTAGATCCACTTACTGCTGCGGCAGACGAAGCCTGCGGTAAGCTCGGGGCGGATGGGTCAGGATCTACTTTCCCGCTTGGGAGTGGTACGGAAAATCAGAAGAGCAAACAGCAATACAGCAATAACCAGGAGCATGTAGGCAGACGCAGTATCACCCAAAAATTTACTGAGTTGGTCAATGGTCATAGTTTTTTACCCCTTTCGATTAACCATATGGCAATGAATAATGACACTATACCAAACGGAAGATGGAGATACAAGAGCGACCGGAATTTTTCCGATCCGGATGACAGATTGATAAATAAAGCTCCAAACGCCTCTGCGAATGTTTTTTTGGATATGGAGAACATCACTTCTGACTCTACCACTCCGTCATCGGTAGTGTCAACCAATTTTTCTCTCGTTCCAAAAGCTTTCGCCGCAGACGGCAGCGTCCTGGGGAGCACCACGCAAAACACAAAGTGTGCTGTGGCCCGGGCATTTGCTGCGGGGGCAAAAAACGTAGCAGGATTTATTGGCAAAGAAAGCTACCGCGCACCAGCGTTCGAATTTCTACGCGTAGCTAGCGTTCGCCTCAATCTTCCACCAGGTGAAGGCATCGGGGGAGGGGGAGGGAAAACAGATCAATCCTTATTCAAATTATTTCTAAAAAAATTTGACGATATTGCTCAGAAAGAAGGAGAACTTGCATCATGGGTGAAAAGAGAAGCATTGGCATTTCCAATAAATATTGGATTTGTTGTGTTGGATTTTGAACGATGGCAGAGTCACCAAGGCGTGGATTTCATTGGAGGATTGCCGCAGCAAAAAGCACCGTATCTTACTGAGGGGATATCAGGTTTTTTTGACCAAAATATTGGGGACATGGGACCCACACTTATCCTCGCCATACTTGCGCGGTTTCCGGTAGAGTTATTTGCAAGGTTTCTCGAGACTCTTATTCAAAGGCCTATCAGCGCTCGTATAAAAATCTATGCATCATTTTTAATAGGCGCCTTGTGGCCAACACTCGGTGAATTAGGTCTGATTCCGTTTATGGGGACGGCTTCTCCGTTGGATTTATTTGGGGTTGGAGCAGCAGGCGTCGTGATGATTGGATCGTTTGAACTAGCGAATTTTTTTTCCGTCAAACAAAACGCCGCGACATTGGTGTCGCTTCTCATCGGCGTAGTCGTTCCATTCTTGCCGACACCATTATCCGCTCAATCAACCCCGCTCGAAGACGCGGCGAAGCCTATTGCGCAAGCGGCAGCTGCGGAAGTGAAAAAAGTAGAGGCTGCGTTGGACAAAGCGGCAGACGAAGCCTGCGGTAAGCCGTCAGCGTTTGGCGGACTGTCTGGTTTTGCAAAGCCGTTCGTAATTGAGATACAGGAGGATGGCGATGAGGAACAATACGGAAAAGGTCGTTCCACTATTGAGAATATCTTTAAACAAATCGGGCGTCATTCTTTGTCCTTCATCACTTTTGACTCTAACACTTTACTGCCTCAAGTGTCAACCAAATTTTCTCTCGTTCCAAAAGCTTTCGCCGCCGACGGCAACGCCCCATCCGGGACTCCGGGGGCGGGGTGTCAACTTGCCCGTTTTGCCGCCGCCACCGCTAAAAAATCAGCAGGCCTCATCGGACAAAGTTACAACATGCCCTGGCGGGTGATCGGTGGGGCGGTTTTTGGGACGAGAGGTGGGCCAAAAAATAACCCAGGGGAGCCACCATTTCCCAAACCGATTATTCAGCCGATTACGTATGCCTGTCTGTATAAACAGGATAAAAACGGGAATGATTTGATACAGTCAAGCGACGGTACAATATATTATTGTGATGCAAATTTTGGGTATACGTGTGGCTATGGACGGTGTAACGGCGGCCCAAGTTCACTCCCGAAAAAAGGTCTCATCAGCTTGACGATTACGGATATCGGCGGCCGTTTCATTGACGCATCCATTATTGAACAAATGCAGCGCATGTATTCATTCGATATTGTCATTGACTCAATCGATTCATTGCCGGACGATTTTACCAAAAAATTTGAGATCTATATTCCTGATTTTGTACTCGAAAATAAGCAAGGATTTTATCTGGATGTCCTCCTGACGAAAGAGGATTTAAAGAAATTGAAGGCAGGTTTAGCGCTGAACAAACGTATGACTCTCAAAGATTTTTCTTTTCCAGGACAACGCTATACACCAGAGCAGATCAAAGAAAAGTTGATTTTCAATGAAGACAACTCGTTTTCCAGGTACGAGGGCGGGAGAGAACTTCTAAAAATTATTAAATTAATTGAAGCCACGGAAGATGAGTTCGGAATATCTCTCGTTGGTCCCGGTTGGCATAGGTACAATCTCGAGATTCTTCGTAACTCTCTTAAAGATTTACCGCTGGATATTTACAGGAGAAAGGTATTTTACGCAGTATCACTGCCTTTAGAGCTAGCGGGTGAGGCTAATTATCTTGAGCCTATTATAAAAATTGATTGGTCAAAGCCTGTAGATCGCGAGGCTATGGTTTGGCATGAACTTGCGCATTCATCGAGTGGATTATCGGGGACTAATTCGACCATGTACCCCAGATACGCTCAACGATACATAATGACACTCATAGCAAAAGCCGGATGGAACTATGACGAAACGTCGGGAACGTATGTCCTCAATCCTGCATCATCCGCACTTAACGGCTGGATGCTTGATTCTACTTACAATATATATTTCCATAAACGATGTAGTCAGGAAATTTCGGATTGTAATACATTTAGTGATTATCAGTTTGTAAATCCACAGGAAATGTTTGCGGTTTGGGCAGAGAATTACGTGCGAGATTCCGGAGGATTTTGTAGACAGTTGCCGACGTATTGTCCGATTATGAAGGATTTTTTTGATAACCGGGAATATAAAAATGGGGTTTGGATGAATCGACCAGGACAAAATGAAGACCAATGAAGTGAATTCTGTGATGGTCAGACGGGATTTTTGCCTGGAGGGACAACAGGTACGGGCCGACGGGTCAGCGCTGATGATTATTGCACACTCAGTACGACCATCCTAAATTAAGGACAAGACGTTTTCCGGCCGGGAGTATTGTGAGGGGAAGTGACGGTTATATAAATTCTTCAAAGTTGTCAGGGTGGATCGTTTTTGTTTCGATGGAGTAGGAATCTTTGTGAGGGGAAGCTGGAAGAATTTATCGAGCTATGCCCCTGAGGAGTATTTTT
>JACREN010000048.1 GCA_016218255.1 Candidatus Gottesmanbacteria bacterium | reverse complement strand
GGAGGCGTAATCATCGACCCTAAAAGCGTATCGGAGTCTGAATTGGAAAGGATCTCAAAAGCATACGCCCGTGCAATTGCTTCTTTCATTGGGCCGGAAATAGATGTTCCCGCTCCTGACGTAAATACCAATCCTAAAATTATGAAGTTTATGACAGAGGAATATATAAAGTTAAAATCGGTTGAAATCAGAAATCAGTTGAAATCAGCCCAAACAAAAAAAACTGGTTCTAACCAATCTCAGCCGATCTCAGCCGATCTCAGCCATTTGAGGGCGACATTCACAGGCAAGCCGTTGGATATGGGGGGGACTTTGGGGCGAACTGAGGCGACTGGGCGGGGAGGGGTTATGATTTTGAAAGCGTTACTCAAAAAACTAAATAAAAGTGTCATTTCGAACGGAGTGAGAAATCCAGCGACCAACGGGAGCGTTTCGCTAGATTTCTCGGCTTCGCCTCGAAATGACAAAAATATGACAACCATTGCCGTCCAGGGTTTTGGGAATGTAGGATATTATTTTGCCAAAATAGCTACGGAAAATGGATTCCGCGTGAGGGCAGTTTCAGACTCAAAAGGAGGAATACAGTACAGTGGTCAGGAATCACTGGACGCGGTCGAAGTACTGAAATGCAAGAAAGAAAAAGGAAGCTTGGCCGGATGTTACTGTAGCGGAGGAGTGTGTGATATAAAAAAAGGCAAAGTAATTTCAAACGAGGAGCTTCTTGAATTGCCTGTGGATATACTTGTACCTGCGGCATTGGAAAACGTCATCAATGGGCAAAATATGAGCAAAATAAAGGCAAAAATAATCGTCGAGATGGCGAACGGTCCGGTGACTGAGGAGGCATACGAATACCTCACTAAAAAAGGAGTCATCATCGTCCCCGACGTGTTGGCAAACAGCGGCGGAGTTGCTGTTTCTTACCTGGAATGGTATCAAAATATGAAGGGGCAGACGTGGACAGAAGATAAAGTAAATAAACGATTACAGGTTATGATGACCGCGGCATTTAATGCCATTTGGGACAAGTCAGTAAAGAAGAAAAAGCCTTTAAAGCAAGCCGCGTTTGAGGTAGCTATTGAGAGAATATTGGGATTGTAGAGACGGGGCATGCCCCGTCTCTACCTCAGATAATTTTGTGGATTCAACAGTTGTCCCCCCGACCTGACTTCAAAGTGAAGATGGGGTCCCGTTGATCGGCCAGTTGACCCCACGTTGCCGATCTGTTGTCCCTGATTTACTGCCTGTCCGGCTGATACATTGATTGCAGAAAGATGTGCATAGAGTGTCTGGAAGCCATTTGCATGATCTATCACGATATGACATCCATATCCGTATTGAATACATCCGGCAAATGTTACCGTACCCGTGTCAGAGGCTAAGACAGGAGGTAGTGCATTACTCGCAATGTCAAGCGCCATGTGGTACCAGGATGGATACTGGGTAATGACACCATTCGTCGGCCAGATAAAATTGGAAGTTCCCTTAACTCCCGCCTGAACCTGAGCATACGTCGGTGCAAAATATTTTGGTCTTTCTTCTTCGATGACACCATCCGGGACATAGATAACCTGCCCGACCTGCAGTCCGAACGTATCCTGATCGGTAAATTCATTAAAAATGAAATTGACAATATTTTGAGCATTGATTCCGTATTTTTTAGCAATGGTATATACCGTGTCTCCCGAAACTACTTTATGAACCACGCCCGTTACAGGTGCAATTTTGAGAATCTGGTCGGGTTTTATGATATCGTCTTTCAAATTATTAGCCCATTTAATCGTGTCGACCGAGATGCCGAATTTTTTAGATATGGAGGCAAGCGTATCGCCAGATATCACTGAATATTCAACTATTTTATCGCGGGGCTTGGAAGATATAACCGTTGAGAGGGCAGTGTCATAGGGGTTATAGGAAACTACGGTAGA
This sequence comes from Candidatus Gottesmanbacteria bacterium, assembly GCA_016218255.1. Classification (GTDB taxonomy): domain Bacteria; phylum Patescibacteriota; class Microgenomatia; order UBA10105; family UBA927; genus JACREN01. The sequence continues at coordinate 330 of JACREN010000048.1, read as the reverse complement.
TTGATTTTGCGGTTGATATTTTTCTCCTAAAAGAGGAGAAAAGGGATTGTTCTCGGCGATGATGGGGCCGGCAATTACGCCTGCGGCAACGAGCACAAAAAAAGAAGTATTCAGAAAGGAGGAAGAGTACTTCCCCCGTTTAACCACCAGAAGGGCAACTATGATATCTTTTATGCCTTCAAACCAACGCCCAAAGGAAAGGAGGCGCGAAAAAAGATACTCTTTGAGAAAGCTTGCGTAGGCGTTCAGGTCCTGCATCATGTACCAATTATACCAATTAACGGATTAACGGGTTAACGGATTCTTATTTTGCTTCGGGTGATGCCTCTT
>JACREN010000047.1 GCA_016218255.1 Candidatus Gottesmanbacteria bacterium | reverse complement strand
TACGACGACGCCGACCGCAAGACCACCGAGACCGTGAACTACCCCGGCTTTAGCAAAACCAACCGCTACACCTATTACAAGAACGGCCTCAAGGCCAGTTTCACCGGCCCGGACAACATCCCCATCGGCTACCTCTACGACAGCAACAACCAGCTCACCGGCGTGCAGATCCCCAATGTGGGCATGTTCACGGTCAACAAGTACGCCTGGAACCGCCCGGCCGAAGAGACCCTGCCCGGCGGCGGAAAGCGCCTGTACCAGTACGACCCACTCATGCGCGTCCAAGACATCGTCTCCCAGGACCCCGGTGACAACCAGCAGTTGAACTACGGCTACACCTACGATAAGGTGGACAACATCACGGCCAAGCAGACCGAGCACGGCGACTACGGGTTCCAGTATGACAATCTCTACCGCCTGACCGATGCCGACAACCCGGACCAACCCGAAGAAGCGTTCGACTACGACCGCGTCGGCAACCGCATCGGTTCGGCCGACACCACCGGCCCCTGGACCCACAACGCCAACAACGAGCTCGAAGCCTTCGGCAACACCACGTTCCAGTACGACGTCAACGGGAACATGATCGAGAAGAACGTTGGTGGGACGATTACACGGTTCTTTTACAATCTGGAAGATCGGTTGGAGCGGGTGGAAGACGGCATCGGCACGGTCATCGCCACTTATTACTACGATCCCTTAGGCCGACGGCTATGGAAAGAAACAAGCGGTACCCGCACCTACTTCCACTACAGCGATGAGGGCCTGGTGGGCGAATACGGTGCCACCGGCACCGAGATCAAAACATACGGTTGGAAGCCTGTCAAAACCTGGGGCACTGATCCGCTGTTTATGAAAGCGGGGGCCGAGTATTACTGGTACCACAATGATCATCTGGGGACGCCTCAGGTGATGACGACCTCAAGCGGGGCTGTGGTTTGGTCGGCCAAGTATACTTCATTTGGTATGGCAAGTGTCGATGCGGGCTCTTTGGTGGTAAACCAGTTACGGTTCGCGGGCCAATACTTCGATAATGAAACTGGGTTTCACTACAATTGGAATAGATATTACGATCCGAAAATTGGAAGATTCTTAAGGTTAGATCCAATTGGTTTCAATGGGGGGCTTAATCTCTATGTTTATTCAAAAAGTAATCCATTGAAAAATATTGACAGTTCCGGTTTGGCGTATTGCGTTTACTCCCGTTTTGAAACTTTTGGAACCATTGCATGCACTTTCAGTAATAATGATTGCAATTGTAAAGATCCGTTTGTCTCATCATCTTTTTCAGGAAACGGTACAGAATTATCAGAACAAAAGTATGGCGGGCCAATACCAAGAGGAACTTGGAAGATTGATGCTCCAGGTTCTATAGCAAAGCATCCTAACTGGGCATACCTCCAGCCAGTTGGACATTCTGCTCATGGAAGAACTGGTTTTTTTATTCATGGACCAGGTGCAAGAAATTTGGGATGTATATCTTTTAGAAACGGACGTGAAAGGTTAATGGATTGCCTGAAAAAGGATGGTGGAGGAGAACTAGAAGTTATAGATATTGGTGATAGTTATATGCCATGATTTATCAGAATTAAAAGGAATGATATGAAAAAGCTTTTAGTTTTAATTGGGATTATTGTCATTTTATTGTCAACCACTGCTTATGCCATTGATAATTTAGAAAGAAAATGTTTTATAGAGAAATATAAAAAGAATGATAATATATATGTGCTTCTAAAAAGAATCTTGGATAATAACGTGAATATGAATGATTTGCTTTCTTCAATAGAAGCCTTATCTAAGGCTAACGACCATACTTCGGTGGAAGCAATGGTTGGACTCCTAAATTTTTATCTTGGTGAAGGTCCGACTCTTGTATTGCACCAAAAAATTGTAGAAAAAGGACAAATTGCATTTCCTTTGATTAAAACAAAATTTTTTGACAAAGTTTTCAGAGAAGAATGGCCGAATGAAACTGACGAGAAAGCTTCTATAGAAAAAAGAAATTCGGATTTGGCCGATCTTCTAACGCATATTTATTTCAATGTTGCTTATGCGATAGATTTTAGCGAATTACTAATCAGTGCAAAAGTGTTTAGACATTGCTGCATGGTTCTGTTATAAAGGGTTCATGAAAAAACTTGATGGCAGAAAACTCAGTCCTGAAGCACTTGAAGAAATACGTATTCGCGCCGTTCAACTTGTACAGGCCGG
>JACREN010000046.1 GCA_016218255.1 Candidatus Gottesmanbacteria bacterium | reverse complement strand
TTCCCGGTCCATGTCGCGGCGAATCTTGGTTGTAAACTGTATATCGCCACCAATGCTGCTGGAGGATTAAATCCTGATTTTATAGTCGGTGACCTCATGGTCATAACATCTCACATCGGATTATTTCTCCCCAGTCCGCTCACGGGTCCGCATCACGACTTTAGCACGAATGATCTCTTTCAGCCGCAAAGTACCGAATACGATCCAGCACTTCGGAAAGTTTTTAGACAGCTTGACCCGACCATCAGGGAGGGAGTGTATGTTGCCGTGACCGGACGGGCATATGAAACCCAGGCAGAATGCGTATTACTACGCAAGTTCGGAGCAGACGCGGTTGGCATGTCCACGGTGCCGGAAATTATTGTCGCCACGAACCGCGGCATGAAAACACTTGGCATTTCGATGATTACCAATGTAATTGCCAAAGATGGAACGAACGCGACCAATCACGAAGAAGTCATGGAAGTGCTGAACAGTAGAAAACTGGAGGAAAAACTATTTCGCGTGTTCCGAAATTTTTTCAAGAAGGCTTATTAATAACGATCGGTTTGAGTCTACTCATTGCCTCCAGCGAATACCGCACACCCTGCACGCCTAATCCGGATTTCTTTACGCCCAAAAAGGGGAAGTGGTCCGGGCCCCGCTGGGGACTACCATTTATCTGCACTGTGCCGACGTTAATATTTTTAGCGAATGCTAATCCGGTGCCTTCATCTTTAGTAAACACACATGCCTGTAGCCCAAATGAGGATTTGTTTATTATCCCGATCGCTTCATCCATACCGGGAACAGCAATGAACGAAACCACCGGACCAAAAACTTCCCGTGATACTACCGGCATATCAGAATTTACACTGGTAAGCACCGTTGGGTCCATATAGTTTCCTTTATGTGTCCCTCCTATTGCCACTTTGGCACCCTTCCCGACAGATTCATCAATCCACTGCTGAAATTGCTCAGCAGCGCGCACTGAAACAACCGGACCCACCAGTTTGGTTTCCGGGCTTCTGGGATCTCCCATGTGAACCAACTCCTTCATTTGAGTGAGCACCACGGGAAGCAATTGATCCAGTACCCCGGGTGCCCCTAACACATACTTTATCGCGGTGCATCGCTGGCCCGCGTACGAAAACGCACCCTTCACTATTTCCCGCGCAGTGAGATTCATATCTGCATCAGGCATAACTACCGCAGGATTATTACCACCGCATTCAAACACCATCGGCTTCATGCCCGCTTTTTGTGCAATTGCCACTCCGGTATCACTGCTGCCGGTAAACGTAATAAGATCTGTTTTTGGATGGGAAACGAGATAGTCACCAATGGAATTTCCTTCTCCTGTGATACAGGTTATGGCGCCTGCCGGTACCCCTGCTTTTTCAAAAATTCTGGTCAGATGTACTCCGCTTATGCCCCCCTGGGTAGGTGGCTTAAAGACAACGCTATTACCCATGAGGAGTGCCGGAACGATCTTACTGACAGAAAGATTAACCGGATAATTAAACGGGGCGATCGCGACTGTCACACCATACGCCACGCGTTCTATTACAGCAATTCTCCCCTTATCATACCCCGGAAAATTATCGCTATCGAGTGTCTCACCGCGGATAGACTGTGCCTCATCAGCAAAATAATCCGTGAGATCTGCAGTCCGCTTGATTTCGCTCCTCGCTTCGCTATCTGTTTTGCCAATTTCCTTTACTAAAATAGTTGTCAAATAATCTTCGAAATGCCGAATCCAGTCGGCAACCAGATGCATAATGCTCACTCGTTTATTGAGTGGCGTCGCTTCCCAATTTCTTTGTGCTGCTGCCGCAACTTCCATCACAGCGTCGATCTCCTGATGCGTTACTGCCTGTAGCTCACCGACTTCAGATCCGTCTATGGGAGACAGGACTGATAACATTTTTTCACTGGAGCTTGTTTTCCATGCAGTTCCATCAAAAAAATTATAAACCGGGGGGGTTTTTTGATTGCTGATTGGCTCAAAAAATTCGGCAGGCATGTCACCAGTATACTAGATTTTGACCCGCTTGATAATAACCGCTGTACCGGACAAAAATTGGGCCGCAACATGTTCTAACAATTCCTTTGTATTACCTACACCAGCAAGGATATTCTTCAGTTCATCTGGTGACAAAGACTGCACCACGCTTCTTGATGCCAAAAAAATCGTATCGCCTATCTTAAACGGTCCGTTTGCAATCGCAGGAACCAAGCCAAACCTGTCTCTCCCCACCATTTTTGTCACGTTTCCAGTGGCATCAATATCCGATTCAGCAAGAACCGTCAATACACCATCCCGAAAAAGATATGACGCCAATGAACCGGTGCTCCCAATCCAATAATTATTACCCCTGAACATACAAACCAAAAGCGATGCGTACAATCCGGCAGCGTATCCATCTTCCCTGTGTTTTTGCCATAATGCGATGTTTGTTGAACGGAAAATCCGCCGGACAAATAAGTCTCTATTTAGCCAATAAGATTGGCGCTGCCGCACCAATTTGTAGGCCCACAACGCATTTTCAATAGCCAACCGGGATGCGACATCCGCAAGCTCAGTACCCGGTACACCATCAGCAAGAAAAAAACATTCATCTTCAAAATGCTGAAAAAACTCACCTGTTCCAGAAGAAATAATCGTGTCGCGGGGTAAACCGTGCTCAGGTTTTAGAGGATCTGCAAACAGCATGAGATTAATTATACCGCTGATGCAAAACGCTTCTCAACCTCTGGCCAGTTTACGACATTCCACCAAGCCTTAATGTAGTCTGCCCGCATATTCTGATACTTCAGATAGTACGCGTGTTCCCAAACATCCAAACCAAGAATCGGCGCTTTCCCGTCCATGATCGGTGTATCCTGATTTGGCGTATCGATGATACTAAGGCCTTTTCCATTTGCTACCAGCCATACCCATCCGCTCCCAAAACGGCTGATGCCAGCGGTGGCAAACTGTTCCTGAAACTTTGCATAACTTCCAAATGCTGCATCAATTGCCATAGCGAGTTCTCCCTGAGGAGCCCGTGATTCATTCCCAGCACTTGGACCCATGAAAGTCCAAAACATACTGTGATTCGCGTGCCCGCCACCATTATTACGCACTTTTGTACGGACTGTCTCGGGTACTTGAGACAAATTTTTCATCAATTCCTCAACCGGCATTGCCAACAGAGCATCGTTTCCGACTAACACGTCATTGAGATTTTTTACATACCCCGCATGATGCTTGTCATGATGAATTTGCATTGTCCGCTCGTCAATAAATGGCTCTAGTGCGTTATACGCATATGGCAAATCCGGTAATGTAAACATATAGGTGCCTCCTTTGCGCTGGAAATTTCATTTGAAAATTTTCAGTATTTCTATTGTAATCTATTTCACAATATACGTCTATCCGGGATAAAGGTATATAATTAGATCTATGGAGATCAAAAAACGCTTCACCACCTGGGTGCAAGCATGCCGGGCAACACTGCAAAAATTCCGCATGCGGTCGGCAATGTACACATTTTGGCTCCTGCCCATGGGACTTATCCTCTTGTCGTATCTTTTAGTCTTCAAAGACCTGCCATCCCCTGCCAATCTTGGGAAATATGACGTGCCACTCTCGACCAAGGTGTATGACCGGAACGGAATACTTCTGTTTGATATCTATGCCCAGCAGAACCGCACTCCTGTACCGCTCTCAGATATTCCCAAATATGTCCAACAGGCAACGATCGCAATCGAAGATAAAGATTTCTATAAACACAATGGCATCGACCCTATCCGCGGCATTATCCGGGCAATGGTAGCAACAGCGACAAAACACCAACTCCAGGGCGGGTCTACTATCACACAACAACTCGTCAAAACTGCACTTCTAACGTCGGAGCGCACCGTCACCCGCAAGGTCCGTGAGATAATTCTTGCATTTTGGGTCGAACTTATTTACCCCAAAGACAAAATTCTGGAACTCTACCTCAACCAGGTTCCCTACGGAGGAACTGCATGGGGCGTGGAAACCGCGGCAGAAAAATATTTCGGCAAAAATGTAAAAGAACTTACTCTCGCTGAAGCATCATTGCTTGCGGGTCTCCCTCAGGCTCCAACCGTCTATTCTCCATTTGGCGCACATCCGGAACGTGCGGTCGCGCGCCAAAAAGAAGTGCTCCGCAGAATGACAGAAGATGGATATATCACGCGCGAACAGGCAAAAGCAGCAGAATCACAAGAATTGATATATAAACAGACCTCAGGGATAAAAGCGCCTCACTTCGTCATGTATGTAAAAGAGCAGCTGGTCCAGAAATACGGCGAAGCCCTGGTGGAACGCGGAGGACTCAAAGTCACGACAACACTGGACTATGATCTACAGGAGTACGCCCAAGCGACAGTGGCGGCGGAGGTAGAAAAACTCAAATATCTCAGCGTATCAAACGGCGCCTCGCTCATCACTAGACCAGCCACAGGAGAAATACTTGCTATGGTCGGATCAAAGGATTATTTTTCCTCTCCGTCCGGAAGCTTTAATGTCACGACCGCGCTTCGGCAGCCCGGATCATCCATTAAGCCCATTACCTACGCCATTGGACTCGAGAAAAAAATCGTGACCGCAGCGACGATGTTTATAGACGAGCCCACCTGCTTTGCCAACTATAATCAGGCAAATTATTGCCCGCACAATTACGACGGAAAATGGCACGGTCCGGTGCAACTGCGTCTGGCACTCGGCAATTCCTATAATATTCCCGCAGTTAAAATGCTGTACCTTAATACAGTACGGGAAACGGTTGCCTCTGCCAGCGCGTTCGGACTTACCTCGCTCACTGACCCAGACCGCTATGGTCTATCGCTCGCACTCGGCGGCGGAGAAGTCCGGATGGTAGATATGGCCACTGCATTCAGCGTATTTGCCAATGCTGGAATCCGGCGCGATCTGGTATCAATCCTTAAAGTGGTCGATAAAAACGGCAAAGTTCTTTCCGAATACAAAGATCCCAATTTGAACCGCGATGTTCCGTCTCAACTACTTCTTAATGGTCCACGAGCAGTATCTGCCGAAACCGCATTTCTCATCTCTCACATACTGCTGGATAATAATGCGCGTCAGGACGCATTTGGACCTAATTCCACACTTGTAATTCCGGGAATGGCTGTATCAGTCAAAACCGGTACAACAGACGACCTGCGGGATAACTGGACAATCGGATTCACACCTCAAGTACTTGTCGCTACCTGGGTAGGGAATAATAACAATACACCTATGAATCCCGCGCTTGTCTCCGGTATCACCGGCGCCGCTCCAATCTGGCATAAGCTCATGGATCGCTCACTGCGGAACAAACAGAATATCTGGCCCAAGCAACCAGAAGGAATCGTAGGGACTCAAATCTGCGCGGTTTCCGGTCTTTATCCACCCAATGACGGAGATGACAAAGGGTGTCCCACACGGTTTGAATATTTCATTTACGGCACAGTTCCCAAAGAGCGCGAACAACTAAAACAATTTGTCGCCATAGACAAAACAACCGGTGATCTAGCCGAACCGGGACAAACCGAAAACATAGAGATGCAGGAGCACCAGATACTCCGGGACGGCATCGCTGCCTGGTGTATCGACTGTCCACACCCCCAGGAAAAAGCCGTACTCATCAAATAATCCTCTTGCCCTGATCCCATAGTATATGGTATAACGCATAAGCTTATGGCGCGTCACAAAAAGCTAATTCGTCAAAATAAAACAGAAATCAATATATTCATTAGATTTGTTTTGTTATTCCCTCTTCTTTTTATAAGAATCGGCGATGGCGTCCGATTCCTTACTCATGGCTTTATTTCGATGGGTTCTCTCGTATTGTTTTTTCTCTTTTTCATCTTCCGTGAAGTTAGTTTCGGTATCTTTCATTGGATGGGCGAGAAAAAAACAGTTCTCACCAAACATAAAATACGGAAATATTCTGTTCGAATTCGGTCATTAAAAATCCCTCAATTTCATACTCCGAAATTTCAATGGCCGGCATATCGAATACCCCGGAGGCTGCAAACAAGTTTATCAGAAACCGCAAAATCATTTATTGCAGGCATCGCCGTCACTGCATTATTTTTTCTTTTTCCATATAACGCATACCGGTGGTTAGGGTCTCTGCCGAATCCGCAACTCCTGGCCAATCGCGATTTGGAAGTTACCACAAAAATATTCGACCGGAATGGTGCACTCCTATATGAGGTGTATGCTGATCAGAATAGAACACCAAAGCTATTATCCGAAATTCCCGACGTCGTCAAACAAGCAACCATTGCTATCGAAGATCGTGATTTTTACCGTCACAGCGGCTTTTCCATCCGCGGCATCCTTCGGGCGCTTCGAGAGACAGCCCTCAACAATCGCCTCCAGGGGGGATCTACGATCACTCAACAGCTTATTAAATCCGCACTTCTGACACCGGAAATCAAACTCTCCCGAAAAATAAAAGAAATAGTGCTCGCATTTTGGGCAGAACGCATATACAGCAAAAATCAGATTCTGGAAATGTATCTCAATCAAGTGCCATACGGCGGCACTGCGTGGGGAGTCGAAACCGCCGCCCAAACATATTTTGGCAAATCCATACAAAACGTAACACTCGCCGAAGCAGCACTGCTCGCAGGACTTCCGGCAGCTCCCAGTGAATATTCCCCATTCGGAAGCCATCCTGAGAAAGCCTTTGAGCGACAACAGGAAGTTCTCCGTCGAATGACCGAAGACCGTTATATCACAAGTGATCAGGCTAAACAGGCACTCGCTGAAGAAATTCATCTAGCGCGTCCGCGTACCGCCATACGCGCACCGCACTTTGTCATGTATGTAAAGGGGATATTGGAAAATCGATATGGTGCCCATATGGTGGATCGTGGAGGGCTGCGCATTATCACATCACTTAATATTGGTATCCAGGAAAAAATTGAAGACATACTAAAAAACCAGGTGGAATCCCTGCGATACCTCAGGGTAGGAAACGGAGCAGCCCTCGTCACCAATCCGAAGACAGGCGAGATTCTGGCCATGGCTGGCAGCAAAGATTATTTTAATCTCGCAGATGACGGAAATGTCAACGTGACAACGAGTCTCCGCCAACCGGGCTCATCCATAAAAGTCATCAATTATGCCGCTGCACTCGAGAACGGATTTACCGCCGCATCAATCATTGACGACAGTCCGATCGTCTATAACACTCCCGGCAGCCCGCCGTATGCACCGGTCAATTACGACGGGGCATTTCACGGCCCAACACCGTTCCGATATGCACTGGGCAACTCCTATAACATACCGGCAGTAAAAATACTGGCAAAAATCGGCGTGCGTTCCATGATTGAAAAGGGGAAACTTATGGGAATAACAAGTTGGGAGGACGAAAACCGATATGGCCTTTCTCTGACACTTGGTGGCGGCGAGGTCATGATGACCGATATGGCAAAAGTATTCGGCACGCTTGCAAATAACGGTCGAAGAGTTGATCTTATGCCTATACTGGAAGTCACCGACTATACCGGACGGGTATTTGAAAAAAATTCGCCTAAAAGTGGACTGACCGCTGTCAAGCCAGAAACGGCCTGGATCATCAGCAATATTCTGTCTGACAACGCAGCCAGAACCGCTGCATTCGGACCCGCATCCAACCTTGTCGTCGCAGGGAAAACCGTATCGGTCAAGACAGGAACAAGCAATGACAAGCGCGATAATTGGACCGTAGGCTATACCCCGTCAGTCGTCACAGCTGTCTGGGTTGGAAACAACAACAATGCGCCGATGGATCCCTACCTCACCTCCGGCGTCACGGGCGCCGCTCCTATCTGGCACGACATTATG
>JACREN010000045.1 GCA_016218255.1 Candidatus Gottesmanbacteria bacterium | reverse complement strand
GGATACCGGATCCCGTCCCTTCTCCAAAAATCCGGCGTGTCCGAAGAATAAGAAGTATACGCCAGCAACTCGGCAATTATCTTTTTCCCCTTATTCATCGTATCGCCTCTATCCCCCTTATCGCTACCGAGTAAAAACGCTGCCCCGGCTGCGGCAGACGTATATTCCAAGATGTCATGCGGTTTACTTTGTGCCGTATCAGCCCCGATTGCCAGCCCTAATGAGATCTGACCGGAACCGATAAGCCCTGCGATAGCCTGAAGCCCTGCGGTTCCTGCTTTACATGCAAATTCCAGATCTGCCGCAAGATAATTATGTCCCACTCCCAGAAGCTCCCCGACAATCGTTGATGTAGGATTGACCGCATACGGATGACTTTCGGATCCGACAAACAAAGCTTCTATGTCTGATGGTTTACACTGGAAATTTTTGTCTTCAAAAATTTTCAGTGCGGCTTCCAGTGCAATCGTCACTGCATCTTCGTCTATAGCCGGGACGGACTTCTCCGTTACACCCAAAGACCCAACCACTTCATCAGGATTTTTCTTCCAAGCCGCAGCAATATCCGCAAGGCGGATGCGGTATGCAGGAATATATGTGCCGTATGAAACAATACCAACCATAGTAAATTATTTGCCACCCCGGGCGAGAACCTGATGGGCACAGGCAAGCGTATTGGTCGCAAGCGAAGCCAAAAGAGAAACCTCTCCTGCCAAAACTGCCGCCCCAACAATACCTGCAAATGCATCTGCATGCTCGCCTTTGCCACCACCGTCTACTCCCATAATCCGAAGCGCTTCTGCCTGGGTGGCCAACCCGGTGCCGCCCCCCACGGTACCCACTAGAACCGCCGGAACATACACTGACACATAGAGATTCTTATCCTCGTCCACTTCAGCCGTGGTCATCGTTAAACTACCCTCCACAACATGCGCCCCATCCTGACCAGTAGCGATATAAACGGCTGCTATAACATTTGCCGCATGATTGTTGTGCCCCAGAAGCCCCGCAACGGCTGATCCGATAAGCGTTTTCCGAAGTCCCACTTCTGCAATCTGTTCCGGAGTCGTTTTCAAAACACCAGCCACTACTTCTCGCGAAATCACGGCTTCCGCCCAAACTTTCCGTCCCCGGCCCTCATATAGAGAAATCCACGATGGCTTTTTGTCGCTGTCGATATTACCAGCTGCGGCCACTAGCACCGCACCTGTTTCTTTTTCGATAGTCTGGGATATGCGGGTCGTAGCGATTGTCACCATGTTCATGCCCATAGCATCGCTGGTATCAAACGCAAACCGAACAAAAACATTTTTACCAACCATCTGCGTCTCTACGCTAAGAAGCGAAATGTGAGAAGACACCGCAGACGCCAAAACATACAGATCTTTTTCGTGCGCTGCAACCCACTGCATCACTTGTCTCCCCTGATCGAGTCCTGACACGCGGAATACCGGACCACGCGATGCGCCGACACGCTCAACATGTACGAGGGCCCCGCCACTTTCGGCGATAGCCTTGCATCCTCGGTTTACCGACGCCACCAATGCCCCCTCTGTCGTGGCAAGCGGAACGTAGTACTCTTTTGGCTGAAATCTGATTTTGAGAGGGCCTGCAATTCCCATTGGAATTTGAGCCACTCCGATCATATTTTCGCAGTTGCGCGAAGATGCCATCGTTTCATCGAGAGAAAAATGTCCTATATTTTTCAAATCCACCGCCAGCTCCCTCTCAAGAGCTTTTCTTCTATCGGTAACCGTCTTGTGAGTCCGCAAGTTCATAAAAATGGTACCCGGAATATACCCAACCAATACATCGCCACGCTATAGATCGAAACGATCGGCACAGCAACCAAAGCAACGAGAATAATCCTCTGCAAATCCAAACGCAATCCAAATCGAAGCGTGAGATATGCCAATATCAACTTCCACCAAAAAAGCGTAACGGAAAAAATAAGATACACAATGCTAAAAATCACTCCGGGAGTACTGGTCGATCTGGGAGGCGGCAAAACAACATAAAGAAGCGATGTGATAAAAAACCATACCAGTGTCGGAACGAGCGTATACCCCCAACCAACCATAATGCCCGTAAATGTGCCTTTTCCCCCGAGCTTTCTCCCGACGGCCCACAGGATTCCCACAACTCCCAAATACGTTGTTGCGGCAGCGGCAGCCAAAACCACGAACTGCCTGGTCAAAAGAAACGGCCGGAATGCCGATGTTTTTACAAGAGATGCAAGAGTGAAATACCCCAAAAGAAGCACCCCCAAATATACCAGTTCCCACAAAGATCGCCGGGCCACCAGTCTACGGTATGTCTCGTACGGACGGATCATTATGCCCGTAAGATTCTGAACAAACGCAACGCCTCCAGCAAGAAGATTTCCTGTTAAATCCATATATATAATGTCGTAAGAAATGGCTAAAACCCTCGCTGAAGAAGAGAGGCCACGAGGGTGACCGCAGACCCGAGCGCAACGTACAGGACAATCGCGCTCACAAGACCAACCCCAACGAGCACCGGCCAAGGCATAACCTTGAGCCGCTTCACTGCCCGTTTGTAATACGGAGTAAAAGGGCCAACGGTTTGCGGAGGCAAATCCGTAACTTGTTCCCATCGGTGCAAAAACTTTTGATATGTGGCATCGTTCATACCATGTAGTGAAATTTCGACCTTTGCCTCTTACGCTTTTTGAATTTCAACGTCCTTTCCTTGTATAAAAGTTTTTCGTAACCAAGTCGCTTGCTCGACACAGGCAAAGAAAAAAGCGTGTCGAAATTCTACTACCTGGTCATATCGATAAAAACGCCTCTACAAACGCTTTCCGCGCACGGAACAGCTTGGATTCCGCACTTTTAAAGGTAATGGCAAACTTATCCGCAATATCATCAACCGACACATCTTCAAAATACTTAAGAAGAAGCACGGTGCGATATTGGGGAACCAGCGACCGCATGACCCGGTGAATTTTTTCCGAAAGCATCACCACATCCAGCTCTTCTTCGGGAGTCAAAAGCGGAGAAATAAGCGCCTCCAATTGCGGCGCTTGAGAAAATACTACCTGTTTTAACTTCTTTTTTCGGTAAAAATCAATAATTTTGTGGCGGCAAATGGAAAAAAGAAACGTCTGAATAGAGGATCTGCCTCCAAAATCACGCAACGCCTCCAAAAACGCAAATAACGTATCCTGCAGGATTTCCTCCCCGTCTTGGGGATTTGCAACTTTGCTTTTGATAAACCGGGCAAGCTTGGGCCTGTACATGTGGTAAAAAAGCACAATGGCCCGCTTGTCCCGATGAAGAATTCGGTTGATGAAGTCAACATCTTCCATGGATCCTGGTACTATATCACGATTTGCGGGTACTGACAAATTGAACGATATCACTAAGAAGCGCCATAGCATCGTCCGCAATTGCTGCACCATCCATCACCCTGTGTGCTTTTTTTTGCAGTACCTCTGCCTTTTTCACAAAAGACGCCTCATCAACTGCGCCGTCTAAAAAATCATCCCGCAACTGAAAAAGCATACCCACCGGCACTCCCCATGCTTCCCAAAAGCGCATGTATTTTGGCGTCACGCCTGCGGCCAAACTGCTGCCCATCTGAAGCGGCCGCACCACGCTATACCACGCAGTTTTTAACTCATCCACCCGCTCTTTTGATATATCGCTGGCCCCAGACTCCCGCATCACGTCCAATGTCTGACCAAATATTACCCCTTCCTTCATCTTTTGATAAATCCGCAACAACTCATTGTTCTTTACCTTCTTGCTGATAGTTATCTCTTCGTCCGCCCATGCCAATGCCAGATCACCGGCAAGTAGTGCCATGCTTTCGCCATAGTGCTTTGCATTTTTGGCTGACAGCTGACAGCTGGCAGATGATAACCTAAATCGTTCATGCACTGCGGGCCCGCCCCGCCGCTGGGGGCTTTCGTCTATGATGTCATCATGGATAAGGGCAAAGGTCTGAAAAAGCTCCAATCCCACCATGGCATGAAGTAATTTATCCGGTATTTCATGCATCATTTGCCATTTGTCGTTTGTTATTGCTTGATATCCCACCCAACACAGAAATGGCCGGGTACGCTTACCGCCCCGAAGCGTTAACTCCGAAATCTGACGAACAAGCGCCATAGTTGACGGATGGATATGTTCTGCCTCCTGATATTTTTTCTGAAAAAATTTGCTCAGCGCAGAATCGACATCCTGTTTCGTCTCTTGCATCAATTCGAGAAGGTTCATATTTTCAGCTGTATTGTATCACTGTGTTGACAGGCGAAGAAACCTTCTCTACACTTAATCAGGTAGTAGAATTTTGACATGTTCTCTTTTAGAGAACAAAAAATGCGTAATACGCGTCAAAATTTCACTACCTGATAAAATCATGGATCGCGTGTTTGCCGTCGACATAAAAGACCTCTCTCCCACATTTAAATCGTTCGCAACCTACGGAGATTTGGTCAGCGTCATCGTATGGAACGCATTCATGCTGGCAGGCGTTATCAGCTTCCTCTTGTTGATTTTCGGCGGGTTTGGGTTTATAGTAGGCGCTGGAGCAGGAGATACTAAGCGCGTCGAACAAGCACAAAAAACGATCACAGGCGCCATCATGGGGCTTTTGATTGTGGTCACGTCATATTGGATTATACAAGTATTAGAAAAACTGACCGGCGTCAACTTATTGGCTCCGGTTATACCATAGCTCTATGAACATAGTGCAAAAAGTTTTTGCAGAAGACCTGTTTGGCACCGTCACCAATCCGCTCCCAAAATACGGCGGCATAGAGGGTACTGCTGGAAAAGCAGGCGGACTTATTCTTCTTTTTAGCAACATCCTACGTCTTGTGTTTATCCTGGCCGGCATCTATGCATTTTTGAACCTCATCATCGCAGGGTACCAATATATTAGTGCCGCGGGCGATTCCAAAACGCTATCTGCCGCCTGGGCGCGCATCTGGCAGTCACTTTTGGGACTCGTCATCATCGTGGGATCATTTGCCCTAGCTGCTCTTTTTGGCTATATCATATTCGGCGACGCGATGTATATATTGAACCCGCGCATTTACGGACCTAAATAATATGGAATCAACACCACTCGGCGGCATCGGCGGCGAGGGCTTAGGGCCATTTGGCACAAAAGCATTTACAGGAGAAAGTGCGCTCGCTGCAGTCACCGGCACTATATCTGCCATCATCGGATTCATGACCGTGTGTGCTGCAGTATGGTTTCTCATCAACTTCGTCATCGGTGGCTTTTCCTGGATTACCGCTGCAGGAGACAAAGCAAAACTACAGGAAGCACAAAGCCGGCTCTATAATGCATTCATCGGCCTGGTCGTCGTCGTGGCAGGCTGGGGAATTCTGGCACTCGCCGGGCAGTTCTTTGGATATGATATTATAGTCAGCGACCCGGCGACCGTCATAAAACAATTGCAATTCAAATAATCTATGAATCTCTTGGCACAACTGAGAAATCCCGTCCTCCCTGATCAATTAGGCGGTGGCACGAGCCCCAAACTAGAACAGGGAACCGCTGCCGTGGGCAGCCTCATCGGCAACACCGTCGGACTGATTTTCATCTTTACTTTTTTCCTGACGTTTCTGTACCTTCTCACCGGAGCTATGGCGTGGGTGACTTCCGGAGGAGACAAAGCCTCGCTTGAGGCGGCCCGCAACAAAATCACGCATGCCATCGTAGGGCTTCTGATCGTAGCAGCAACCTGGGCTGTCATGACTACCGTCGCCCAATTCGTAGGATTTAAGGATTTTCCCAAATTGCCGATCCCGACCATAGAACAGACGGTCACAAAGTAGCGGCTTGACAAGCAGACATATTTGCACAACAATAAACAGTAAGGTATAATACGATTATTCGTAAGGAGGAATCATGAAAGTATTTGCAGCAGACCCATCTATCAGCATCGTCGATCCGAAAAGCGGAGGACAAAAACTCTTTAATATCACCGACGTCGGTATGCTGATTTCTGCAGCAGTCGGCGTACTTTTGATTCTTTCCGCCCTTCTGGCATTCTTTTATTTGATTCTTGGCGGCATCCAGTGGATAACCTCTGGCGGCGATAAAGCCAACATGGAATCCGCACGGAATAAAATTACGCATGCAGTGGTCGGCCTGATCATCGTCGGCGCCGCATGGGCCATGATGGTGCTCGTCCAGAACTTCCTGGGGGTACAAATCATCGGCGGTACCTTGAGCTTCCCCAAGCCATACTGAGACAAAGGCGTCTCTTGCCACCTCACAATTTCTGCGAGATAATAGGAGTATGCAGCGTGTGTATGCAAAAACACTGGAATATACAGAGGGCGGGGTAGCAACCATCCGCTCTTTTGAAACGCTGTTTACGAACCTCGTCACGGCGATTGTATCGATAGCTGGCATTGCCCTTTTCATCATGCTTCTGGTTGGAGGATTTAAATTCCTGTTTTCCGCGGGCGACCAAAAACAATTAGAAGAGGCCCGCGGGACTATCACGAGTGCCATCATCGGCCTCGTCGTCATCGTGGCCGCGTACCTCATCCTCCGAACAGTCGCCACGTTTACCGGAGTAACGGGAATTACAAATTTTAACCTGAACATCCAGTAGATTTGGTATATAATACCCATATGCAACGCATGACTGCATTATTCCGACTGACCCTCATGTTCCTTTTCACCACATGGATTTTGACTGTAACCCAGCCAGCGTCTGCCGCGTGGGTCGGAAAAAACTTTGGCCTGGACAACGACGACAGCATCATCAATAACACCGTCAGTATCTTTCCGCATATCTCCAATACCTTTTACGGAAACATCATGAGCATAACGTGCGCTATCGTACCTTTTTTCGGTCCTGATGCCTGCACTAACAACCGGGATATCCATGCACAACTGCTCCAGAAAAGCGCACTGGCAAACATCGGCTCTGGCATGGCGATGCTCTACGGCACGCCACCTGCAGACTTTGGCCTGTGGCTGGCGGACACAGGACACACATTGGGATTTATACCCAAACCCGCGTATGCAGCGACGGGCGTAGGATTTAACGGCCTCGTCCCGCTTCTGGGCATCTGGAAAGCATTCCGCAACATCTCCTATGTGCTTCTGGCTATATTTATGCTCGTTGTAGGCTTTATGGTGATGTTCCGAAAAAAGATAGATCCGAAAACCGTGGTGACGGTACAAAATTCCCTCCCGCGCGTGGTAGTGACGCTCGTCCTCATCACTTTTTCCTATGCAATCGTGGGACTTATGATTGATCTTATGTATCTGGTTATGGTGCTGGCTACCGCACTCCTCAAACAGGGGTTCCCGGATTATGCAGAAAATATCATTACAAAGCTTTCTTTCGGCCCCATAGCGCTGGCAGGTAGCGTTTCCAACCCTACCGAGGGAGGATTTTTTACGCTATTCATGGGTATTTTCACACCAATTAAAGACATGAACCCATCGATCTGGGTAATTCCGGACCTTTTGAGTGGCCAATTTACACAAGCTATTAAAGACTTTTTAGCCGGACTGCTCTTTAATACTGCGGGCATCGGCCCATTGTTCCAGCTTATTCTTGCCCTTGTCTATCTTTTTGCCTTTATCCGAATTCTGTTCATGCTTTTGGGGAGCTATATCCAGATACTTCTGGCTGTCATCACGGCTCCGGTGCAGATACTTCTTGATGTATTTCCCGGAAGTGAAATGTTTTCCAACTGGATAAAAAATCTGGTAGCAAATTTGGCGGCATTCCCCATAACCGGATTTTTCATTCTGCTAGCGAACATCCTGGTCCGAAGCGTAACGGAGGGCGGCCTGTGGGTCGCGCCGCTTCTACCTCAGCCCGTCTTGGGTGTGGGCGGTGTGGGTGGTGTTGCCACCAGTCTCATCTCTATAGGGGTCATCCTTGCGATTCCTACAGTCGTTGGCGCAGTCAAAGAAATGATGAAGACAAAAGCTATGCCTATGGGATTTGATGGTGGAGGTGGTGGCGTGATGCAGTTACTTACCATGGCATACTACCTGAAAGGATTGGCACCACAAGACTGGTGGGGCAAAATGTTTCCAGACGGAGGGGGGAAATCACCATCGCACCGGCCATAATTTAACTGTCTAATTTGAGCTATGCGAAGACTCTCCTGAAACGCCACTTTTAAAGCTGTCCCACGCCTTGCTTATAACGGCAATTGCTGCTCCGAGACCAACTAACCCCGACAGCGCCCACAACCTGTATACCCAAATTGCGGGTACTTCTTTTCCAAAAATTGATATAATCTGCTTTAGTTCTTTTTTTGATTCATGAGCAAAATGAGGAGTAAAATTATGAAACTTTAGACCTGCAACCGCTTCTGCATGATGCTCCAACTCTTCTGCCTCTCTCATGTTAATTACCTGAAATCCTTTACCGCCAATGCGCTCAGCCACAGAGTCCATGGTTAATGAATTATCTCCGCCCATACCAAGCCAATCCTTCCAATTATCCAACTGATTTATCTTTATATGTGTGTAATATAACATTTCCGCCGTAAGTGCTTTTGCGTTTCCGCCACCAGTGAACTTTATCGTTTCGACAAATGGCTCCAGATGCTCTTCAAATTCTCTTGCATTTTTTGCATCCAAAAGCGGGTGCAAGTGCGGAGCTAATACTTTCCATACATTCACCTGATCACCCACCCAACGATGAAGTCCTGCGCCTGCTCCGTATCCATTAGAATTCGCTATGCGCTGAGACCATGGCCCAATTTCTTCTTTTCGCTTATCCACCCACTCTCCTGTTTCCTGATTCTGCCACAGCTTAGAAAAATCATCGACGCGATGGAATCGTGGATCTACGGCGTGAACCGAAAGAAAAAAAGAGGCATTTACCGGATTTGACGCTTCGTGAAGCACCTCGGGCTTCAATGCAAAATCTGCAAATTCTCTTGCGACTTTCAAATACTCGCCCGGGTCTGTTTCCGTACGTCTACACCATTCGTTTATTACTGCTATCTGTCGTGGATCAGTAACATCCCGAGAATAATCGATGGGCGACAACCCTTTGTGGCGCAATCGATCAGGGTGATCCTTGGGCAACCGTGCGTATTGCGGATCCTCCCAGTCTGCGAGAGCCTTATTTATAAGCCTATGACGAAGAAGAAACCGCTTCATTAATAAATCCGGACGATCTTTCGTTATTGCTTGCGTCGCTTCTTCACCATGCTTAAAAATATCAAACTCCTGCGCATGTGCATTGAAAAATTCAACAGATTGGTGCTCTAGGTTAGTGTGAAGCGATTCCCAAATGTGCGTTGGTGAATATCGTGCCATTGCCACCAACATGCCCTCGTCCTGTGGACGATCAGGAGCCACGCGAATGAGCCCCTTTCGAATCTCTTCCATATTTTTGGGGTCAGGTTTTGCTTCTTCTATTTTATGTTCAACCACATCTGCATCAAATAATCCTGCCACATCTTTTGCAGTTCGCTCGTGCAGGCCTATAGCAAGATTTTTTCCAAAAATCTCATCGTACGACCGAATGATTTCTGTTCTGTTCCATCCTGAACCAAAATATCCGTATCCCGCCACAGCACTGGGTTCTCCAATTTCAAGCCCCTTTCGGAAGATAAGCTGCCTCAATAAATAATCTTTATTTACCTTGTCAATGGTCCTTGGTGGAGTAATATGATTACCCTTTCTGTCAAACTTAAAAACTCCCAAGGCGTCACTTATCTTGTCTTCTGTGGATTCGTCTGTAATGGAAAATGCTAGCCTGACAAGATTATTATATTCTTCGCTCCCCACTACTTGCTGTTGGATCATTTGTCCAAGCTCTTTATCAACCCCCAACCTGCGTGCATGAAAGTTTGCATATTCCTCTATGGTTGCCTTTGCCACGTCGCTGGCAGTTGCCCACCGCAGTTCCAACTGAGAAAACGGCCGCAACGCCTGTTTAATTTTTGCATCCCCTCCTAATTCACCTGCATACTGATGCGGATTGGTTCCACGGCCACCTGATTGCTGCGGAGCTAGTCCACGCATGCTCCACTCTGCTCTTCGACCCGTCACCACTGACCACATATACATCTCGTCAACGCTTGCTTTGATATCCTGCTCCGTCAGCACTGCCCCAGCGCCGTACTTTTCCTGAAATTTCGCCTGCAGCCTATCTTTTTGAAAACCCCAAAGTTGATGAACTGCATCATTTTTTAACCTTTGCAATACCGGGCCGCTCACATTGATGAGTTTTCCATCGTGCCCATACATAACGTGTTCGCCCAAGCGCTCAAGCGTATCAAGCGTATCGGTATTAAATCCTCTGTCGTTTAACACGGCTAATAGGCCAGGCTCGGCAAAACCTTCAAGTCCGACTCCCATTTCTTCCTGTTTTCCCAATTCCCAGGAAACAAAATTTCGCTGTAACATGTCCGTCGCGTTAAGCTGTTTAACGAGTTCCGAGCGGAGTCTCTCATACTGCTTATTATCTGCAAACTCTTTGTACATTGGGTGGTCCTCGGGACCATGACCGCGTGTTCCATCGATACGGACTCCTGTCTCTCGGGTAATCCGCTCCCAGTTGGCACGGTCTTTATAAAACCGCATGCCGTTAGTACGAAAATCCTCGCTTTCCAAAAAGCTGATATGCTGCTGGAACTGATGCTCAACAGATTGCTTAAACCGATTATCCAAAAGCATGGTTTCTCTGCTTAATCGGTCTTGTGTTCGGCGAACTTCAAGAAAAGAATTCAAAAAATAGCGCTGCTGAATCGGCTCTGATACCCACAAACTACTCCATCCGCGTCCTTCCCGCCTCTGCGACTCTGAAAGCTCACTAAATCTATCGCCAAGCCGCTTTAAAAAGGTGGGGATTCTATCTAGTTGATCAACCGGCTCACTTGTAATATCGTGAAATGCCTCGATTATTTCCCTGTCAAGCGCAGCTCCATTCAAACGGGCCGCCCGAGCGTTAAATGTTTCAAGCTTTCTTCTCAGCGATTCGTACGCTTTTCCCTTGGGTAATTTTTCTTTTTTATCATTCCATTGATAATCCGGCCCACGACCTTTTGTCCTGCCGGTAGCCGCCATACCAGACTCAACGCCGGTCAAATTGTGTCCGATGGTGTTAAATAAATCCATCTCCGCAGGAGATAATTGCACCTTGCCGTCCTCTATTTTCGGAGACCACACATCCTGACCCAAAACCGAAACTTTTTCCAACGGCAACCTCCCAGCTGCCTGCTGCTGCTCAAGTACTTTCTGATGAATCCTCCTGAGGAAATGCCGCGCTTCTGCCTGAACTTCCGGAGGCGTGTCTGTTCTCATCGCCCACCGCAGCTGTGCACCTTTAACCAAAAGATAATCCGGATCGTTGTTTAATTTTGAAGAGCTGATATCCGCCACAACCTGCGCTATTAACTCTGACTCCGGCACTCCTTTTTCTCCAACGAGCCATTGAGCCTGCCCTGCCTCTTTCGTTTTTACGATGATCTCCTGAGACTCAACTGCTGCCCGTGTAATTTTCGCTTCCGGAGGCAAATCCCCATGCTTAAGTCCTTCGACCACTTCTTTCGCCCACTCGGGAGTTTCCTGTTTTGCCTTTGGTTTGACACGATGCTCTGAGGCTAACGCCCTCTGCATCAGTTTATCTTTTGGCTGCACCGCCCCACCAGTGTCTTTGGCTGGTGTTTTTGTTCGAAATACCGGCCCATCTTTACCGAAAACGCCTTTCCCCATGTTTGCCGCTTCGATAACAGTAGCAACAAGAGATAATGGATCAGCCTCTTTTTCTTTATAGCCCATAATTGCTCCAACTCGTCTTATTGTAGTGCCTCAAACGCGGGGATGCAAGAATTCAGATATTCCCGTGATTGCACAGCCCACAACCCCACACCATGCTTACCTCCTTCCGAGGGCTGCGTCCTCGCGGCGGAGGGGCGCAGGTTGCGGGGTTTGATCGGCTGCTAAACTCTCCCGCTGAGCGGAATCATTAAGCAGCCATCAAAAAACCGCTCCATCAACACCCGAAAAATCACTTTCCATGCTCGCGCATGAAATCAATTCTTCCGGCTCCGGAGCGGCGTTTCGTTGTATGCAGTTGTCTATGCTATAACCGTCGATTTATCTCGTCCAGTATCTTATCAAAAAACGGTAAGATCCACACGAGCGGGAAGAGTCCGATTATTGTACATATCGGGGTCCCGAAAAACCCAAAGGCAAAAAGCGCCATCAGGTAAATCACAATTACCCACCTCGCTGTTATCTTGCTTTTCGGTTTCATTACGTAACTCCTTTTTTCCATAGTTGGTTATTGTGTTCAATTCCGAAGGTGCTTTATTGCGCAAACATGAATACAAAATGTGACTCAACAGAAGTGTGCACTTCTAGGTTTTCGCGTTTGCGTTTCGGCAACCCTATATCAACAAGCCCTTGTGTTTTTTTGATTTTCCCGTACCCCTCCAGGCTTTTCTGCTTTTTTTCCAGTCAGTCATAATGATCTCCTTTCGTTTCTAAATTGACCGGTCGGCACCTGATTTGAACGGACTTCAAATCATATCAGACCAGTCAATCGGAAAGGATTTTCTCAACTGCATATGTCAACGTGCGAACTTCGCAAACATCAAGTTTTGAGCGCCAGAGTGCTCCCGCTTAATGGTTTGCACTCCGAAGTTTACCCCCCCCGGACCGCCAAAGTCAAATTCCCCACCCAACTAAGGATGAAATAAAATTTTTACCGATAGAGGCCGTGCTTGGAGATGTAGGCTTCCACCGCCTCCGGCACGAAGGAGCCAATGGGTAAGCCTGCGGCGATACGCGTGCGGATAATGGTTGAGGATATGTTTGCCGTCACCAGGTGATCGCTCTCAACGACCGTCATATTTTCTTCCACCGGCTCTGCCGGATATCCGGGCCGGGGAAACACCAAAAACGGCAAAGCAATAAGCAGCTTCTGCCACCCCTGCCATTTACGGAATCCCGCCAGCTGATCGGAGCCAATAATAAAGGAAAATTTATGTTCCTTTGCTAAATAAGGCAAAATGTGTACTGTCTCGCCGTCCAACTTATTATCAATCTCCATGGTCGATACCCGAATTTTATCTCCCTCAAGCAGCCGGGTCATAGTCAACCGGTCCGGCACCGATGCCACATCCTTAGAAGGACTCTGATTATAATTTGGCAGAAGCCACACTTCGTCTGCCCCACAAAAATCCAATACCTGCCTGGCTATCCATCCATGACCGATATGTGGAGGATTAAATGAACCACCAAGCAAAGCGATGTTCATAGTAATGCAAGCAACACAAATTACTTAGCAACTGGCCCTTCTAACGAACTTCTTTTGTGTACCGTTCCCGGCTTCCCCGGATGATTTTGTCCCTGTTTTGATTTTTGGCCCGCGGCAACGGCAGGGTGGTGGCGGAAAACGGGCTGGACGTATGGTTGTCGATCGAAAGCTTTAATACCACCTGATAATTTCCCAGGCCGACGAGCTCCTCCTCTTTATACTTGAGCCCAAACTCCCGCGTCAGAAGCCGCGCATCCGATGCGCCAACACTAAACGAGACAATAGATCCGGCGTTCCCAAAAATCGCCTTCTGCACTTCTTCATCAATTTGTCCGATATACTGGTTGGCAAGCGTCAGGTCCAGACGGTATTTCCGTGCTTCTGAAAGAATTTTGATAAACGAATTGGTCGCAAAATTCTGAAATTCGTCCACATACAGATAAAAATCGCGGCGTTCACCCTCGGCCACATACACTCGATTCATCGAAGCCAACTGCAGTTTGGAAATAATCATAGCACCCAGAAGCGCACTGCTGTCTTCACCCAGCTTTCCTTGGGATAAATTTACAAGGACGATTTTCCCCTCATTCATCGCAGTCTCCAGGTCCACAGTGGAAACCGGGCTGCCGATGATATTGCGGATCGTCTGAGAAGATAAGAATTGGCCCACCTTGTTAAGTATCGGCGACACAGCTTCACTGCGAAGCTGCGGACTCATCTTGCCGAATTCATTGAGCCAGAAATTTTTGAGCACCTGATCCGGAAGCTTTTCCACTACACCTGTGCGGTAATGTTCATTCGTCAAAAGTTCCGGCACCTGCAAAAACGTCGCCTGCGGCACATGCAAGAGCGTAAGAATAGTGTTGCGGAGTATATACTCAAGCCGCGGACCCCAGCTGTGGGCATACAGCTTGTTGAAAATCGACACGATGCCAGATGCAACCAGCTCCCGGTAAATCGGATTTTTCACTTCCAGAGGATTAAGGTGAAACGGATGCGCCGCATCAGAAGGATCCAAATACACCACATCATTTACGCGGAATGACGGAATAAAGTCCAGAAGAGTATCGGTGAGATCTCCGTGCGGATCAATGACGGCCAGGCCCTCTCCGTTTCTCATGTCATTGATCGCCATATTTGCTATCATCGTAGACTTGCCGGTGCCGGTTTTCCCCACTACGTATAAGTGCTTCCTGCGGTCTTCTTTTTTGATGCCAAACGTAGCTGTGGCATTTTTGTATTCCGTGCGGGCAAAAAAATTTATGCGCTTTTTGTCTTCCTCACTCTCTGTCCCGATCGGAAGATTCTCCGGCGCTTCTCCGGTAAGGTGCGCACCCCAAGAAATATTTTTTATGGCGGATAGTGCCATCCCCGGCGGATGCCAGAGTGACGCAAGTTCGGATACAGTCAACACCTGAAACTTGGGTGCCAACTCAGCGCTCCGCGATACAAAGGCTTGTTCCAACTTTTTCTTCTGCCAAAAAGCAGGCGTTGCCACTGCCAGATTGTTACCCTCTCCCAATGTATATACGCCAAAGGTACCACCCACCGTCTGCAACAATTCCTTCGCCCGATGCTCCGACGCAGCCACTGCCACAATCCGGATTGCTGCTGCAAGTCCCATCTGGGAAATTTTATTTTCGATAATGCGGGCATGCGGATGATTTTTGGTGCGCCCTACGGTTGACGTCGGATCCGGAATCCCCCGGGCAATAACCGCCGCCCCCGTCTGCTGCCAACGATTACCGGCAGGCGCCAAACGAAACTGCACCGCCACTGCCTCTCCGGCCGGCAACTTAGCCATTTGACCCAACACGCTCGCTAAAATATCCAAATCCTTCACATCCTTGTATGTTTTGAGCGGATAGTAAAAAGCGTTTGTCAATACGAGCTGGCCGGCGGCATGAGGCAATGCCAAAAAATGCGGCGCATAATCAGACACCTCTGACAACAGCACCTTGGGATACTGAGCTGTAAGCTGGCTCTCCATGTATGTCCGCACACCATCAGGCAAACCGACAAAAAAATGGATGCCACTATTTACTGATACAATTTCAAAACTGAAATACTTCGGCGCGTGTCTAGGGCCAAAAAGGCGCGCGAGCAATCCGCCATGGCCTCCACCGGCCCCAAGAGCAGCAAACACCTGCTCCATGGCAGCAGGCACCTCCTCGCTGTCACGGCTGTTTTTTACTTCAAGAAGCGTAAACGACGACTCCATGTATTTATGATAACACAATAAATTTGTGAAAACTCGGATTGGGAGTTTTCACGATTCTGATGCGCTTTGTGATATTGAACCGCATAATAATACTGTTTACAATGGTTGTATATGGAACAGCATCCAGTTCCCCAAAATGTCACCACATTTCAATTCCGCCTCATCGGAGACATGACAATCAAGCAGTTTGGGTATATAGCCGGAGGAGCTATAGCCGCCTATATATGCTATAAGCTCCCGCTGCCATTTTTCTTTACCTGGCCGCTCACCATTGCCAGTGCGCTTCTGGGGTTTGGTCTGGCCTTTGTCCCAATAGAAGAACGGCCCATGGATATATGGGTGCTTTCGTTTTTCAAAAGCATTTACAGCCCGACGGAATACCTTTGGCAAAAATCAAAACCAATTCAGGAACCACAACAGCAGCCGGCCCATCAACCCACACTGATAAACCGTGCACCTTCTCCATCTCTTTTTTCCATCATTCATCAACTTTTTTCTGCCGCCCCGCCTGCGCCCTTCGCGCATTCAGCAGCACAACAAATACCGAAGCGCGCTTCTGCACCCCACCTTCGGTCATCCGGCATCTCTCCTTTTGTCCCGATCATTCAGCCAACTCAGACCAAGCCACCGGCACCAACTCAATATGACACCATATTGTCCGGCAAACGCACACCTAATCCTTTTGGATGGATCCTTGACTTCTTTGGGGCCAAACAAAAGCCTACATACGTCAACAGCGGCCTTCCTGATGTTTTCAGCAAAATCCCGATGTCTTCCGTCACCGGCAAACGGATGGATGAGCCGTCTGGCGTGGCTACTCAAACAGCTTCGCCGATCGCGAACCCAGCAGTAATCGAGGCGGAACAAAAAACCTCAGCGCTCGAGGATAAACTCAAGTCCCTCCAGCAGGAACTCCACGGCAAAACACTTACAGAATCGCGGATCCTCGAACTACAGCAACAACTCACCGAGGCCCTCCAGCAAAAAACAACAATGGAAAACGAGATTGCAGCGATGCGCCAGCAAGCAACAAAACCGCTTACAGGACAAACGCCAGTCGCCCAGACTGCAGCACCAATGCCCACTGCTTCTGCTCAACCAACCGTACGAATCATAAATGCAGAAGATGCGGTAAAAGCCGGACTGCCTCGCCTTACCACATTTCCCAATGTAGTCACCGGCATAATCAAAAACCACGAAAATGAATTGCTCGCAGGCGTACTGATAACCGTGCGGGATGTCGAAGGCACGCCGCTCCGAGCACTCAAAACCAACAAACTCGGACAGTTTGCCGCATCCACGCCGCTTCCCAACGGCACGTATCTGGTTGAAGTGGAAGACCCGCGCAACAGATACACATTTGACCGCGCTCAAATCCAGGTATCCGGTACACTCGTACCAACCATAGAAATTACCGCCAAGAGCCAGCGGGAGCTATCCCGAGAAAAACTAGCCAAAGAAATTTTTGGGGGGCAATTATGACAAAGCCCATTATCCCTATCCGGTCTTCAACGCAGCAGTTTACCGAAATTGCGGCAATAGATCACGACATTGTGCTGTTTGCTGACGGGTCAGCAGCGCTCGTCCTGCAAACCACTGCGGTAAACTTCGGCCTTTTGTCTGAGAGAGAACAGGCAACAATCATAACCAGCTACGCGGGTCTTCTTAATTCCCTTTCGTTCCCGATCCAGATACTCATCCGCACCCAGCACAAAGACGTGACTGCATACCTAAAGCTTCTAGAAGAACAGGAAGACAAACAAAAAAACCCAAAGCTTGCCAACAGCATCCAGGGCTACCGCCGATTCGTCGCGGCCACAGTAAAAGAAAAAGAGGTGCTGGACAAAAACTTCTATATCATCATCCCTTTTTCCCGACTCGAACTGGGAGCATCTGCCGGCGTCCTTTTTGGCAACAAAAGACAGGGCCTGCCGTACCCCATGGCGTATATATTTGAGCGCGCACTTATGATTCTCACGCCCAAACGCGACCATATCGTCCGACTCCTGGCAAAACCAGGGCTCAGAGCAACCCAACTAACAAACGAACAGATCACCCGGCTGTTTTTTTCCATATATAATCCGGGCGCAACCTATGGATACGAAAAACATACTTACTAAATGGCTCAATCCTATGCCCGAGGACAAACGACCTGATCCAAGGGAGAAACCCGAGGGTCCACTGTCGGTTAACGACATCGTCGCGCCCTCTGCCATAATCGTAGACTGGGACCATTTGAAAATTGGAGACGGGTACTGCCGCACGCTGTTTGTGGCCGGCTATCCCAGATTTGTCTCAGCCAACTGGCTGGAGCCGCTCATCTCCTTTAATCATACGCTGGACATTGCCATGTATGTGTACCCCACGAAAAGCGAGGAAGTGTTGGAAAACTTGCGGAGAAAAGTCGGAGAGATGGAGGCCACCATCCAGTCGGACATGAAACGCGGCCGCGTGATAGAGCCGTCTGTCCAGGTGGCGCTCGAAGACGCGCTTTCCCTCCAGCAGGAACTTGCCAAGGGATCCGAGCGATTCTTCCAGTTTGGACTATATGTCACCATCCCGGCCCCGACACTTGAAGATCTCAACAAGGCCACCAAGCAGGTTGAGGCTACGCTTGGATCACTCATGATCCTCACGAAAAAAGCCGGCGTTGGCACCATGATGGAAGACGGCCTAAAAACTACACTCCCAATGGGAACAGACCGGCTACTCGTAACCCGAAACATGGACACCACGTCACTTGCCACCACGTTTCCATTTACCACAAGTGAGCTGACAGCCAACGAGGGCATCCTGTACGGCATCAACGAGCACAACGACAGCCTGGTTATTTTTGACAGGTTCAGTCTGGAAAACGCCAACATGGTGGTCTTTGGAAAATCAGGGTCAGGAAAATCCTATATGGTAAAACTTGAAGTCATGCGCTCGCTTATGTTTGACACCGAGGTCATCATCATAGACCCGGAAAACGAATATGAAACCATCACCCACGCGCTTGGAGGCGAATACATCCGGTTCCGCTTTGGCACGACGACAAAAATAAACCCATTCGATCTGGCACTTCTCAAACAGACAAATCCATCAGCCGGCGGGCAGGAAACGGGGGGCCCAGAGACGAGTGAGCTCAATCAAAAAATCCTGTCCCTGCATGGATTTTTCCGCGTCGTAATGGGCAAGCTCACACCATCTGAAGACGCGCTTCTGGACCGCGCACTCATCCTCACCTACAAACAAAAAGGCATCACCCCCGACCCGGCCACCCAAGGAAGAGAGCCACCGCTTATGGAAGACCTGTATAAATCGCTGATTGGCATGGAAGAGCCCCTCGCAAAGGGATTGGCCGACCGCATAGAAAAATTTGTGAAGGGGAGCTTAGTGGGCATATTTGACCAGCAAACCAACGTAGAAATCCGCAACCCCCTGACGGTATTTTCCATCAGGGATTTGGAAGAGGAAATCCGGCCGATTGCCATGTATCTCATCCTCGACTTTATCTGGACCAAGGTCCGGAGGGAAACAAAAAGGAGAATGCTTATCGTTGACGAAGCGTGGTACATGATGAAATACCCGGATTCGGCTAACTTTCTCCACTCCATCGCCAAGCGCGCAAGAAAATATTATCTAGGACTCACAACCATCACTCAGGATGTTGAGGACTTCCTCGCAGTCGACCTGGGAAAAGCAATCATCCAAAACAGCAGTCTGCAAATTCTTCTCAAACAGTCCACTGCTGCCATAGATAAGGTCGCTGAGATCTTTTATTTGTCTGAGGGAGAAAAACATCTCCTTCTTTCGGCAGAGGTCGGCGAGGGGCTGTTTTTCGCGGGCCCGGCGCACGCTGCCATCCGCGTTATTGCCAGTCCCGAAGAGCACAGCCTCGCGACCACCAAACCACAGGATGCTGAAGCGAAAAAAACGGCCGCGCCAACAAGCGCCTCGCCTCTTCCGACTCCCAATCGCCCGATTTTTACGGTAGAATCGGTAGATAATCATGAGTGAAGAAAAAACGCCAGAAATAATTTCGCTTGGAGAGTTTTTAGAAAAGGCCGCCGCGTCCGATTGGTCTAGTGCGGAAATTTGGGCCCGGGGAGAGCAGTATCCTCAGTTGGCCGATACGCTAGAAGAAACAAAGAAACAATTTGCCTTGAGTTCTCCAAGCGAAGCGAGGGCGGCGCTATTGGCCGCGCTGAGGAGGGCAGAGGGCGAATTGCCGACACAAATAAAAAATGTCCGTCCTGACCCCGAAGGAGCACCGGCTGTCACCCAAAGAACAGCATACATAAAAAAAGTCACAGAATCCTTTCAGGAGGCAAAACAAAAAACGCGGGCGTCTCACAGCAGGGCTTTTACCGACAGACTCGTTGACAATTGGGTCAACCAAAACAAAATTCATATTATCGAAGAAACAAAAAGAGCAGTAAAGCGCCACGCGGCAGAAGAGCTTGAAAAACGGCCAATAACAAAAACGGCTGCGCGGGAGGCGCTCGTGACCGCCACAAGAGCACACCCGGAGCTCACAAGCGTCATTAACGAAAAACCAGAGAGCATTGACGCCGCAATAGAAACAGAGCGACCTATACTTGCGCGCATTGAGCATGTCAACCGCGCTATAGACCAGGCAGCAGAATCCGCATTTGACGACCAGTTGCCGGAGCCGCGCTTGCTTTTCGCAATCGCCAAAGAAAAAGCAACATATACAAATGTGTCTATTGACGAAATTGTTCAAAAATCCGCAGGTCTTGCGCGAGCTGCAGTGGCAGTAAACGCAAATATTTCTGATCTGGGAGAGCTCTCTTCTTCTGGTAGGTTTTTCCAGTCTTTTGCCAAAAGCGGAGTTGCAAAAGTGGTTGCCCCTGCGGCGGATGCAATGCTCGACATGGTGGCGCGCATAAATCCACCAGCCGCAAAAGCGTTTGTTGAAAAAGTTATTGACCAGTCGCTTGCACGTGTCACCGGAAGCCTAGAAAAAACGACTCGGACCATGATGGACCGGATCGGAGAAAATGCGGCGCAATCTGATTTTTTTCAGAATACACTCAGGAGATGGAACCAACAGATGGAACAGCATCGATCACAAACGGCCGGGATAACAAAGGCAAAAAGCGTACTTGACGACGTGGCGGGAACGCTGTTTGGAAAAAGCATCGACGAGGGGGTCTACAACTATATGGAGCTCGTCCACCATCGCCTTGCCGGAACAAACAGCCTGCCGACCTGGCAACAAATCCACGTAACCGGGATAGCCCAGGGCCCGCCGCACCTGGTTCACTTTGAGCCCATTGGGGAAGCCGGCGGGTGGGCGCTGTCGTGGCTCTCTAATATAATCGCCCAGAAAACCGGCGGCAGAGTGGCGTCTGCCGTGGTCGGCGCTACTGCCAAAGAGGTGGGTAAAAAAGCGATCGTTGGGCTTGCTGCCAAATTCGGTCTCTCTGCTTTCGTCGGCGCTGTAAGCGGAGGCACGAGCGTTGCCATTCAGGCTGCCGCCCAGGCAGCGTTCTGGCTTACCGGGAAAATCACCGGGCTTGCCGGGTTTCTTTTTTCCGGCCAATGGATCAACGGCCTTATGTCCGGCACCGGAAAAGAAGACTGGAGAAAAGAACAGTCCGCGGTCATTGCCGTCATCGTCATAGGGGCTCTCATAGTCCTGATGCTTCCCCTGTTTATCAACCCACAACACATGTATGACCTGGTAACAAAAACGCCTATTGCGGTGAACGTCCAGAAAAAAATCGGCGAGGGGGCCGGTCCTGGCGTTGATTGTGAAAAAACACCGGACGTTCCCGAGTGCAAATTAACCCAGTGTCAGGGCGATTGCCGGTGGCCGCTGGATGTGTCGACGCGATTCTGCATCAGTGAGGGGCCGTTTGTGGGAACCCATAGCCTATCCAGGCTCTCGGCGGTTGATTTTTTAACCATAGGAAGCCAACGGTCACTTTTTGGTGCAAGCGTCTATTCTCAATATGACGGAACGGTTGAGCGCGCAGTTTTTGGCTATCCAGATGACAGTGGGTATCCGGGGAACTCCGACGGAGGCACGTATGGAAATCACGTTGTCGTCCGGACAACCAGCGGAGGAAGGCTTCTTTTTGCACACTTAAGAAACATACAAACGGTTCGGAGCGGCGAAAGCGTGACCGCGGGAAGGGTGGTGGGGTTTGTCGATCACACCGGCTATTCATATGACGTCCACTTACATTATGAAGATCAGTCCGGCGACATAAACCAGTTTCTCCCTTTCCCTGTCCCGCCGTGTGAGAGTGTAAACGAGTGCGACATGAAACTAAGGCCTGCCGGCCATTCGGCGTGCCAGTAGTTTCGTATATACTGAACATATGAAAAGGGTTTTCTTGATCGGTTTTCTGCTTGTCTCCGTTGCCGCAGCCACTGCCGTGATCGTTGTGCGAAAAAATCAAAACAGGCCGCTCCCCGTCAGCAAGGTCTCTGTGGTGGACGGGCCTGACAAATTCGGAAGGGTGCGACGCGACGTGGTTTTTACCTATTCGGGTTCCGCCGTGGCGCTTCCCGCTTCACTTCCAACATACACAATGATGTATCCGTCTGACCTGCCGGAAAAGACTGCAGCACTGGCAAAGACTTGGGGCTTCACCTCCCCGCTGTCCCAACCGGTTGAATATGTCTATGACTGGATAGACAATGATAAACACCTTTCTTATAACAGCAAATCAAAAAATGTTTCGTTTTCTTTTTTCGCTTCCGCCGCAGAAAAACAAGCCCCCGCGCTCACGCCACAGGATGTTCTTTCCTCACTGACAACCCTTGGGATTCTTTCCAACGACTTTTCCTTTGTCGAAACCAACAGACAGACAATCCGGCCGGAGGGAGAGGGAGGAGACAAAACCAGGCCGCCCCTTACCGTCATCTCTTATCAGTCAAAAATTAAAGACCGCGCGTTCCCCTTTTTCTTTTCCTCTGTCACCCGAACAGCTGGAGAGGTGAGAGTTAATCCGACGGGCAACGTGGTCTCTTTTTCTTTTTACGCCACGGCGGCCGTCAAGCAGGAACAAGAGCGGGAGACACTGACCCTTGATCGCGCGATGCAGGAGTTGCGCGGAGGGAAGGGGTATCTGGTTGGATTGTCGGACGAGGCAGCGGGGTACGGCCCCGAGACACCACCCGAATTTACAGAGGTCAAAATATCTTCAGTGGTTCCGGCGTTTTTATTTGTCCCGGAAGAGGCGCGATTTGTTCCGATATATGTAATAGAGGGAAGCGGGTACGGCGAGAGCGTGCAGCGCGTCCGGTATTTCCTGCGCGCGTCGAGCTAGTCCCGGAAGGTTCACCCCTGAACTCTTACGGGTTTATCCTGATGCCACGCGAACGGGCATAATGACATGAAGAAACGAGTCGTCATTGACCGGCCGAAACGCCACGGCATTAAGCCCGCCGGTCATTTCAAAAAGCAGCTCTTCTCCTGAAAAATTTGCCAGAAACTCCACCAAAAACCTGCTGTTAAACGCAATGTCCCCGCCATCGCCATCTACTTTTGCAGCAACATCGATCTGATTTTCGCCCACCTGCGGCGTATTTGCAGAGACGACCACAGATTGGTTTTCTATATGAAAGCGGATGATGTTCGCGTTGTCCCGGGCAAATATTGCTGCGGACTTAACGGCCCGCACCAGCGCTTCTTTTTCAAAAAGCACCCTGGTGTTGTGCGTGGCCGGAATAATTTTTTCAAAATTCGGATATTCTCCTTCAATCGGGCGAGTAAATATCTCTGTGTCTCCTACCACGAAAACAAGCTGGCCTCCCTCTTCCTGCAAGAAAGAAACGCTCTCGCTGTCGCGGTCTTCCTGGCTTACCTTTACGACTTCTGACAGCGCACGGGCCGGAACGACGAGGCGAATATTGTTCTTGAGCGGCAAAGAAAGCTTTTTCATCGAAAGCCGATATCCGTCGGTGGCGGCAAAAACTACAGAGTCGCCTTTGTCCTCTATGCGAACGCCCGTGAGAAGCGGCCTGCCTTCGTCTGTGGCCGCGGCAAACAATACGAGGGTAAGCGCCTCCACCAGCGCCTGCTTCTGCAAGCTGGTTCCTTTTGTTTTTCCAATCTGCGGCACAGGAGGAAACTCTCCGCTTGCCACGCCGGGGATGTTCGCGCTAAATCCTGCACACCGAACAGACAGGCTTCCTTCGCCGGCGACCAGGTGTGCTGTTTCGGCAGGAAGAGAAGAAACAAGCTCTGTCAACACGCGAGACGGCACACAAAGGGCGCCAGCCTTTTCCACTTTTGCCGCCACATGCACGCTTTCTGTGGTTTCCATGTTGGTCGCGGTGATGCGTAGCCCGCCGTTTTCCGTTTCAAGAAGCACGTGGGACAAGACCGGGAGCTGGGGCTTGGTAGAAATTGCCCTTCCTGTTTTTATGAGCGCTCTTAAAAGGTTTTCCTGTAAAACGGTAATATGCATACTATTTGTCTTAGTAGTAGTAGATAGTAATTGGTGTGGAAAAGTGTATGCTTTTTGGATACTTCTGTCAACGGACGGCTTGGCCGCATTCGTCTGGGGTTTACCCCGAAAAAAATTCCTATTTTTATTCGGGGATAACTCGGTGGATAAAAATTTTAAACTTGTGGATAAGTGGATAACCGCCCAAATCGGACGGGCGACTTATGGCCACAGGGCCTTTTTTATCCCCTCTACCGCCTCGCGCAGACGGATGTTTGTGGACAGTTCGCGCGAGATGGTTTCTACCCCGTGCAAAATCGTGGTATGGTCGCGGCCGCCCAACGCGCCGCCGATATCGTCCAGCGTTAGGGCAAGCTCGGTGCGGCACAAATACATATAGACCTGCCGGGGCCTGGCGATGGGCCGGTCGCGCTTGGGGCCCTTGAGCGCGGTGATCTTTATGTCAAACGCAGACGCCACTGCCTCTAGGATTTCTCCGGCTGAAGTGCGGCGGGCCGGCGGGGCCGTCGGGGTAGAGGCCGGTGACGCGCCCTCCTGGCGCTTGATTCGGAGAAGTGACGCGACCGCGTCTGCAGTAATCGGTTGACCGGTGGTCGCGGATTGGCCAGCCAGACGCTTGAGAAAGCCCTCGATGGCGCGCGTGTCTGTGATGTTTGCCGCGACGAGTTGCGCTGCATCAGAGGGGACGCTTAGGCCCAGCGCCTTGGACTTGATGTTGATAATTGCCGCCCGCAACTCAAAGTCCGGTACGGAAATGTCGACTGTCATGCCCCCCTCGAATCTGCTTCGGAGCCGGTCCTCGAGCTTGGCAATTTCGCTGGGCGGCCGGTCGCTGGTAAGGATAATCTGTCCCCCCTCGCGGTGGACGGCATTAAACGTATGGAAAAATTCCTCCTGGGCAGTTTGTTTGCCAGCGATAAACTGCACGTCGTCTACCATCAGAAGTTGGGCGCTCCGGTACTTTTGTTTAAACTGGCGCGCGGTTTTGGTTTGGATTGCCTCTACAATTTCGTTTAAGAACTCCTCACCCATGCAATATACGACCTTGGTGTTGGGTTTTTTGGCAAGCACACTGTTTGCCACTGCGTGCATAAGGTGGGTCTTCCCCACTCCGGTGCTGCCATAAAACACAAGCGGGTTATATGCGCTTCCGGGATTTCTCGCTACGGCAGTGGCTGCGGCGTACGCCATCTGGTTGCTGGGCGACACAGCAAACGAGTCAAACGTAGACTCCGGCCGGATATGGAGGCGGCGGGCAACCGATCCGGCATCAACGGGGACGGGTTGGTATTCCTGGGAAAATAACGGGCCGGCGTTTTTAGCCGATAAGGATTCCTTCTTGGCAGAGACCATGAAAACCAGGCTGGTGTTGGTTTTCGCGTGGTGGTCTATGACGCTTTTGACGAGGGAATAGTAGCGGGTCTCGATCATGGTCCGCATGAGAGGGCTGGTGACGCCTATGGTCGCGACGTTGTTTTCAAACGAAACCAGGCGAGTTTGGGCAAAGCACGTCTGGTATATGGTTTTGGAGACGGATAGTTCAAGCTCCGCCAATACCGGTTTCCATAACTTTTCGAGGTCCATATATATAAATATTGAAGGGCAGAAGCATTGTGGTTTACCCGAAAAATTTTCTTAAATTGTTTCGGGGATAAGTTGTCCACATACTAAAAAACTTATCCACATCTGTCAAGGGCGGGTTTTTCTTTGGTTGGTGCTTGACAATGATTTGTGAGATAGATTACAGTGGGAGTATTGAAAGCCATGAGAGCGTTTCGTTTTCTCATTCGGATAATAATTGCAGATACGCTGTTTTTAAAACCCCGCCAGGCGGGGTTTTTTGTCGCCGGACAAGGACGCATTTGACACAGTGTCCTTCTGGTGATATTATAGGACATTATGTACACGCCTGAGGAAGAATATATTCCGACGGAAAATGAAGCGCACGGCGCTTCTCCCCCCCTTTCCCGCGTCCTTGTGGAAATTCCTTACTCCAGGCCCATTGAATCCTCTCACAATAGACCACAGGTGCAGGTTGCAGAAACATCCACGGGTCTTGCAGCGACGCTAATGTCACAATTCCGCGCCAGCCGGATTGAATGGGATGATGGCATGCATACCCAATATGCAATCGTTGTAGAATCCGGCAAAGATCAGGCGGCATTTTGTCCTCCCCGTGTGATTTTAGCAGGGACGGAAAAACAGGCGAATTTGGCTCTTGAAGCAAACCGGTTGGCGCGGGACATAGCAGAAAAAACACGGGACATGGTGATAGCCCAAAAGTCTGCTCCTCTTTGGAATGAAACACCAGGCCACGGCTGGCGCGGAACGCGCGAACAGATCCGCGCCGTAGGACTGAAAGC
>JACREN010000044.1 GCA_016218255.1 Candidatus Gottesmanbacteria bacterium | reverse complement strand
GTTTGCGGCCATGATTATTAATGGCGCTAATGGAAGCCAATGTAAGCGGAATAAAGACAAAGGCGAGCATTTCGCCGATGTCGCCCCGAACAAAAACGTCCAAAAGAAGATAAGGTGAAAGACCATACAGAAGTGAGGCGGTAAATGAATTGCTCCAGAAAAAAAACGATATCGGTGCGGCAATAAATGAACCGCCGATGATAATTTTGAATGCCGTTGTGAGATCAATATTCAGAAAATAGAGACCAGCGGCCAGGTATCCCGCAAGAGGGGCAAAAAAATCCAGCACCGGCGTACCGAATCCGTAATTGAGGTAGCCGGCCCAGCGGGGAGGGAAGTGATTATCTTGTATTGCGGAGATATACGCGGCAAACCGGGCGACGTGCAGCGGTCCGTCATGGCTTTGATAGAACGGCTCACGAAGGATAGGGAGAAGAAAAAGCAGCTGAATGAACCCCAATAGCACTATAATGACTCTTTTTTTCATGGAGAGACTAGAGTCCATTGAGCATTAATCCTGTGAGTATACGGTGAAGCTCGGAGGTCCGTCGGGACGCTTACGGTTTCTGCGACAAGAACTGTGTTTTTCCCTGCGGGATCTGAAGACCAGTTAATTTCTCTGAAGCTAAATCGGTCAAAGGCAGCTACATGGACAAAATCATCGCTGGTCGGGGGATAGCGGACCGCGGTGGTCTGATAACGAAGTGGGTTGAATCCGGAATAGAAAAGAACAAAAATATATGGAGAGTATTCCGGGCGGGCCATAATGACTTTTTTGGACCGATAGGCGTCAGAAAATAATGCGTCAGTCAATTGCTTATAGCCTATGCCCCAGTTCGCCTGCTCCTCAATTGCGAAATGGTTATAATAGCGATTCATGTAGTAGGCGATATTTACGGAGTATGCAAGAAGAATTACAATGACAGCAAAGTATTGAAGGGCGGTCCGCTTATTACATACGCTGATGACCCACATAATACCCAATGCAGTTATAATCGGCGGCAGGGGGAAAATTGCGAACATCCGATTGGTATGTGGTGCGTCTTTGGTAATCATGCCGGCTATCGGAGAGATGAGGAGCCACCAGATTAGTAATGAGGAGTGTCTGAAAAATAGAGAATACAAAAGCAGAATGATTCCCGCATAAAAAAATGGCAGTTCGACCAGATACAAGTTGCCGAAATTTTTTATATTGTGCGCAGCATTCCCGCCACCTTTGACGAAGAGAAAGTTCGGGGAGAATGAGTTTATATAATTTTTTGTGATGGTGATTACTGCATAGGTGACACGGTTGTAGCGCAAACGCGTCATTATTTCATTTGGATTGGCGGAACGGTTGCGAGGGAGCTCAATATTTTCATGAATGACATTTGGACTCCCAAATATGCTTATGCCGGAAATTTTTGTTTTGTCAGCTCCAAGCAGAGTTTGAGACAGGATAAATACTATAAGAACGACACTCAAAATTGCGCCAACAAAAACAGGCAGCTTTCGAGGGATATCTTTGTGGTATATAGCACAAAGACTAATAAGAAGGAGTGTGGTAAATACATGGTTGCCGTGATAGGTATAGTAGGTAAGAGCAAAGATTGGGAAACTGAGCCCAAGGAGTACGGGTGTATTCTTTAGGCCCTTAAGGAAAAGAAGTAAGGCGCTTACCGTGAGGAAAACTGCAACATTGGATTCTGATTCGACTCGGGAAAGATGAATATGCCAAGGCGATATAGCGAGAAGAAGTGCGCTTAGAAGCGCAATATAACGGTTGTAAGCTTTACAAAGCTCCTTTACTAAAAAATATGTCAGAAACACGGTAAGCGTTCCTGCAATAACGGATGGCAACCGCACGGCAAGCTCATTTAGGCCGAATAGCTTGACGAACGGGATTGTTGTGTAGATATAGAGAGGTAGTTTCCAGTCCCCGAATGACTGGAAAGACAGCGGAAATGGTTTTCCGTATTCATCGTTGCCGGTTTGCATGAGAGAATACGCAGTAAATCCTATAGATGCTTCATCCCGATTGACTCCTGGGGGGATTTCGTTCACTCGAAAGAGGCGAAGGAAAGCGGCCAGGAAAATGATCAGTACAAGAAGAAATACTTGTTTATGCTTCATATTTCTTTAGGAATATAATTGAAGCAGCCAAACTTATCACGCTGACGACGAGCCCAATTTTGAAAGATAGTGGATCAAATATAAAGCGAACTGTGTGTGCGCCCCGGGGTACGTATATTGCCCTGAAGGCATAGTTTGCTTTCAGGATGGGTGTATTTGCTTCATCTATGAATGCTTTCCATCCAGGATAATAGGTATCGGAAAGATAGAGCAGATTTCCGTTGGAAACAAGATCGAGTGATACTTCATTTGGTTGATATTTTTTGATTTGTACGGATGTGCCGTTGATTTGTCCAAGACGTTCATTGATCGGTTTTTCTAACAAGATAGCCGTTGAAGGGTTAAATTCTTTAGAGAAAAAATGGTCTTCGAATTCTTTGGGTGAGGCGTACGTAGCAAAGTCGGAAACCAAAAATGCGCGTGGAGCGGCTTTAAGATTTTCATATACTTTCCATCCATCAATATCTGCAACAGGCTGAAAACGATCTTGCGGCAGTGTATTTTGAGTGCTGCCATTCTCGGGTCTGTCGAGTATATATTTCACACTAAGTGCGTCAAGCATGCGTAAGCGGTATTGATTATTTGGCAGGTCAAATTCTCCAAAGCCCTGCGCTAAAATTGCATCAGACCTTGTATCGTTCGTAAATTTTTTGAGTATTTGGCCGTTTTTTGAAGCATTGAGAAGTTCACCATACCATTTTGGATAGAGTGGGTCGTATCCATCGGTTGAATAGATCTGATATTGGGTTGCTATATTTGTCTGGATACTTGC
This sequence comes from Candidatus Gottesmanbacteria bacterium, assembly GCA_016218255.1. Taxonomy (GTDB): domain Bacteria; phylum Patescibacteriota; class Microgenomatia; order UBA10105; family UBA927; genus JACREN01. Next base: position 64,935 of record JACREN010000044.1, on the reverse strand, counting down.
GGTGCCATAACCCCAAAAACGATTGTTACCTGCATGCTCTTTAAGATACTGGATTATTGAGGTTTGGGGGAAAACAAAAGACGCAGGAACAAAAGGATTGAATTTTTGAAATTGGATAAAGAGATCCGTTGTATGCAGTGCTATAAGAAGTAGTACGACAGGAATCATAAATTTTTTACGCGTTATTGCTATGAAAAATCCGGAGAGTATAATTGTTGCCAGTACGCCTGAATAAAGAATTGCATTCATGGCAGTGCGGGAGTGTTCAATAGACCGGAAGCCTAACCATATGATGATGAAGAAAATAATGACGCTCAGGGACCGATGGGCGAGTTTGCCGATGGAGTGTTTTTCTTGTATCCACCCATCTAAGCCTAAAGACGTTATGACGGCAAGTGAAAAAGCAAGCAGAAATTCCATAAGCGTCGGACTGCTTGAGGAAAATAGTGGGAGATTAAATTTGTAGAGGATAAAGGTGATCGGATTGGCAGTTACTAGAACCAGAACAATGAGACTAGAGATCCCGAAAAATTTTATGTGTCGCGATTTAATCCGGAATGCTGCCAAAAGGAAAAAGAGCGGGACGAGACCGACATAGGTGACTTTGCCGATAAAAGTGTCTTGCGGCCAATAGGTGCGTGTTGCAGGGTGGCCAAAAAGATTTGGGATAATTGTCATGAATAGTTGCTGCGGTTGGATAAGTATTTTCTGAAAGATAAGGGAAAATTCATGTGAACTTCTGGCGGCGTACCAGACGAGCTCCATACCGGGTATGAGTTGGATAGCAGCGATTCCCAATGCAAACAGCATAGACAGTGTAACGTTTTTGATCAATGGCCTCGCCAGAAAAAAAGTATATGCAAGAACGAATAAAAGCAGATAGCCTCCAAGTTGTGGATGGCCGGCAAGAAGCGCACTTGCTTCAGCGGCTACAAGTAGTGCAAACCAGGATCGTGTGCGCTGACGCTTGAGCGATTCGATAGCAAGAAGCATGAGCGGTAACCAAATCATGACATGCCCGATGGAATTATATTGTAGCCATACAATGGCAAATAGAGAAAATGCATAGGAAATGCCTGCAAGTATTGCGGCCAGTAGCGAAGCGTCAATTTTTCTAATATACCAATACGTGAACAGGAGAGAGAGTAAGGGTTGCAGGATAACTAGCATGCTCCAGGCCACAGTTTGGGGAAATACAACATAGAGAATGTTGGGCGGATAAAATGCTGCGGATTGAAAATTTGCCAAAAGCGGGGTACCGGAGAAATTATATGGATTCCACAGGGGCATTCTTCCGGACCTTAGTTCATTTGTTGCGAGCGTCCGCCATGGATATAATTGCCGGATTGTGTCGGGGTACTGTGCTTTGTTTGGAATAGAGCCTGGAACGTATCCGGCAAAAGAATAGGATTGCCACGGTTTATATTCCGCAAGCAATAAATCACCGGGGAACGGTATGAGACCATAAAGAAACGTTTTATAAAAAAAGATTGCTACAATCGCTAGCAACACAAACAATGGGAAAAAGCGTTTCATGTCGTGCGTCCTACCCTTCTCCATAATACAACTCCCGTCATGAGTATGAGCGTTGACAGCGAGAGAATTTCCGAAATAAATTGTACTTTGGTTTTTCCGAGTTTTATGTGTATGGTGTGCTGGCCCGTCGGAACGGGGAAGGTGATGAGGCCTCTCCAATTGGCGTTTTGAAATTGAATGGGTACCTTGTTGTTATCTACAAATACCCGCCACCCCGGAAAATATTGAGTATGTGATACGAGAGTCGCATTGGTTGTTGCGTTGACTTGGAGTGTTTGGACGATAGATTTTTGGGTAAAAGCGGAGATAACTGCTTTTCCCTCTGCTACCTCAACACGCTCTTTTGGGTATGCCTTTGCGGGACCTGCTGACCAGATGACGTCTGTTTCGCCGAAATATGTGGTGTTCAGGGGATAATTCCAATATTGAGACTCATCCCGTACTTGATCAAAACCTAATGGAGGCAGCCAATAATATGAAGTCGATAGTACAACAAGGGTGAGTAGCAGTGTGAAGGCCTTCGTTTTATGGAAAATTGGGAGTGATAGGTAATAAACGGAAAGTAATGACGTGGTAAAGCCTGCAAGTCCGACAAGCCTCCAGGGAAATTGAAATTGGCGAAGGATTGGAATAGTTTTCCAGAAATATATCGACGGGTATAGCATAAAAAACAGCGACCCAGTGGTAAGTATAAGAGAAAAAATCGCTACAGTTTTTTCCGAGGCGGACAGCTTATTTCGAACAATGAATACGAGCGAAAGGAACACGGCACCGATGTGGAAGATGCCCCATTGAACGCTTACACCGCCGGTTTGGAGTAACGGGCTATTTATGAAATTGGGTAATATAAATTGCCAAATTGGAGCGAAATGGTCCCGGTACATATCCTTCATGAAAAGATCGCCGTACGTGTATCGGTGTTCCATGATCGCAGGAAGCCAATACCAGGCAGAAAGAAGAAGGCCGCAGATTAAGGCAATAAAGGAAAGCGCTCGTAGTTTGGCAGTTTTTGCAAAAAAGAACACAAAAAGTACGCAAACGCCGAAAAAAATCAAACTCATGGAATTATGCGAGATGATAAGAAGCGCTGAAGCCACACTTGTGAGGATAAAATATGCTCGGATTTGTGTGAGGCCCAAGAGGACAAGCGGAAGCAGTGCGTATGTATAAATCTCTCCAAAGCTTCCGCGTACAAAAAGTTCAACCAACCGGAACGGCGCGAATTGATAAAAAAGTGCGACCAATAGCGCCTTTTTATCATCTTTCCAGAACGCTTTGGCAAAAGCAAACATAAATATACCGGAAAGTAAATAACTCAGTGCCAGTGTGTATTTAAAAGACAACACAAGGCTGGTGTTCAGAAAAAGAAACACTGACGCTATCAGGTACGGCAATTGATAGATAAAATTAAACAGCGGCATGCCATAGCCGTAATTGAGGTCGCTTGCCCAGCGAGGAAAAATTTGTCCGGCAGTAAGTGCCTTGTAATACGCTGCCATTCGTGCTAAATGTACAGGTCCATCATGGGTATGTGGTAGGTCAGGAGTAAAAAATACGGTTGCGACCGGAAGAACAGAAATTGCAAGTATGAGAAGATAATGTTTAAATGATTTCATGAGCAAGGTTCATTATACCAAGGTTTTTATATTGGTGCTTCTTGTCTTTGCGGGGTTTTTTCGCCTGTGGCGTATAAACGACTTAACGGAGTTCCTGGGTGATCAAGGCCGGACGGGAATGATCATTTATGAAGCTTGGAAAGTCCGGCAATTGCCCTTAGTTGGACCACCAGTCCTTACGGGACAATTTTTGGGTCCGGCCTTTTACTATATTATCGGGCTGCCGTTTGTCTTCGGGGGTTTTCATCCCATCATTCCAAGCATTTTTATGGCGATGCTTGGGATTCTAGCTGTTTTATTATTGTACCGGTTTGCATCCATACTGTATGGATCCTGGATAGGAATTGCAGTAGCCGGGCTGTATGCAGTTTCTCCGTCTATCGTTCGAGCTGACCGGACGCTTTGGGAACCCACCATAGTGCCTCTCTTTGTAATTTTTTTCCTTTATCTGGCTTACCGTGCCTACGAGAAACAGTTTCCGTTTTCGTTGTTGCCTTTGGGAATAGTCGTAGGAATTCTAGTACAGCTTCATTACCCCAATGTCATCTTTGTCGGGTTAAGTTTGATTTTGATTCTTGCCATGGCATTAAACAAGCGCTGCCGTATTTGGCCGCTTGCTCTGGGAGCAGTGGGAGGTGTGATTGGCTTTTTCGGCGTGCTTACGCCGTTTTTTGTCTATGAAATGAGCCATGCATGGGCGGATGTGAGGGAAATCGCTTTTACCATGCTGACTTCTGGTGGAAACGGGGCGGCTACTGTAGCTCCGATGTGGGAACAGATGATTGATTACTCGAGTCGATTATTTGGAACGATGATTCCTGGCGTCAGCCGTAATATGCTGATAGCAATTCAATTGTTTGCCGTCGTTGCTCTGTTTTGGAAGCGATCGTTTTGGTCATTTTTTTGGGGAGTATGGTATGTCGGCGGCATCGCCGCTATATCCCTATATAAGGGGACGGTATTTGACCATTATCTGCATTTTATGCTTCCCTTGCCGTTTGTATTTATGGGTGGTGTACTTCAAGCGCTTGAATCGGCTATCCCTAAAAAAGGTTTGATTATCATCTCGATAGTATTGTTTGTTTGGAGTATCCACCAGACAGATGTATTTACTGCTGGACCCCGGGATATATCCCGCATTGGCCATGTCGTTGACGTTATACGAGATGAGTCCGGTGCTACACCGTATTCATTTGCGTTGTTTGCATCCCGATCATTTTCTGATTTGCACTACCGGTATTTCTTCCTATGGCGGCACAATGAGCCCGTGATAATGAGCGACCCGAATTACCGGCGATTATTTTTGGTCTGCGAATCAGAAATATGTCCAGGTGAGTCGGATATGAAGGAGAAAACGAGACTTGACATTGTTTGCTTCAAACGATTTTGCGGCGGTGAACATCCGGTATTGGATCTAACCGGTTGGCAATTAGATAAAACGTCAGACGTGGAAAATGCTCGCATCTACGTGTACAATCGATAGTGCATATGAATCTTCTGGCATTGGACGCGCTGCTTCTTTTCTCTCTCTCGGTGCCGGTGGTGATGCGGTATAGAATTTTTCCGGTTACGGGTACACCATATTGGTTATTCGGCATATTATTTTTCGTGCTTCTTATAAATGTTCTCATTTCTATGTATCCCGGGTTTATCGGAAAAGAAATACGGGTACTAAAGATAAAACTGGTCTTGCTTATTGTGACGGTTATGATCGTATTGGGCGGTACGATGGTGACGGCTATGGTGGACCGGAGCAAAACTGCTCCGGTATACGGGGTGCACGATATTATCCTCCAGCAGGAAGCAGCAATGCGGTATCTCATTTCGGGCAAAAATCCGTATAAGGAAACATATTTTGGAACACCTTTGGAAAGCTGGCATTATGCAGAAGAAGGTAAAGAAGCCGTAAACCCGGCACTTTACCATTTTGTCATGCCGCCGTGGTATTTGTTGTCTGCATTGCCGTTTTATGCGGTAGCCATACCCCTATTTGGATTTTTTGACGGACGGATGCAGCTTCTTTTCAGCGCGTTTGGTGTTTTAGCACTTTTGCTTTTTTGGTTCAGGAATAAGTCAATCGCGTTCATTGCCGTTGCTTTAACTGCGTTGTCGCCGGCAACTGTTGATTATCTTATTGAAGGCAGGAGCGATATATTTGCCCTTTTCTGGCTCATGTGTTCGCTCTATTCGCTAGAAAAGAAACGGTATGTCTGGTCTTCGTTGTTATTCAGTTTGGCTATCCTGTCAAAACAGACGGTGTGGCTGGCACTTCCTTTTTATGGCATATATGCGTGGATATCGCTAAAGAAAATTACGCCGTTTTTTGTCAAGATCGCAGTACCGGCAACGGGTGTTCTTTTTGTGTTGGCTGGCCCGTTTCTTTTGTGGGATTATCGTGCTTTCGTTGAAAGTACGATTTTATATTTAAGCGGAGGTTCGGCATTTTCCTATCCTGTCTCCGGGTATGGGTTGGGCATGGTGCTTCGAGAGGCCGGTGTTGTCCGGGATATACATGCATACTATCCTTTTTTTGTTTGGCAGATTGTGCTGGCAATACCGGTACTTGGCGTTAGCCTAGGAGCACTTTGGAAGCGAGGGACAATGTCCCGATTGTTAATCGGATATGGTGCGTTTTTATTTGTCTGGTGGTGGGCGAGCAGGTATTTCAATAACAGTCACGTAGGATATCTTTCCAGCATATTCGCTTTGGGAATATTAAAAGATCTCGATGAAAAGGAAACATGAAAAAAACCTATGCGGTCTTGGCACTGACAGTGGTTCTGGCATTTTTCCTCAGGTTTTATAAGGTAGCACAAATACCTCCGTCTTTATCTTGGGATGAAGTTTCCATAGGATACAACGCATATAGCATTTTGAAGACCGGTAGAGATGAATTTGGGCGTCTTTTCCCGCTGGATGCATTTGTCGCGTATGGAGATTACAAACCGGTCTTGCCAGTATATCTTACTGTTCCGTTTGTTGCATTATTTGGGCTTAGTGAACTCGCAGTACGTTTGCCATCAGTTGTTGCCGGAACTTTGACCGTTTTACTGACTTATTTCCTTGTTAGAGAATTGTTTAACAAATCACCTCACTTGATCCGTTTATCACTTCTTGCTTCATTTTTACTTGCTATTTCTCCGTGGCATATGCAGTTGTCTCGAGCGGGATTCGAAGCAAACACCGCGTTATTTTTTGTTGTTTTAGGAATTTGGTGTGTATTAAAAGCTCGAGAAAGGAACCATTTATTTATTGTCGCGTGGTTGCCGTTTGTTGCGAGTATTTACACATTTAATAGCGCTCGATACTTTGCACCTATTTTAGGGGTGCTACTCATTATTTACTGTTGGAAAGAGGTGCGTCGCCACACAAAACAATTCGTTGCTGGAGTAATCGTTGCTTTTGTATTTTTGTTTCCTATCGTGCCATACCTAATTTCGCCACAGGCGCGGCTGCGGTTTGCAGAGGTAAATATTTTTACTGACTTTTCCGTCGTGCAGACTGCAAATCACCGGATTGAGACAGATGGAAACAGTTGGTGGTCTAAAATATTTCATAATCGTCGCATCGGCTATACAAAAAGCTATTTACTCCATCTGCTGGATCACTTTGAACCGAGTTTTCTGTTTATTCGTGGCGACGGGAACCCGAAATTTTCTATCCAGGATGTGGGACAGTTGCATATTATTGAGTTGCCGTTATTGATTGCAGGGATATATTGGCTTTTTGTGCGAGACCGACGCACGGCATGGTTTCTGGCTGCTTGGCTGATAGGCGCAATAATTCCTGCGGCAACGGCTCGTGAAACGCCACATGCACTCCGCATTGAAAACAGCCTGCCAGTTTGGCAGATATTTATCGCGTGTGGATTGCTATCCGCTATTCGGTATCCTATACTGGCCAAGAAAAAATTTATTTTATTGGGCGCAATAGCGTTTCTGTATTCTGCTAGCTTTTCGTATTATTGGCATAACTATTTTACTCATTATGTAGTGGAGTATTCAGGTGAATGGCAGTACGGGTATCGTGAAGCAATTCGTGCAATCGAACCTATTAAAAATCAATACGACGCTATCGTTATGACGGAAAATATCGGTCGGCCTCATATGTATATAGCGTTTTATGAACGATTAGACCCTGGAGAATACAGAAAAACAATGGATGGGGCATTCGATGCGGCCGGGTTCTATAACCCGCACCGGTTGGGTAAATACCGGTTTGTCCGGCAGGGGATCGACAAAATGGAACCAAGGATATTGTATGTTCTTGAACCGCAGTATTTACCGGATTCTGCGCGGGTCATCACCACGGTTCGATTGTTAAACGGAAAAACAGCGCTTGTGTTGTTTGATCAGGGATTATGAGCAAGAAATTTTCCTATTTTTGTATCTTTATCATCGTTTTAGTTGCTGCTTGGCTGCGATTATGGCAGCTTGGGCAAGTGCCACCAAGTCCTGACTGGGATGAAGCAGCGCTTGGATACAATGCATATTCGGTGCTGAAAACCGGCCGCGATGAGTACGGTACGTGGTTTCCGCTCACGCTTCGATCTTTCGACGACTATAAGCCACCACTATATATGTATTTAACCGTCCCTTCGGTTGCCTTGTTTGGGTTAAATACATGGGCTGTTCGGCTTCCATCGGTGATTGCAGGAATACTTGCGGTCATCGGAACCTATTTCCTAACACAAGAATTGTTAAAACGTGCAAATAAGGAGTCTTTATTTGGTATTCCGGTAACAGCAATGTTGTTGTTGGCTATTTCACCCTGGCACATTCAGTTTTCCCGTATTGCTTTTGAAGCAAATATCGGTGTCACGATAAACATTTGGGCCGTAGTATTTTTTTTGAAAGGCGTTTTAAGCAGACGGTGGTTATCGGTGTCTGCATTTTTGTTTGGTTTGGGATTTTATGCATATCATAGTGAGCGGATATTTCTCCCATTGCTCTTGGTGATTCTCGTCTTGAATTACCGAAAGGAACTTTTTCGGATGCGGGTAAACGTAGTGATAGCGGCAATCGTAGGATTGATGACTGTGGCGCCGCTCGTGCCGGTATTTATGAATCAGAATACGCTGATGCGGCTGCGCGGGACCAGTTCTCTGGCAGATCAGACCGGATTATTGGCAAGAAGCGTATGGAAACTTGAAGAAGATCAGAAAGCGAATAATCCGTGGGGAGTCATGTTCGATAACCGGCGTATCGTCTGGATAAAAACATTGACAAGTGGATATCTCTCTCATTACTCACTGCGATGGCTGTTTTTGACCGGGGATAACGCGCGTCATCATGCTCCTGATATGGGGTTATTGTATTTAGCAGAGTTGCCGTTCCTGTTGTGGGGCATGTTTATATTGGCGCGGCAAAGAGGCAGACAAGCACGCATCATATTCGGATGGTTTTTGATCGCACCGATCGCGGCATCACCAACTACTGAATTGCCTCATGCCATACGGACGCTCGTATTTTTACCGACATTTCAGATATTTACGGCAGTGGGGCTGATAAATTTTTATAAGCGTTATTTTAAATATAAAGATTATATTCTTCGTCTTTTTGTTACCGCGCTTTTTGCTGTGAATGTTCTGTATTATCTCCATATGTATTTCGGCCACTTGAATGAGGAATATTCTTCATCATGGCAGTATGGATACGCTCAGGCCGTCGAGTACACAAAGATACAGAAAGACAGATATAAAAAAATTGTTGTTTCCACAAAACTTGAGCAGCCGCATATGTTTTTTCTCTATTTTTTGAAGTATGATCCGGTCAAGTATCTGGCTAAAGGAGGTACTTCGTCCGGCGGATTTGCAGAGGTGCGAAATACATTTGATATATACGAATTCCGTCCCATTCATTGGGACACGGACGTTAAAGACGGTACGGTGCTGTACATTGGCACGCCGGGTGAAATTCCGGGTCCCGGCCTCATGACGATTCGTTATCTGGACGGGAAAGAAGCTATAAAAATTGCCGACTGACCATGCATGAATAATAAACGTGTTCTTATCACCGGCGGAGAGGGTTTTTTGGGTTCATATCTTGTTCAGTATTTATCGCGTATAGGTGGATATGATGTTGTCATATTCGACAAGCTAGATCGTGATGGGACGAAGAAGTACCCCAAGACTGCATCCTTTTGCAAGGGGAACATTCTTTCCCAAAGCGATATCCATGCATGTTTTGATAGGTATGGGCCGTTTGCAATTGTCTTTCATTTAGCATCCGCTATGCCAAACAAGGCAGATTCCGATGAGATGATATGGAAAACGAATGTTGAAGGGACAAAATTTTTGGCTGCTGAATCGGCAAGAACCGGTGTAAAATCGTTCATATTTACCTCCAGCAATGTGACTTATGGTGTGCCCAGAGATTTGCCTGTGACAGAGAACACCCATACTCTTCCAGTGGAAACATACGGAAAAAGCAAGAAGCAGGCCGAAGAGGAACTTGAGAAATACAAAAACCGTATGAATATACAGATATTCCGCTGTCCGGTGATTTCAGGTATTGGCAGATTGGGGCTTCAGGCTATTCTGTTTGAATTTATATCGGAAAATCGCAATGTCTATGTATTGGGTGACGGATTGAATAAGTACCAGTTTGTCGATGCGGGAGATGTGTGCACTGCTCTTGAGAAAGCGGCAAGTATTTCTGGTTTTGATATCTATACTATTGGTGGGGACGGCGTTATGACGCTTCGAGAGTTATATCAGAGCGTTATAGCGTATGCAAAAAGCTCGTCGAAAATCATTTCATTGCCAAAATTTCCTGCGTTAGTCGCACTTGCCATTCTGGATCGGCTCAATGTTTCCCCTTTGGGGGTTTATCAGTATTCGATGATAGGCCAATCGATGTATGCAGACACGACCAAAATCAAAAAAAAGTTGAGATGGAAGCCTCGAAAAACGAATATAGATTCATTCGTTGAAAATTACGAATGGTATATCCAGCACAAAAAAGAATTTACAAAGATCGGATCGAGCAACATCTCGGCAAATCGGAGCTTGCCGAAAATGGGGATATTTACGCTCTTAAAAAAACTTTCATGAAAAAATTATTATTGATTGCGATAGTGACTTTGGCTGCCTTTTTGAGATTATGGAATTTGGGAAACGTGCCACCGAGCGCTTCCATGGACGAAGCGTCCATAGGATACAACGCCTATTCCGTTTCGAAAATCGGCGTAGATGAGTACGGGGTATTTCCCCTCATATCACAGCGCGCGTACGATGACTGGCGCAGATCAACGTACTTACTGCTTGTTGTGCCGTTCGTTACGATTTTTAATCTTCAGGTAACGGCAGTGAGGCTGCCTGCGGTTATTTTGTCGATCATTACAGTATGGGCAACATATCAAATCGTATATCATCTTTTTTCAAAACAAACAGCAAATGCACAAAACGTCGGACTACTCGTTTCGTTTCTTTTGACAATTAGTCCCTGGCATATTTATATTTCCCGATTGGGTCATGAATCCAACGCGTATCTTTCGTTCCTTGTTCTCGGAGTGATGTTTTTTTTGAAAGATCGGCTGCTTACCGCTCTGCTTTTTTTTGCTCTTTCAATCATAAGTTATTATGCCGGCCAAATTTTTGTGCCGTTGTTTGGACTCGGACTCCTCGCTATATATAGAGCATCATATAAGAAATTTGTTGTCCCGCTTCTCGTTTTTACCCCATTTCTTATTTTTATTTTTTGGTCCATTTTTTCGCCCTCGGCTCTGGTACGGTTTCAGGGGACAAGTGCATTTGATTTGACTCAAAAAAAGATAACGAACGGTAAAATATTTGTTGAAAATTATGTATCCCACTTCAAGATAAAATGGCTTTTTACTAACTCGGGTAGAGAATCATTTAAGGTACCGAATATGGGGTTTTTATATGTTTGGGAACTTCCATTTATTCTGATCGGAATTATTGCGTTTCTTTTCCACCGCGATATTAATACGCGCGGAAAACAACTTGTATTTTTATGGTTTGTTCTTGGGCCGCTACCCGCATCTGTTGCTACGCAAACGCCTCATGCCATGCGTTCATACGCGTTTTTGCCCACATGGCAAATCTTTACTGCATTTGGTTTGCTCTCTGTGTATGCAGCTCTCAGGAGAATCAACACACTGAGTCTAGTAGTTTTTATATTCTTGATTGCTGTGAGTTTGCAATCTTTCTACCGAAATTACTACGTTGTTTTTCCTAAAGAACAGTCGCGGTCTTTTTTATATGCCTTATCGAAAGCTATTCCGTATGCAGTGGCTAGGGAAGATCAATACGGAAAAATTGTATTTTCCAATGCCGACCAGACATACCAGTCCTATATGATGTATTTGTATTACACGCGATTTGATCCGGGCATGTATCAGCGCCTAGGAGGAACGAAGAGTGGTGGGTATGCGGAAACGCATAGTATTGGTAAATATGATTTCCGGCCGATCATATGGAAACAGGAAAAGCCTGCGTCGCGGACGCTATACATTGGGAATGTGAAGGATTTTCCTGATAACGCCGTTACTGCAGCAAGGTTTTATTTGCTTGACGGTACGCCTGCATTATCGGCAGTTTCCGTAGAACCATGAAAACACGTTGGTGGCTATTCGTTATCATAGTATTTTCACTACTCCCTCTTTGGGATTTATTGCATACCGGTTTACCTGTTACGCATGACGGACAGGACCATGTAACGCGTATAGCGAATTTTTATCAGTCTCTTTCCGAAGGGCATATTGTTCCTCGCTGGGCAGGAAATCTTAATTGGGGATACGGACATCCGATTCTCATGTTTTTATATCCGTTGCCATCATATGTCGCGTCGTTTTTTCATTTTGTAGGGTTTTCATTCGTTGATGCGACCAAACTGGTGTTTGCAGCGGCGTATATAATAAGCATGATCGCAATGTTCGTATGGGCAGGGTCTCAATGGGGCAGCATTGCTGGACTAGCCGCGTCAGTGCTGTATGGCTTTGCTCCGTATCGTTTTGTGGATTTGTACGTGCGCGGAGCCATAGGGGAACATGTTGCGTTTGTCTTTCTTCCGCTCGTGCTCTGGGGACTTTTAAAGCTGGCGCGTTCTGGCAATCGTCGGTGGGGTATGGTGGTCGCGGCTTCTACTGCCGGGCTTCTTCTCTCGCATAACGCCATAAGTTTAATGTTTTTTCCTGTGATATTTCTCTATGGGGTATATTTGAACTTTTTTGAGACCACCCAACGCCGTTGGTTTATCGTTTTTGGGGTCTGGTCTATTGCGATCGGATTTATGCTGGCATCGTTTTTTTGGGTTCCGGCATTTTTTGAAGGAAAATACACACTGCGGGATATTGTAACCAGGGGTGATTTTTCGGACCGGTTTGTGCCAATACAAAAATTTTTCTTTACGCCTTGGAATTATGGCGGAGGGAATGAATTGCCTAAGGAATTGGGTATGGCTCAGTGGTTTGTGATTATGGCGAGTGCCGTGACCTTTTTCAGATCGAAAAAGAACGTGATACGGTGGATGATTGGACCCTTATTCATATCGCTGGCATTGTCAATATTTCTTATGATTGGTTGGTCGTCCGGCATTTGGCAGCAGGTTACTATTTTGCAGAAGTTTCAGTTTCCTTGGAGATTATTAACCCTTACGGTATTTTTTGTATCTGCTTTGGGAGGAGTGGTCGTGTCATCGGTAAGGAAAACATCAAGAATAATGTTTTGCGGTATCGTACTACTCGCGAGTTTTGCCTTCACGTTTCCCATGTGGCACGCCCAAGCGTATAGTATAAAGCCGGAAAGTTATTATACTAGTGTCTATGAGGGGACCACTGACACAGGGGAAAGCAGCCCCATTTGGTCTGTAAGATTTATGGAGGCTCGGTCCAAAGCGGCTCTCGAAGCTGTCGAGGGGCTTGTGACCGTAACCGAATTATCCCGATCAACGACACGCCATAGGTATCGTGTGATTGCATCACAGAAGGCGAAGTTGGTCGAAAATACATTATATTTTCCGGGTTGGGAAGTGGCAGTTGACGGAAAGCCGGTTTTTGTAGAATTTCAGAATCCGGAATGGCGAGGGCTTATGACGTTTGAAGTTCCGGCAGGGGAACATCAGGTCGAAGTTCGTTTTCAAGAAACGAAATTACGAAAGGCGGCGAATGCCATAAGCGTGGTCGGAGCGATATTACTCATATTATGAAAAAACTTTCTGTTGCAATTGCAACATTTAATGAAGAAGCGCATATCGGGCGCTCTCTGGCGTCGGTGTCCGGATGGGCGGATGAAATTGTGCTTGTTGATGGAGGGTCGAGAGACAATACGGTTCTCATAGCCAAGACGTTCGGGGCGAAAATCATTGAAACGACCAACCCGCCGATTTTTCACATAAATAAACAGAAGGCATTGGATGCATGCAGCGGAATTTGGATTTTGCAGCTGGATGCCGATGAAGTGGTGACGCATGAATTACGTAATGAGATCATTAAAATGATCGACGGTAATCCAAAAGAAAACGGATATTATATTTCCCGAAGGAATTATTTTCTTGGACATTGGCTTCATAAGGGCGGACAATATCCTGATTATGTGATGCGTCTGTTTAAGCGCGGTAAGGGTTGGTTTCCCGCTAAAAATATCCACGAACAAATAGTGGTGGAAGGTCCTGTCGGATATCTGAAAGAACCGTTAGAGCATTATTCTTATCGAACTATGAAAGACTACTGGAGAAAAGCTGACGCATATACGTCGTTGACTGCTGATGAGTTGGCTCGAGTGGCCGAGAAAAAAAATATCGCTTCCTATATCCAATATGAAATAGTTATGCCGGTAAAGACGTTTCTCTCTATTTTTTTACGACATAAAGGATTTCTCGATGGCATATATGGGTTTTTATTCGCGCTTTTCTCGGCACTGCATTATCCAATAGCGTATCAAAAGTATCGTGTACGCCAAAAATGAAAAAACAATATTTTCTATATATATTACTCGTTTTTGCGGCGTTTTTGTGGACGACAACCGTGAGGGCAGAATATGTATTGCCATATCCGGGGTCAATGCCGGGAAGTAAATTTTACTTGCTATCCCGTATAGCCGATTCGTTGAAACGATACTGGTATTGGGGATCTATTGCGTCGCTACAGTATCATTTACAGCTATCGGATAAATATTTGGTTGAAGCAAAAACATTATTTGAATATCAGCAATATGTTTTGGCAGTCGATGCATTAACGCGATCAAATGAGCAATTTACTGTCCTCCCCGGGCTTCTTCATGAGATAGAAAAAGAAGGAAAAAATGTTTCCAAATTGCGGCAAAAAATCAGCGAAGCTTCGGAAAAGCATCTGAAAACATTAGATGGAATACAGACAGAAGTACCTGCTCAATATGTGTGGAAACCGGAGAAGCTGGAGCCGGTTTTTTTGGATTTTACAAAAATATTTTTTGAAGCGAAACAAAAACGGATATTATGAAGCGTTCATTTTGGGTATCGTGCATTTTGGCCGGGTATGTCGTAATCCGCGTTGGTTCCACTTTGTTTCCAAGTATCGGTGCCTACGTTGATCCGTATTATTCAGAGGGAATTTACAAGGATTTTGAACGTGTTTTTAATGAATCTCAATACCGGAAAACGAAAGACCCGGCAATAATACCGGATCAGACGGTATTTAGCTATGCAGCGGGAGCATATTTGCACGGCGTCGATCCCATATTGGTAAATTCCGAGACGACGCCGCTCGGGAAATATTTTATCGCCGCGTCGATCTCGATATTAAAAAATGACAAATTTGTTGCGATTCCTTTTGGTCTCGTTACGCTCGTCAGTTTATTTTTGTTGGGGAAAAGGATTTTCCGGTCAACCGCATGGGCGCTCGTCCCGATTGCTGTTTTTTCATCGGATACTTTATTTCTTAACCAGCTGACTACCGCGCCGCTTCTGGACATTATCCAACTGCCGTTCATATTGCTTTCTCTCTATGTATTTATTGTGGAATATCCAAAACAGCGCTTTATGTTTACTGCATTATGTCTCGGTCTTGTTATGGCGACCAAAACGCATTTTCCGGCATTTCTTCTGTGTATTACTTTCGTATTATTTTTGATCTTTCAAAAGCGGATTTCATCAGTATGGCGATTGTTTCTTTGGTTGCCGGTATCTCTCGGAGTATTGGTAGTTTCATACACCAGGACATTTCTTGACGGATATTCTTTTATAAGTTTTTTAGGCTTTCAGAAGTGGATTATTCTCTACCAGAAAAGTAAATTATTGTTCCCTTTTTCCGTATGGCGGCTTGTATTTTTCAATCAGTGGCAAACATGGTGGGGGAATATGGATGTCATACCCGCAGATGACTGGCAGATAACTTGGGCAATAGGCACTGGGCTGTCTTTGATTTTGATTTATTTTATCCTAAAGAAAAAACTCCAGGTTTCCCCTTATTTATTCGTTCTCGTTTGGTGGGTATTGCTGTATGGGCTATTTCTTTCTCTTGGTGTGGTTTCGTCCCGTTTTTTGCTGCCGTTTTTGCCGGTTGCGTATATTTTAGGGACACAGGCAGTCCGCAGCTTTTTGGGTAGGCACATATGAACATTATTGTATTGTCCGTTTTTTATAGCTTAGTACTTATCCTCGTAGGTATATTTTCGTGGGGTTTTGTGGACGCGAATATGCCGATTCGTACCGTTCCATTACTCTATGAATTTGTTGTTTTACTGCGTCCGTGGGCGGCAGTTTCCTACGTAGCGCTCCAGGCATTATTATTTGTAGGGTATATTTTGTTTTTGTATCAGATATATCGGAAGCGGATGCTATTAAAACATGTCATTGTGCTCATGTCGGTAAGCGCCGCAATTTTGCTGTTTTCGTTTCCAGGGTTTTCCTATGATGTATTTAATTACATTGCGACGGCAAAAATCACATTTCTTTATCGGGAGAACCCGTATCTCATTATGCCGATCGATATCCCAAATGAACCAATGCTGCGTTTTCTTCATGCTTCCAATAAGGTTGCGCTCTATGGACCCGTATGGATTGCGTTGACCGGAGTACCATATATTTTGGGGTTTAACAATCTATTGCTCACTATCGGGATGTTCAAATTGTTTGCTGCCGCGTTTTATGTCGGTGTTCTTTCTTTGGTATGGAAGAGGTCTAAAAGTGCATTTTCCGTTGCGTTTTTCGGTCTCAATCCATTGGTTCTGATCGAAACGTTGGGGAGCGGGCACAATGACATTGTGATGATGTTTTTTGCCCTGTTAAGTTTTGAGTTAATAGCGAGAAAACGATGGTATTGGTCACTGGTTGCACTTTTGGCTTCAATATTGATTAAATTTGCGACGGTGTTTTTATTACCTGTCTATGTGGTAACTTTTGCGATGGTTGTGCAAGGGAAGCCTATACGATGGGAATCTGTTTGGCGATGGTGCGCCATCGTGATGTATATGATATTTTTTCTTTCTCCCATCCGAGAAGAGATATATGCATGGTACCTGCTTTGGCCGCTGACATTTGTAGCGCTTGGTTCTCCGTGGTCATGGCTGCAGATAACGACGTTGGGTTTCGCGTTTGGATTACCGTTGCGGTTTGCTCCATTTGTGTATCATCGCAATTGGGGTGGGGTTACGCCGCTTACAAAAAAACTGGTAACATTTATCCCGCCCGCCGTCTTTATGGGACTTTATGCAGCACATAAAAAAAAGTGATCTTCTGTTATTTGGCATTTTCTTGCTTTTTGCATTTTGGCTGATGAATAAATCGTTCGGCTACAATGCATCGGGTCATGCGTTCCGCATTGCGCGCCACCAGCTGGGAGATTTCGGGTTGCACCTCTCTTTAATACGGTCATTTTCCTGGGGTAATAATTTCCCTGCTCAGCTGCCTTTTTTCCCCGGGAGGCCTCTCCCGTACCACTATGGTTTTGATTTAACCGTCGGCCTATTGGAGCGTGCAGGTATACGCATAGATATTGCGCTGAACGGACTCAGTGCGCTTGCCTTTGCCGTGGCACTCTTTTATATTTACCGGCTTACCGGTATTCTCTTCGGAAGAAATGTCACTACGGGAATACTTTCCGTTTTGTTATTTATTTTTCATAGCAATCTGACATTCGTGGATTTTATAAAGCAAAATAGTATC
The DNA here is from genome assembly GCA_016218255.1 of Candidatus Gottesmanbacteria bacterium. Lineage (GTDB taxonomy): Bacteria > Patescibacteriota > Microgenomatia > UBA10105 > UBA927 > JACREN01. Next base: position 47,681 of record JACREN010000044.1, on the reverse strand, counting down.
GGGCCTGACCTTATACGGCGGTTTTGGTATTTGCCTGATTATCTGAACAAAGGGCCGTTTGACGGATCGACTATTTCTCTATTTTTTACGCTGAACGTGTTGTTGAATCAACGGCATCTGATTGTGGCATTGGCGACGAGTCTTGGGGTAATCGTCTATCTATTGCCGCGGCTCATGAATAAGAGGAAAATTCCGCTTACTGCGCTTATTGGCACAGGATTATTATTGGGTATGATCTTCTGGATTCATACACTGATTTTTGCGGCAAACTTGATCGTGATCGGCTTGCTGTTTATATATTTTCATCAGGGGAAGAGACTGGCGGCATTGTATGTTGCGGCACTTCTCGTGGCATTTCCCAGAATAGCGGATCTTTTGCAGTATCGTGACCCTGATTTGGGATACAAGTGGTTAAATCCCGGTTTTTTAGCGCCACGGCCGCTGACTGTAGCCGGATTTTTCGCGTATTGGTGGCAAAATTTAGGCATTGCCCCATTCGTGTTGGCATATGCCATAGCAATTGCCGCTCCAAAGGCACGAAAATTATTTTGGTCGGTAGTACCGCTTTTTGTTATAGCGAACGTGTTTCAGCTTAGCTATAGAATCGATCATAATCATACACTGATTAATTATTTTTTGATTTTCACCAACATCTTTATCGCATATGCAATTATAGAAATGTGGAGGCGAAATGTATGTATGAAATGCGCGAGTTTGGTGTTGGTAATTTTACTGACGGCTTCCGGCGTCGTCGACATGATGGCGGTGAAAAATGATTTTCAGTTTGCCGTTCCGGATGCACCAACAGATGCGTTTATGCAGTGGATTAAAACAAGTACATCTCCCAACGCCGTTTTTCTTTCACGGGAAGATACACTCGATCCGGTGACGCTTGCCGGCAGAAGAAACTATTTCGGCGCTACGTATTATGGTGAGGTGATGGGGTACCCTATATCGGAGCGAAGAAGAAATGCGACGAGATTTTTTGAGGCAAAAAGCGATACTGATTTGCATGATGCAAAATCAAACAACATTGATTATATTGCTATTCCGACACATCCGCCAGCAAATTTCAGATATATCATAGACCGATCTGTATTTGATACGAATCTTACGGTTTCCTATCGTGATGACAGAGTTACGGTATATCGATTATGAAAAAGATAGGCGTACCACTTGTACTCTTTCTATCAGTTTTTGTACTGTCTTTTGGTATTGCAACCGGTTTTTCGTTTCAGCCTAAATGGTATTTGGATTACTTTAATCCGTTGGCGCAGTCGATTCGGCAAGGCCGTTTTGATATCGTCAATCCGCCGGTGACATATGATTTGGTGCAATATGGCGGCAAATGGTATGCCCCATGGGGCATGTTGCCAGCTTTGTTTCTGATTCCGGTTCAGCTCATAAAGGGGCGTTTCGTTCCACCGCTTTATTTAACCTTGTTTTTTGCGAGCGCGGATGTGGTAGTTTTTTATTTTCTTCTGCGGCGCATAAAACAGGAATTTTTGCCTTATCTGTCAGAGTCGTCTTTGTGGTTAGCGTTGTTTTTATTTGCCTTTGGGACAACACATATTTATGTGGGGACTCTCGGTTCGGTCTGGCACGTAGACCAGATGGTATCGAACTTTTTTGGCACACTTGGTATATACAGCGTATTTAAAAAAAAACGGACGCAGTGGTCATACTTTTTTTCGGTGTTATGTTTTGGAGTTGTTCTGATGGGTCGGGCAACGATTGTGCTACTGGTTAGTATACCGGCTTTGCTTTATAGTTGGGATTTTTTTCTTTCTGCAATGGTCTTATGGAAGCAGAAAGTGCGTGCTATTCGAAATGGGATAGCGATATTCGGAATACCGTTAGGTATTTTTACCGGCATATTTTTTCTCTATAATTGGCTCCGGTTCGGAAATCCACTGGAATATGGGTATCGATTTATTACCGAAGCGCCAAATCTGTCATCCCTGCGCGAGCGATACGGAATTATGTCGCTATCTCACGTCGCAACGAATATACGCTATATGTTTTTTGAATTGCCTACCCTGTATTGGAGCCATGGGTTGCGATTAAATTTCGACCTGAAGGGAAGCTCGATTTTCTATCTGACGCCTCCTTTTCTGGCAATCTTTTTAGCAAAATTTTGGCGTAGAGTTCGCGGGCGATTGATAATTGATCCGTATATCTTATCTCTCTGGGTTGCTGCGATTATCACAATGATTCCCAGTCTTCTTCTTTATAGTACCGGGTGGATGCAGTTCGGATATCGGTATTCGCTCGATATTACCGCAATATTGGTGCTCTTGTTGCTATTTGGCCTAGAGGGCAAGATCAATGCGTTATATATTGTCGGTGTCGTTTTCTCCGTTATTGTATATCAAATGGGAATTATAGCATTGAGATGAAAGTATGAAAACGAAGATCGTATTTTTAATTTTAATGCTCGCATCAATAGCAGCAGTATTGCCTCTTTTGAGGCCGGGATTTATTCCGACTCATGATGGTGAATACCATTTGATTCGGTTTTATGAATTTGAGACTATGCTGCGGTCAGGATATTGGTTCCCGCGGTGGGCGCCTGGTTTAAACAGCGGATACGGTTTGCCTCTTTTTAATTTTCACTACCCGCTTCCGAATTACATCGGTGTTTTCTTTCATGCTTTGGGTTGGAATTTGACTGATTCGTTCAAGTTGGCTCTGGCGGCCGGGTATCTTTCCGCTGGTCTTTTTTGCTATGTTTGGCTATCAAAGATATTTGGAAAGTTTTCAGGTGCAGTAGGAACCATCGCATTTCTTTTTGTTCCTTACTGGTTTGTGGAATTATATGTTCGTGGGTCTATCGGGGAAGTGATCTTCATGGCCTGGTTCATGCTTTTATTGGCAGCCGTGGAGCACCAGAGAGAGATCGTTATAAGCCTGGCAACTGCAGGAATGATACTTTCTCACAATATTCTTTCTATTGTTTTCTTTCCTATTGTAGTTATCTATCTGTTCATTAGAAGGTGGCGATATCTCGGATATGCCATGATGGGGCTTGGTTTATCCGCATATTTTTGGATACCCGCTATCTTGGAAAGAAACTTTATGGTGGGTTTGAACGTCGTAAATTTTCGTGAACATTTTCCTGAATTGTCCCAGCTGCTGATTCCTTCCTGGGGGACTAATTTTTCACAGGTAGGCGTTCCTGACGGGGAGATGTCTCAGCAATTAGGCGTCATAGCGGTTGTGGCGGCTTTCCTTGCGTTCGTATGTAATATTTTTGAAAGAAAACGATGGTTGAAAATACTGGTGAGCGGAGGTCTCGTATTGTTTTTATTTGTCATTCTGTTGATGCAGACCATAACTCTCCCCTTATGGGAGTTTTTTTCTGTTTTGCAGTTTGTGCAGTATCCATGGAGGTTATTGGTAGTGGTCATGCCTTTAGCTGGCTTTTTTGTCGCATATGTGAGCTATCGAATTCGTGCTCGATGGGTTGCGATTGGTCTTGCGATTCTCTGTATCGGGTTTTCGTTGCAGTATATGAACCCAGTTGTCTACATGGACCGTGATGATGCCTACTATTTGTCGCGCAGGGAATTTACCGACGGAACATCATCGCTCGGCAATAGTTTTTCTACTGTATGGTCTCCTTGGAAATCAAGTCGTGCAGCACAATCCGTTGAGGTATTGCAAGGTAAAGGAACGATAATTGTGCAAACACAAACGCCACTTACTATGCGAGCCGTGGCGGATATCGAAGAAGATGCTGTGATTCGGCTGAATCGTCTGTATTTCCCGGGATGGGTCGTTATGATTGATGGAAATAAACAGCTTATTAACTATAGCGAAGACGGGACGATATTTTTCTCGGCGAGAAAGGGAGTTCACGCGATTGAAGTTCTGTTTGCGGAAACTCCTATTAGGGTTGGCGCAGATTTAATCTCGATCGTCAGTTTGTCGTGCATGATGGGATTGGGTATACTCAGAAGATATGCATATTGCCATTGATACCACCTCTTTGGAGGGCGAGCACAGAGATAGAGGCATTGGGTCCTATACAGGATTATTAATAGAGGCGTTGCAGAAATATGAAAATAAACATTCATATTCTTTTTTTACCCGAAAACAAAAAGTACCCAAAAGTGCTGATATAGTCCATTATCCTTACTTCGATCCATTTTTTCTTACTCTCCCGTTGGTGAAATCCAAACCAGTGGTAGTGACCGTGCACGACGTTATTCCCTTGGTGTATCCTGAATACTTTCCCAGCGGTGTTCGTGGGAAAGTGAAATGGTATATACAGAGAGCATCTCTTCGGGGTGCACGACGGATTATTACAGATTCCTTTGCTTCCAAGCAAGACATTCAGAAGATAGTAGGTGTTCCGGATGCTTTGATTGATACGGTTTATCTTGCGCCCGGTGACATATTTCGTCCAATAAATGACAAAAAAGAACTGTCTTCAGTACAAAGAAAATATCAGTTGCCAACGCAATATCTTCTGTATGTTGGTGATGTAAATTGGAATAAAAATGTTATAGGGTTATTGCGTGCTAAGCCGAAAGGCTTAAAACTTGTTCTGGTTGGTAAATCGTTCAAGAGCGATGCATTATCTGAAACGCAGCGTATCAATGCATTGATTCATGCAATTCAGGCAGATGCTGATATAATTCGAACCGGTTATGTCACCGATGCTGAGTTGGCAGCCATATACAATCTGGCAACCGCATATATTCAGCCATCCTTCGCAGAAGGATTTGGATTACCAGTGTTAGAGGCCTTTTCGAGCGGCTGTCCGGTTATCTGTGCACGAGGGTCAAGTTTAGACGAAATTGCCGGGCCGGCGATAAGGGTAGACGCATCAGATCAAGATGCGATTTTTCAGGGCATCAAGATTGCAATAAATATTTCCATCGGCGAACGGGAGAAATTACGTCAGAAACAATTTACATGGGTCAGACAATTCACCTGGAGAAAGACAGCGGGCGCGACTGTTGGGGCCTATGAAAAAGCCTTTGGGGATAGTAATTAACGTAAGTGCTGCGTATATTGTTTGGAGAGTGGCACTATGGATTATTGAATCGGTTGCTCCGGCATTTTGGCCTCTTTATCAGCGGTTTTTGGGTCCTTCTTATTGGGCAAATTTAGACGGTGTATATTATCTCACAATTGCGAGAGGGGGATATGGACCTTACCAACAGGCATTTTTTCCGTTGTATCCGTTGCTCATCCGGTGGATTACGGTATTAACTGGTATAAATGACATAAGTGTTTCTTTGATAATTTCCCATATATCGTTTTATTTGGGTATATTGTTGTTTTACGCTCTTGCAGAAGACTATAATAAGTCGACTGCTCGTTGGGGGTTATTACTGTTTCTTGTATTTCCGACAAGTTTTTTTTTCTCTGCAATTTACACGGAAAGCTTATTTCTATTTCTTTCTGCTTTGTGTTTATTCTCTTCGAGAAAGAAGTGGTGGTTATTAGCTGGAATTAGCGGCGGCCTTGCTAGCGGCACAAGGATGTTTGGGATATTCTTATTTCCTGCGATTCTTTGTGAATATTTTTCTCAAAAGTTGCGGAATCGTTCCATATTATCCTTCGCGAGTCTTTTATTGATTCCAGTAGGATTGTGTAGTTATATGGCATATTTGTATTTTTCAATCGGTGACCCGTTTGCATTTTTTCACGTTCAGCCAGCGTTTGGAGCGGAGCGGAGCGGTAATACATTGATTTTTTTGCCACAGGTTATTTGGAGATATATGAAGATTTTTACTTCCGTTTCTCCGTTTTCGCTTACCTACGCGATCTCTGTATTTGAATTTGCTGTTCTGTCAGGAGGATTATGGGTTTTGTGGTGGGGCTATAAACACCATGTCAGAATGTTGTATCTTATATATTCGTTGGCTATACTTATTATTCCGACGCTCACTGGTACCCTCTCTTCATTGCCCAGATATGTGCTTTCTGCTTTTCCTCTTTTTTTTATGTTCGGAAGCATGCATAATATGTGGATAAAGATTTTAGCATTTTTGATCTTTATGGTGGGTTTCATTTTGTCCGCTACCGCATTTTTACGGGGTTATTTTATCGCCTAATAATATGAAAACAGTTTCTATTATTATACCAGTCTATAACGAAGCGTTTTCCATTGATAAAATTTTGTCTGCGGTTTTTTCAAAAAAACTATCAGACTGGAAGAAGCAAATCATTGTAGTGAATGATGGATCGACTGATGGTACGGGCGAGATATTAAAAAAATGGGAGAAGCGGTGCGATGTGATACACGCGCCTATCAATAATGGAAAGGGTGCGGCCTTGGTATTGGGCTTCGTGGAGGCTATTGGTGATATTATTCTTATTCAAGATGCGGATTTGGAATATAGCCCAGATGACTACGAGAAACTATTGGAACCGTTCCATGACGCTCGAGTCGATGTGGTATATGGATCACGATTTTTGGGGCCGCATTTGTCCACGATGTATCTATATATGATGGGTAATAAGTTTGTTACTCTTATGACAAATGTGCTTTATAACACAAATATTACGGATATGGAAACAGGCTATAAAGTATTTCGCCGTCAAGTATTAGAGGGAATTACCATTTGTTCGAAGCGGTTCGATTTTGAGCCTGAATTTACTGCAAAAACTCTAAAGGCGGGTTATCAGATCTATGAGGTGCCTATTTCATATTACGGACGAAAATTTTCTGAAGGAAAGAAGCTGACATGGAGAGATGGAATCGCCGCATTATGGACACTAATCCGATACAGATTTACCTGATAACATGAAGAAGGATTTTATTCATGCGAATGTGTTAATGGTTGGCGGCGCTTTCGCTGCTCAGTCAGGAGCATATCTATACCACTTGCTGGTTGGCCGCATGTTGCCGCCCTCTGAATACGGCATTCTCCAGAGTCTGATTTCGTTGTCCAATATCATAACAGTTCCGTTGGTGATGCTGAATATGATGATGGTCAAATTTGTGGCTCAATTTGCGGGATTCGGAGAGCACGGAAAAATAAATTTTCTCTATTACCGGCTGACGGCGTATTTTTGGAAAATACTGGTCATTGGGGGTATAATCTTTTTGATTTTCTCGGGACCTGTTTTATCCTTTTTGCATATTTCTTCATTCGGCAGTTTTGTATTTTTGGATATCGCATTGTTTTTTGGACTTCTGCAGATTTTGAATAGGAGTATTATTCAGGGAATTTCTAAATTTTTTGAATTGGTAGTCGCGAATGTAATTGAGTCTTATGGAAAATTGGCATTGGGGATATTGGCAGTATTGGTTGGTTGGGGGTCAACCGGCGCTTTTGGAGCATTTGTGCTTGCCGGAGTTTTTACATACTTATACACGTTAATTGTCATCGAAAAGAATATGTCTCGTTCCGTGGTTGCCGCGGATATAGGTTGGCGCAGAATAGGGAGCGAGTCGGTGATTAGCTTTATTATGACCATGAGCATGATCGCCTTTTTTAATGTTGATGTTGTTCTAGTGAGACATTTTTTACCTGGTGAAGCAGGTACGTATGCCGCGCTATCCGTGCTGGGAAAAATTATTTATTTCGGATCGGCGCCGATTGCCAATACCATGCTGCCTTTGGTGTCTGCGGCCTACGCAAAGGGAGACGGATATCATAAGATGTTTCTTTATAGTCTCGGCCTTACCGCACTATTGGCTGGCGGGATCAGTTTCGTATATTGGATGTTTCCAGAAATTGTAATCCGGGCTCTTATCGGAGCAAAATACGTAAGTGCTGCGTCTTATTTGCCGATGTTTGGTTTATTTTTGTCTGTGTGCGCCCTCGTCAATGTAGTGACCATGTTTTATTTCGGTGCGCACAAAGCAACTCCGATATTTTTTATGCCCGTTGCTGCGGTTGCTCAGGCGAGCGTTATATGGTTTTTTCATAGTACACTTGCAAATGTGATTGGTGTATCATTGGCTGTTACAGCTTCTCTTTTGGGCGTGCTTTTGCTATATTACGCCTATGCAGCACGATCCAAAATTGCTCTCCGTTATCATTCCCGCTTATAAACAGTCAAAGAGCATAGAGCAAGATATCCGGCAAATTGATGCATCTCTTGTGCATATAAAAATTCCCTATGAACTCATTGTGGTTGTGGATGGAAAAGAGGATCAGACATATGCGCGGGCACGTAAGCTTGTCAGAAAACATATCGTCGTCGTAGGATATGAGCATAATCACGGAAAGGGATATGCGGTGCGTTACGGTATGGCCAGAGCCAAGGGTGATGTGATTGCATTTTTGGATGCCGGAAGCGATATTCGGGCAGAAGGGGTATCCATGTTTTTGGAACATTACCGCTGGTACAACGCGGATATTATTATCGGAAGCAAGAGGCATCCGGTATCAAAAGTGCATTATCCTTTTTCCCGAACGCTGTTGTCGTGGGGGTATCAAATGGTAGTACGTGTTATGTTTGGTCTTAACATCCGTGATTCACAAGTGGGAATGAAACTTTTTCGGCGGAAGGTTCTAGAGGATGTGTTGCCGAGGCTGTTGGTGAAAGAGTTTGCCTTTGATATCGAAATTTTGGCAGTGGCGCATCATTTAGGGTATCGTCGGATTTTTGAAGCGCCGGTTGAACTGGATTTTTCGGGAGCTTCTAGCATTACATCCGCTAACTTATGGAATATTATTTATCATATGCTGTGGGATACCGCGGCTGTATTTTATCGGCTGAAAATTTTACGGTACTACGACAATTTAAACAGTCAGCAATGGCGATATGATCCGGAGCTAAATTTCCGCATTAATATTGGCTAAAGTCCCATGCGAATCCTCATTCTCAATTGGCGTGATATCAAAAATCCGGCTGGTGGGGGTGCTGAAAGACTCACGCATGAACTCGCAAAGCGCTGGGTGATCTGGGGACATAGTGTTACTGTCTTTTGTGCCGGTTATCGGGGAAGTTTGCCCGATGAATATATTGACGGGGTGAGAATATTTCGGCGAGGCCGATGGTGGAATGTGCATGCATTGGCAGTTTGGTATTATTTTTTTCGATTCAAAAAAGCTACAGATGTAGTAATAGATGAAGTGCATTGGTATCCATTTTTTGCAGTATTCTATGCAGGTAATAAGACAGTACTTTTGGCGTGTGAAGTAGCCAAAAAACTTTTTCCGGTTTTGTTTCCTAAGCCCTTGGCTGCATTGGGACGTTGGATTGAAAGAATATATTTCTATTTGTACCGAAATGTTCCGACTATAACAATTTCAAAATCAACAAAGGACGATCTTATCGCTGAAGGGTTCAATGATCGAGGAATTACAGTTATTCCATTGGGTGTAGATATGCCTCGACATCTACCAAAAACAAAAAAAGAAAATAATCCAACGTTGGTGTATTTGGGGAGAATCAATAAACAAAAAGGTACGGAGGACGCTCTATTGGCTTTTGATCTTGTCAAAAATCATTTTCCAGAAGCCAACTTTTGGGTGATTGGTGAAGGACCGATAAAATCACATTGGAGAAAAAACTCGGTGCGTTTTTTTGGTAAGGTATCTGAAACAAAGAAATTTTCCTTTTTGGCAAAGGCTCATTTGCTTTTATTTCCTTCTATTCATGAGGGTTGGGGGTTGGTGGTGAGTGAGGCCGGACTCGTGCGTACCCCAACGATTGCATATAATGTATCGGGAGTACGGGATGTCGTAATGGATGGAACGAGCGGCATACTAACTGCGCCGAATCCAGATTCACTTGCTCGTGAAGCGATTCGTGTATTACAGGATAAGAAGTTATACAGAGTGTTGCAGATGGGCGCACTTGTTCAGGCAAAAAGAAGAAGTTGGAATCTGGCGGCCCGGAAGGCGTTAGGGGTTTTATTATCTGTATGAAAAATTTTATAATCCGGTATTTTGGGGGAATAATTATAGCGATGGTTTTTTTTGTTGTGGGTGTTGCGACGCTTTCTGATTACGGCATCAATATTGATGAGCCGATTCATTTTATTCGTGGTCAGGCATATTTACACTTATTGACGACTGGCCAGTATTCTTACCGTCCATCGAATTTGATTGGACCGAGAGTAAGCGCATGGAAGATTCAGCAATACAATGGGCAATATTTTCTGAAAAATGACGGTGGGCATCCAGCTCTAAACGGAATTATTGCTGCATTAAGCAACCGGATACTTTATGAGAAGTTGGGAATTATGGGAGATTTGGAATCATATCACGCGTTTGAAGTACTTGTTGCCGGTTTATTGGTGTTTCTTGTATTTGTGATGGGGCGGGACACGCTTGGGGCGTTTGCTGGAGGTATCGCGGCCCTAGCCCTTGCCCTTTACCCACTTTTTTTGGGAGAATCACGCTTTAATATCAAAGATCCGGTAGAAACCGCATTTTTTGCCGGAACTGTATATTTTTTTTACCTCGGGATAACGAAAAATAAAGCGTCTCTGCTGCTGTGGTCTGCGTTTTTATGCGGATTAGCTTTATCAACAAAATTTAATATTGTTTTTGTTCCTTTTATGCTGCTGCCCTATCTTATTATTTGCCGGCCAACGCGCTTTTTTACACGGAGAATGATTTTGTCTTTTTTGCTTTTTCCTGCTATCGTTTTTTTGATTTTTTACTCGTCCTGGCCATATCTTTGGTCTGATCCGATCGGAAGACTGCGGGATACAATCATGTATTACAAGGGAATAGGTACGGGCAATGCCAATCAGCCGTCGTTTCTTTTTTACGGGTGGAATATGTATCCACCCTTTTTTGTCGTTATATCAACGCCGCTGGTTTCTTTGCTTTTTGCGGTTGTTGGATTTGTTGGAGTATTGACTGGTCGTTTTAAGGAGAAGAGCCGGTTTGTCTGGCTGGTGGTATTTTGGTTATGCGTGCCGATCGTGCGGGTGATGTGGCCGGGCGCATCCATTTATAGCGGCGTCAGGCAGATTTTGGAATACTTACCTGCTCTTGTATTGTTGACAGGGTTTGGCGCACATATATGTAGAGAAGTGCTAGTGAAAATAACAGGGCGCAGATTTTTTTCTTCGGTCGTCATTGTATTATTGTTTGTCCCAACGCTTTTGACGATGATGCGCATGCATCCGAATGAGAATTTATTTCTTAATAGTCTGATTGGCGGTGTATCCGGTGCGGTTGCACACAAGATTCCCGGAGCCGCGGAATCCATGGGAAATGTATATCTGCAGGGCATCAGGTGGCTTAATAAACATGCAGAACAGAACGCCCGAGTCGGTTTGCCTGTTGGGCTGCTTTCGAATATTCCAGGGCAGTATATCCGGAAGGATATACGATTTGGTGCATATTTTTCTGCATTAAGACATGAGGGGGAATACATGATGGAAATGGTGTCGGTAGATTTTCCGCCGCCGCGATATAACTTTCTCTATTTAAATCAAATGATGAATCCAGTCGATATAATCAGCGTTGAAGGCATACCCGTTTTGAAAATTTGGAAAAATGAGGCGACATATTTTAAACCTGAACTTTCAAATGAGATGATTATTCCAAATGTGGACATCACAGGCGGTCGAAACGAAGGATTTATAAAAATTCGTCTCGACAGATTAAGAATAATAACGCGAATAGAGGTCGATCACAACACGTTGGACTGTAGCAAAGCGGATGACGGCGGGGTACAATATATTGCTGATGGGGAGAACTTAATAAGAATGGAGGAGGATATGCGGTTTTTCAAAAGCATCTATGGGCAATATCAAAAATTTTATTTTAAGCCAAATACATGGTATTATTTTTTTCCGGCTACAATGGCACGAATGATCGATATCGTTCCAAACGATTTCCTTTCTTGTATACTTTCCTATATTCAAGTTCGTGTTTATGGACCTAAGGGAATAGAGAAATTATGATATATATACTCATCGGCACAAAGGGACAATTCATGAAGACGTTTCCTGTTATGCAGGGGCTTGATAAGCGTCGGGTACCCTATCAGTTTATACATATATGTCAACATTATCATATCATAGAAAATACCAGAAAAAGATTGGGAATTCGCAAGCCGGATATCTACCTGACGATGAAAAAAAGGGACCTTGCAAATATCTGGGAACTGTTGTGTTGGGCGCCTCATGTGCTGTGGAATGCGCGTAAGCTTCCTATAACCAAACATGATTACGTTCTTATCCATGGAGACGCAGAGTCAACTATTTTGGGTTTTCTCATTGCAAAATGGTTTGGTGCGCGCATCGTGCATCTGGAGTCCGGAATTCGCAGTTGGAATTTTTTTGAACCATTTCCTGAGGAGATTACCCGAACGGTCGTATCCAGGTATAGCGATATTAGTTTTTGTCCATATCAGAGAGACGCAGACACAATCAAGAGAAAGCAGAGTATTTTCATTACCAACGGAAATACGGCGTTGGATTCGGCGAGACTGGCTTTGCAAAGACCACCGTCAAATAAGATAAAGCAATTTTTTGGAAAAAAATATGTACTCATTACGTTTCATAGAAAAGAAAATTTATTCAACAAAGAAAGGTTGCATCGCATTATCCGAATATTGGAGGAAATTTTGCGCCGAGGGTTTATCGTCATATGGCCGATCCATACCAATACTGTTTTTGAGCTTAAAAAGCAGGGAGTTTGGCAGACTATATTGGAGCTAAAACGTAAGTTTCCGCTCGTTACCAGTTATCTTTTTGATTATGTTGATTTTATGCATGCAGTCAGACACAGTCAGTTTGTAGCTTCTGACAGCGGTGGGTTGCAGACAGAAACGTTTGTTCTCAATACTCCAATGCTTATTTTAAGAGAAGTTATTGAACAGGATATTGGCATTGGGGAGACTGCTTACTTGTCGAAGTTGGAAATGAGGAGAGTTGTTTGGTTTTTGAATTCGTACAGGAGACTACGCCGTCACAAGCAAGTTACGAGTCGGCCAAGTGACGTTGTTGTCGATTTTTTTTATAATACGTTATGATATATATTCACCCAACTGCGGAGGTAAGCAAAAATGCCCATATTGGAGAAAGAACTAAAATTTGGCATCACGCACAAATACGCGAGCATGCGAGATTGGGCAACAGTTGCATTATCGCAAAAGGCGTGTATATTGATCATGATGTTATAGTTGGCAATAATTGTAAGATAGGTAATTACGTGTCGATTTATGTGGGTGTTACTATAGAAGACGGAGTGTTTGTGGGTCCTCACGTATGTTTTGCGAATGATAAAGTGCCCCGTGCCGTGACACCAAAAGAGAAACCAAAGGGAGTCAAGGATTGGGTAGTAACCAAGACGGTGGTGAAGCGAGGTGCATCTGTGGGAGCGGGTAGCGTTATCGTTCCAGGGGTAACTATCGGAGAATGGGCGATGATAGGCGCTGGGTCAGTAGTGACAAGAGATGTTGCTCGACATAGCCTGGTATATGGAAATCCTGCCCGCGCGCATGGATATGTCTGTCTTTGTGGAGCAAAGCTCGTGAAAAAGGGGGTAGGGCAGATGTGCCCTGTGTGTAAAGCTGAAATATCTATATGATTCCTATTACTCATGTTTCTTTTACCCATGAGGAAGAGCAGGCGGTGGTCAAGGTCCTGCGCTCCGGACAATTGGCACAAGGGGAAACGGTGGCGGCTTTTGAAAAGCAATTTGCTTCCTATATGGGTTCGGGGTATGCGGTTGCGGTGGCAAATGGCACGGTAGCTCTTCATATTGCTCTTCTTGCTCTTGGCATCGGTCCGGGTGATGAGGTGATAACGACCCCCTATAGTTTTATCGCTTCGACCAACGCGATTTTGTATGTGGGTGCAACGCCGGTGTTTGTCGATATTGGTAAAGACTTTCATATTGACGCAGGAAAGATAGAAGAAAAAATTACCAAACGAACAAAGGCAATTTTGCCGGTTCATTTATTTGGAAATGTTTGTGATATGGACATAATCCGGGACGTCGCCAGACGTCACGATCTGAAGATCATAGAAGATGCTTGCCAAGCCCATGGAGCCATATACAAAAGCAAAAAGGCAGGATCTATTGGGGATATTGGTTGTTTTTCATTTTACGCGACCAAAAATATGACAACCGGTGAGGGAGGCATGATTGTGACGGACGATAAGGATATTAATGATTATGCGAAGATGGCTAGAAGCCACGGTGGTCGAGTTCGATATTATCATGATTTTTTAGGTTATAATATGCGAATGACGGAAATGCAGGCCGCATTGGGTCTGGTACAACTTGCCAAACTTGATCGGTTTAATAAGATTCGAAGAGAGCATGCTGCGTACTATAATGAGCTATTGAGTGATATGCCTCAGCTTGTTACGCCCGTCGTTGCGGGATGCGTGCAGCACGTGTATCATCAATATACGATACGCGTAAGAGAGCAAAAAGAAAAAAATAGACAGACGCTCATTCACGCATTTGACGGTGCAGGCATAGGATATGGGATCTATTATCCCGTACCCATTCATCAGCAAAAGGAACTGCTTGTACGCGGGTTTCGCGGCAACTTTCCGATTGCAGAGCAATTAAGCCGGGAAGCGCTTTCGCTGCCGGTTCATCCGAAGATTACAAAAAAACAGATTCACTTTATTGCGGAATTTATTGAGAAAGCACTATGAACACGTTAGCGATGGCAGAGTTTTTTAATGATAAAACAGTGCTCGTCACGGGAGGGACGGGGAGCTTTGGAGAATATTTAGTACGGCATCTTTTGAAATTCTCCCCACGGAAGATCATTGTGTTTTCCCGGGATGAATGGAAACAGCACATATTGCGTCGCGATCTGTCAGCGTTTGCCGATCGCCTTACATTTTCCATCGGTGATGTACGAAATTTTTCTACATTGCTGGCTGCGTGCCGCGGAGTGGATATTATCTATCATGCCGCTGCGATGAAGCATGTGCCGATTTGTGAAGAAAATCCTATGGAAGCGGTATATACAAATGTTCATGGCGCCTTTAACTTGCGGGAAGCCGCTATCCAAAACGGCGTGCAAAAGGTCATAGCAATTAGCACTGATAAAGCAGTCCGTTCAGTAAATGTCATGGGAATGACAAAAGCCATTCAGGAAAGAATTCTGCTGTTTGCTCATAAAACCGATAAAACATTATTTACGTGTGTCCGTTTCGGCAATGTTGTGGGAAGCCGGGGTAGCGTGGTGCCGCTTTTTAAAGATCAGATTGATAAAAAAGAACCTTTGACCATTACAGAATCTGATATGACCCGATTCCTGATCAGCTTAGAAGACGCTATGGATTTAGTATTTACAGCGACCACAGAAGGAAAAGGAAGAGAAATTTTTGTAAAAAAGATGCCGGTTGCTCGAATCACAGATATAGCCGCTGTCATGAGCAAAGCTTTGACTGGTAGAGAAGAATATCCTATGAAAAGGATTGGTTCCCGAGAAGGGGAACAGTTGTATGAAGCCTTAGTTTCAGAAGAGGAAATGCATCGCGCAGTCGAAAGGAATGATTATTTCGTTATTTACCCGTATGGAGAAAGAGTTTCCGGATTGCGGAAAAAATATAATGAATATCGTACGGACTTAGCGGGTAATTTTATGGATCGGAATGCTATTATTAGACTTTTGAAAAAAACGGGCTGGATATGAAAATAGATACGTATCCTCTGAAAGTTCGGCGTGATGAACGCGGCTGGCTCGTACAGAACGAATATCCGTTTTTATCCCGCGCGATGAAGCATTTCTTTGTGTCATATTCGAAGAAAGGGGTTGTACGCGGTCAGCACTTTCATACTAAAAAACAAGAATGGTTTCTCATTATTAAAGGGAAAGCAAAAATTTCATTTGAAGATTTGAAAACGCATGAGCGTGAGGAGGTTGTGGTCAGTGGAGATAAACCGACCATGGTCGCTGTGCCTGCTGGTGTCGCGCATAAGCTGGAAAATATCGGCCAGGGAGAAATGTTTCTTCTCGCGTTTGTGAATGAGCCCCTTGATCAGGCCAAACCTGATACATTTGCCTCAGCTATTTGATTGTTTTGTTATAATGAAATTTCCCATGACTAACAGATCGAGTTCACTTGTGAGGAATGTTTGTATGGCATCAGTCGGGGTGTTCACGATCGGTTCGCCTTTGATGTTAAACGATGTATTCAATAGCAATGGCACACCGGTTTTTTTATAAAAATCGTTGATAAGCTCCCAGTAGCGTTTATTATCTTTTTTGTTGACGACCTGGGGTCTGCTGGTTCCGTTGACGTGCGTGACTGCAGGAATTTTTTTACGCCATTTCTTATTGACCGGATACACGCAGAGCATAAAATTGATGGGTAAACCCGGAGAAGCAGGTATATCGAATATTTCATGTTCATGTCCGGCGAGAACAGAAGCAGCGAACGGACGGAATGGCTCACGGAACTTTATTTTTGTATTGACAATATCCTTTATGGCGGGATCTCTGGGATCTGCCAGAATACTTCGATTGCCCAAAGCCCTCGGACCCCATTCGCTTCGCCCGTTAAACCAGCCGACGACTTTTTCATTCATTATCGCATTGATGATGACTGTGTTGAGTTTGCGCGTATTGCGTATTTTTCGAAAGGAGAGATTATATGATTTTGCTGCGTGCAATATTTCTGTTTCCGAGAATTCTTTGCCCCAATACGCGTGAGTCATGATAAAAGGCTTGGATTGATATACGGTTCTGTTTACATAAAGCGCAGCGCCTAATGCGCCGCCTGCGTCACCTGCCGCCGGCTGGATATAGATATGTTGGAAAGGAGTATTTTTTTGAAGTTTGCCGTTTGCGACACTGTTTAAGAAAACTCCCCCGGCGAGACACAGATTTTTTGATGGCGCTATCGTGTAGGCGTGGCGAATAACAGAAAATATGATATGCTCCGCTACGTATTGCAGCGATGCGGCAATGTCGGCAAAGTGTTGATTTTCTTCACAACGCTTCGCGTAGTCGGCTGGTTTTTTGCCAAAATATGAAGGAAAACCGGAGCGTTTGGTGAAAAAGTGACTGCCGGGATCCCTGGGCTTGCCCAACAGAGAAATAAGCTTTGAACTATATGGACTGCTTTCTGATATCTGAAAGGAAAAATATTCTAGGTTTAACCGAAAGCTGCTATCTGGAAACAGGTTGAGAAGTTTCCAAATTTTGTCAGCATATATTGGTTTTCCAAACGGTGCCATGCCCATGACTTTGTATTCCCCCTCATTAACCTCGAATCCCAAAAACGCGGTGATTGTGCTGTAAAGAAGCCCAAGAGAATGGGGAAACTGCTGTTCAGCCATTACCGTGATATTGTTATCTTTTCCTTTTCCAATGGTTGAGGTCGCCCATTCTCCGACACCGTCAATCGTTACGATGGTTGCGTCGCAGTATGGTGATGCAAAAAATGTTGATGCCCCATGGGAAATGTGATGGGGGACGAATGAGACACGGTCTTCCGGTATATGTAGTTCTTCAATGATTTTATTTTTGATCCACAATTTCTCCAAAAGAAACGAACGCATAGCTGCGACAAAAAACGGCAGACCAGCCGGATATGTGGCTAACGATGAGAGCAGAATTCTGTGAAATTTTCGGAACGGCTTTTCATAAAAAGCAACCCGATCAATATCTTTCAGCCCGATGTTACCCTGTGAAAGGCAGAAATCAACGGCATGGCGCGGGATGGAGGAATCATTTTTTAATCGGGTGAACCGTTCTTCCTGGGCTGCGGAGACCAGAATTCCATCGCGAACGAGAACTGCAGCACTATCATGATAATCACAGGAAATGCCAAGGATATTCATGGGTGCATTAGTATTGTTTCATCAGATCTTTATTATTTGAAGTAATATGTATGCGCTCCCAATTGCTGTTCTTTTTTTTTGTCTTAAAAGGCTTAATTTTACTTTTTACAAATAGTGAAAAGGGAGCAAGTATGACGAGGTAAAATATCGTCATAATAATCGTCATTTGGATATCTGATATCAAAACAAGAATTTTCTTCATCAGAATAGTGGATACAAAAATGGGGCAAGCACCGTACCGTGAGACAGGACAAACAGAAGACCAAACAAGAGCAATATGATAATCGGCGGGGCGAGCCACCACAGCCGTTCATGCCCAAGAAATTCAAATATCTCCCCAATAATTTTTATTTTGCCGAAAAAGCACTTCATTGTTCAAGGTCAAGCGTCAGAACTTCATTATTGTCTATAGTATATCCTAGTTCCACGGGAATGGAAATCTCGGCGTTCGCGCGTATCGGGTGGACAAACTGCAGATCGAGTTGATTGTCCGTAACGTGTATTTCCTGGAGGCGCGTTAAGACCCCATTATCAATGACGTACGAGTAACTGTCATTCATATCCGTAAATTGCGGGAGTCCGACAATTGGAGCACCTATCGGGATGGAAATACGGGTATCGGATTTTTTCATTGGGTATGTGATGATGGATGTTTTGGTTATGTATGCAATTCGGCCATCTGCCGTGACGGTGAGCTGTTTGACGGCAACGGCAAGCTCCAGCTGGAAGACATAGTAATCCGCAGCAGGTTTATAAAAAATTGTGATCTGTTGTGGGGTGAAATTTATATTCATTGGCGTGATAAATTCTTTTACCGTACCCCCTTGTTTTTCTATATATAATCCCTGGATATTTTCTATGCCGACCACAGGATATCCGTAAAGAATCGTGGGAATTATGATTTGCCCTTGGGATTGATTTTTTGCCAGAATATGATATTTCATCGACGCGCCGATGGTATTGCCAGGCTGGCCGGGCTGAGACGGTTTAAAAATTTGCAGCGTATCCTGATAAATGGGTGATTGGCGCGCCGCAGCATCTATAAGGGGTATGGTTTTAACTGATTGGTCATCATTCATGTACACCCACGGGATACCTGGATCAGAAGATTTAATATGCCATATTTTTTTGAATGCCGGCAGCCTATCTCGTTCGGATCGGACGGAAACTGAAAATTTTCGTGGTTGGTACGGTTGATGGCTCGCAATATACGAAGAAAATGAAAACGATCTCAAAAATGCCTGAAACACCAATACATGCGCTTCGTTAGTCGG
This sequence comes from Candidatus Gottesmanbacteria bacterium, assembly GCA_016218255.1. GTDB lineage: Bacteria > Patescibacteriota > Microgenomatia > UBA10105 > UBA927 > JACREN01. The sequence continues at coordinate 28,705 of JACREN010000044.1, read as the reverse complement.
ATGGGCGTCGATGGGATTGAGGACAAGTTTCTCCTTGTCTTTATATTTTTTATACAAGGGCAACGGGTCGACGAGTGTGATATCGTGCTCTTTGGCAAATGCGGTAAGTTTTTCGTGCATGGGTATATATAAATATGGTCCGTCGGGATTTCCCGTATCAAGATGCGGAAACAGGACGATAACGAGCTTTGCATTGATCGCTGCCGTTTCTTTTTGAAGATGTACTAAGAGTTTCTCTGCCTCTTTCCAGTCCGGAGAGTCGGGATTTTGGAAAATATTCAGAAGATACTCGCGGCGGCGTTTAGATTCGATGATTTGAATGAGTCTGCCGACTGATGTCCGATAGAGATACGATTTGTTCAGTTCATTTTGGAATGGCAGCATGATGTTTGGGAACTGGCCCACGGTGATAAAGTCTCCATAGTTTAGGCCAATCGTTACCAGATCCGGGTTAAAGTACCGTCCTTCTTCCATAAAGCGATCCACTTCTTCTTTCATGGAAAACCCTGGGGAAGCAGCGTTTATGATTTGGCTGGCAATGTGTTGATTTTCGTTCAGATCATGTTCAAGAAGCTTCGTGTAGGTATTTTTCGTATCCGGCAGATACCAGCCAAAGGTGTACGAGTCGCCCAGGCTATAGATGCGAAAGATATTGGCCGGCTTTCCTTGGGTATATTCGACATCACGATATCCGTATGAATTGTATACGACGTTTTGCTCCATCCATTGGATATCGTGTCTTCTAAAGCGGGGATCAAGGTTGGCTGGAACCCAAAAAATACGGAGTGTTGCCTCAAGCAAGAAGAGGGTACAAATGGTTGAAATAATCATTGGAATCAGCCGTTTCATACGTATATAATACAATAACAGACGTGAAAAAACGATTTGATATATTCATCGCAGTAATTTTTAGTTTCGTGTTCTTTGCTGTTGGTTTATCGACGCTTTCTCATTATGGGATCAGTTGGGACGATCCCGCACATTATGTTCGGGGAAAGGCTTACCTGACGTATTTTTTATCGCCGCTAATCGGAAATAGTCCGCAGTTGCCTCGAAGGTCAATGTATCAGTTGCCCAACATGACCGCCCAGTATTGGCGTTTCAACGATAGTGGACATCCGCCGCTCAATGGCATATTGTTTGCCGCGGCCAATACCATTTTTTATGAAGTGTTTGGCGTTCTCGGAGATATTGAAGCGTACAGTGTTTTTGGAATTTTTCTGTCCTCTTTATTTATTGGAATTCTTGTGTGGTTCGCGATACAGGAAATCGGAATACTCGCTGGCATCGTGAGCGGCTTGTCTCTTTTTCTCTACCCTATTTTTTTGGCAGAGACGCATTTTAACGTGAAGGATCCGCCGCTCACGGTGTTTTTCAGCATTGCGGTACTTCTTTTTTACCGTGCGGTGACGAAAAACTCCCGGAAGCTTCTTGTTTTTTCCGGCATCGCCTGGGGGTTTGCGCTGGCTACGAAATTAAATAGCGCGTTTCTGCCGATTATTGCAGGGTTGTGGTTTTTGTATTATTGGTTGATTCAACGACCCGAAAGAAAAAGAAATCTTACTAAGATTATTGTATTATTTCCATTTGCAGGCGTCATTGCAGTTTCCCTGTTTTTTTTGTCCTGGCCGTTTCTTTGGACGGCGCCAATTGAACATCTCAAAAAAATATTGGGATATTACGTATCAATTGGAACATACCAACCGTATCAGCCGGCATATTTATTTTTTGGTTTTAATAGCTATCCTCTCGCGTGGATCGGGTTGACAACACCGCTCGTGATTCTTGCATTGGGGGGAATTGGGTTTATTGCTGCGTTCGCATACACCATAAGACGAACGTCTCCGCTCGGTACGCTTCTCATCCTTTGGATGACGATTCCTATAGTGCGCGCAAGCATGCCAGGAACATCTATATACGGCGGTGCAAGACTTCTCATGGAATATATTCCAGCGTTCTGCTTATTAGCGGGGTATGGCGCTCGCTTTATAGTTTGGAGATTGACCGGTATGTGGCGTGTGATGATTTTAATACTCATTTTTGCAGGATTTGTCATTGCTGGCGCGAAGCTTATCCGAATTCATCCCAATGAGACGCTTTATGTAAATGAACTTATCGGAGGATTGCGTGGGGCTTATGCATTGCGAATCCCTTCTGCCGGTGAAGATCTCGGTAGCGTGTATCGTCAAGGCGCACAGTGGCTAAATCAGTATGCAGAACAGGGAGCCCGCCTGACTCTTGTTCATCGGGGAACGTCCGCGTTGCCCCGTCCATTTTTGCGTTCGGATATCATATTTGATGATAGTGTATGGAGCGGATACGCGCACCGCGGTGAATATATCATGGAGGCTACCTCTATGGATTTTGAAGCGCTTCGATACTTCGAGCCGGCATTTTTGGAACGTTTTCTTAAACCGGTTTATGAGGTACGTGTTGACGGCACTACGGTTCTGACGATATGGAAAAATGATCCAGCCAACATAAAATCAGAGTATCGTAATCAACAAATGGAAGAAGTAGCATTTGCGTTAGAAGGGAAAGATCTCATTATTCGTCTGCTTCGGGAAGTAAAGATTACAAAATTGGAGTTAATTTTCGATAATGACGGGTGTATACCTCCGGAAAATATAAAAATTGGCGTTTCATCAAACGGAGATAAATGGTTCAGTCCGTATTTTCTTATTACTCAAATGGGTGATGGGGACAGGTCATACACTCTGGGGAATACATCGCTTTCTTATTCGTTTCCAGCAGATAAGGCGTCAATGATTGGATTATTTTCAGAAATTGACAATGTGTGCCCTATTGTTCAGGTCCGCCGTGCCCGGGTGTGGTTTTTGGATTCCGGCGCAGGAAATAGTACGTCATCATCTCCGCAATAAGTCCTGTTGAGAGCAGTTGTACTCCGAGGACCATACACAATATACCAGCAAGAAACAGAGGGATTCTTCCCTGTGTGGTGCCGGTGAATATTTTTAGAGCGGTGACATATCCGTCCATGATAAATCCTATTATGAAAAGGAGAAGTCCAATTTTTCCAAAGAAGTGTGCAGGTTTTGTAGCGTAATCCGTGACAAAGAGAGTGGTAAATAAATCAATGATTCCACGCCAACCGCGTTCCCAGCCATACTTGGAGACACCGAATTTTCTTTTGCGGTGATGAATAGGTAATTCAGCGACACGGAATTTCTTTTTGGCAGCCAGAATTGGAATGAATCTATGGAGCTCACCGTAAAGCGATATCTGATCCGCTACTTCTTTGGTAAATATTTTCAGGCCGCAATTCGCATCATGTAGGTTCACGCCCGAGAGGAGCGATGTCCCTCTATTAAAAAGAAAGCTTGAGATTTTTTTTGTCTTTGTATCTTCTCGTTTTACGCGCCAGCCACTCACTAGGTCATATCCACAAATGAGTTTATCGAGTAGCAGTTTGATTTGTGTTGGATCATCTTGTAGATCCGCATCCATCGTGATAATATATCGCCCTTTTACAGTTCTAAAACCAACAGCAAGTGCTTCCGATTTGCCGAAGTTGGCCCGAAATGTAATGAGATGAACTCGCGGATTTGTTAATCGTCTGAGTATATTTTGGGAGCGATCCGTAGAGCCATCATCTACATAGAGGATTTCAAAAGTGTACCCGATTTTTTCGAGTGCCGAAATGAGTTCTTTGTGCAGTATCGGAAGTGATTGCTCTTCGTTGTAAACAGGAATAATAACGGACAGCTCCGGATTTACACTGCTTTTTTGCATGGTGGTATTATAGCATTATTCCAGAAGCGATTCTTCGAAGGTCTTTTTCGTTTGAAAATCGGTGATTGTCTGCACGTTTTTCTTTGAAAATTCGATAATTGTTTCAAAGGTTTTTGCTTCTTCACCTGTTGTTCTTTTTTCAAGAGATGCGAGTACTTCCTGATGCTTCGCAGCGGCAGTTTTTAGTTTTTGATAAAAGGCTGTCTCCGGCTTCTTGGGGAACCGGAACAATTGCTGCGTCAGCAAAGTGAAGTTGTGTTCGGCTTTGAGCGCTGTTGTTGCGGCGAGCTTGGAGTTATTTTTGTCGACTAACATAGCAGCTGCTAAGATGCCCTTATCTGTCTGAAGAAGATAAAAGTCAGCAAGTTTTTGAGGGTTGGAGGTGACAAAGGCCATGATTCGGTCGCGCATTATTTTTGCTTTATAGAGAGGGTGATCCGGCAACATACCTGGAAAGGCCAGTTCATATTCTACATATATAGGAGTTGATTCGCTTTGTACGGAGAGAACCTCTTGGGCAAACGATTTGCTTAGCGGGATCAATAGAACAGTACATACCGAAATAAACAGTACTAAAGAAGATTGGATTATTTTTTTCATATCGTTTGAGTATACGGGGATTTTCCTGCTTCGTCAACCGCCGATGGTATAATGATTGCACCAGAATGAAATATCCGGCTGTATCTATCATTATTACAACAAAAAACGAAGAGGACGTTATTGCGTCTCTACTTAAAAGCGTGAAGAGGCAGACCTATCCGAATATTGAGATAATAGTTGTAGATAACCATTCTACGGACAAAACATGCGATATCGTGAAACGCTTTGGGATTGCGGTTCTGACCGATGGGCCGGAGCGGAGTGCACAGAGAAATGCGGGCGCTAAGTGCGCTAGGGGACGATACGTCTTTTTTTTAGATGCGGACATGGTTTTGTCTGAATCTGTAGTATTTGAATGTGTCGATATGGCGGTAAAGAATTCGGATGCGAAATTAATCGTTGTGCCGGAGCGGTCAGCCGGAGTGGGATTTTGGGCTGCCTGTAAGACGCTTGAGCGCAGGTGTTATGAAGGAGATGCAACGCTTGAGGCAGCACGGTTTTTTGACAAGAAAGCGTTTTGGGACGCCGGCGGGTATGATGAAAGGCTGACCGGACCCGAGGATTGGGATTTACCGCAAAGAATGCAACAGAAGTACCCCCTTAGAAGAATTTTCTCATATATTATGCACAACGAGCGAAGGGTACGTTTGCGATCTCTAATGAAGAAAAAGTTTTATTATGGTCTGAAAGTGTCGAAATATATTTCACAACACCCGCTGTCCGTTACTGGTACACAGTTGGTGTATCTGTTTCGCCCTGCATTTTATCGAAATTGGCGCTTATTGGCACGGGACCCAGTTCATGCGATTGGGATGATTATAATGCTCGGTTTTGAACAGGTAGCAGGGTTTGCAGGATTTGTGAGGGGTAGAATGGTATGAAAACGAAAAAAATTGCTATCACCGGGGCAACAGGATTCCTTGGTGCTCATGTGATGCAACTCTTTCAGCAAGAATCAGTTACCACGTCATTTCTAAAAAAAGAAACGCAAGACTTATTCATTCCTCAATCCCTTTCGGAATTATTGATAGGAGCGTCTGCAGTAGTGCATCTCGCCGGAGCTAACCGTGATACGAATTATAAGCTGGCGAAGGTAAATCTGCTAGGTACCGTCCGCCTTATGGAAGCGATGCGATTATACTGTCCGAAGGCAGCGCTAATATTTGCTTCATCCGTGCAGGCAGCATGGAAGAATAGTTTTTACGGTTGGAGCAAGCGATGCGCTGAAGAGGTGATTGGATATGAAAGCAGATCAAGGGGAATGCGGGCAGTAGTATTGCGTTTTTCGAATCTTTATGGCCCCGGTGGCCGTCCGTTTTATAATTCAGCAATTTCGACATTCGCTCACCTAATCCAGTCCGGAAAGCCGATCGTGGTTCATGGAGATGGTAAGCAAATTCGTGATTATCTCTATGTGAAAGATGCTGCCTTAGCAATATTTCGGTCGGTTATGTATAGAGGGGTGGAAATTTGTCCAGTAATCGATGTTTGCTCAGGAGAACGAGTATCTATCAATGGGCTTATTCATACAATGAGTAAATTGGTTGGAAAAGAAATTTCAGTATCGTATGCGCCATCGCCGAATAAGGAATCAGTACTCCCAATTTGTTCCTTTTCGCGTGCGAGTCAAATATTGGGGTGGGAGCCGACCACATTGATTTATGAGGGATTGGGTAGGACATTGGGACTATGAATATCATTAAACAATCGTCAATTATTTTGGCTACCCATGCCAGAGTGTATTCTGCTTCACAGGCGATGAGAGATTTTTTGCGCGTTCATGGGTGCCGGAATTTGCTTTATATAAGCCATCCATTGCCGATGGCAGATGTTCATGATTTTGATCGATCCTTTGCAGAGCTCAGCCGCGGTAATAACATCGTTTCTGGTGTTCGTGCACCAGTGCGGTTTCGTAATGTCGTATTAAGTTCAGGGTTTGAAGCGTTATTCGCTCTGGGCCGTATCCTTCAAGCGGGAAAGAGATTTGATTTGTTTATCGGCGTTGATAATATGAACGCACTTCTGGGGCTATTTTTGAAACGATTGGGCATAGTACGGCGGGTTGTATATTATACGATTGATTATTTCCCGACTCGATTCGCAAATCCATTCATGAATCGACTGTATCATGCAATTGATTTATTTTGTGTGCGACATTCTGATGAAACATGGAATGTGTCAGAAGCCATGGTTGCTGCGAGGAGGAAATTTCACCGCTCTAAGGGGGAGATGGGTAGTCAGCATACGGTTCCGATTGGCATTTGGTTTGATCAGGTGAAGCGCCTGCCGCGGTCACAAATCAACACTCGTCTCATTGTTTTTTCCGGTCACCTTGTGATGCATATGGGGGTAGATATGCTTATTCGCGCATTTGCTGATATACGTAAGAAGGTACCAGATGCGTCGTTAGTTATTGTCGGGGGGGGCGAGCAGATGGAGGCACTTCAGAAGTTGACTGCCATATTGCATCTCACAAAGTATGTCCGCTTTTACGGTTGGGTAACTGACCGGAAACAGCTTGAACGAATACTATGCCGAGGCGCGGTAGGTGTTGCACCATTTAATACGTATATTCTGGATGAAAAAGTAAAAAATGCAGATCCAGGGAAAATAAAGGACTATATGGTATGCGGGTTACCGGTAGTGGTAACAGATGCAATTGCCAGCGCCCGCGATATACAAATTCATAGGTGCGGGATCGTCGTTCCTTATAGAAAAGAAGCATTGGTTCGTGCTATAGTAAGGTTCCTGACGGACGAAAAATTGCATACCTCATATAGAAAATGTGCGATATCGTACGTTCGGCGTTTTGACTACAACACTCTATACACAATTAATGTCATCCGTGCTTTATCATTATGAAAAAAAGCGTCAGAGAGCATATAAAAAATAAAACGATTTTAATAACTGGGGGAACGGGATCATTTGGCAATACGGTTATTGAAAAACTATTGTCACTTGAGCCGGCACGGATAGTCATTTTCAGCCGTGATGAAAAGAAGCAATTTGACATGCGAAACTATTATAATTCGCGGCTTTTAAGATTTATTATTGGCGATGTGCGGGATGGAGCTAGTGTTTCAGAAGCCATGGACGGAGTGGATTTTGTATTCCATGCGGCTGCGCTCAAGCAGGTGCCGTCATGTGAATTTTTTCCAATTGAGGCCGTTAAAACAAACGTATTAGGCACCCAGAATGTGCTGGATAGCGCAATTGCTGCCGACGTATCCAGGGTTGTGATTTTGAGTACGGATAAGGCGGCGTACCCCATAAATGCTATGGGGATGACTAAGGCGATTATGGAAAAGGTTATGGTCGCTGCTGCGCGGAAGCTCTCGGAGAGTGGAAACAAGCATACTGTTTTTTGCGGTGTGCGCTACGGGAATGTCCTTTATTCGCGGGGGTCGGTGCTTCCATTTTTTATTGAGCAGGTTAAAAAAAATAACACCCTGCCTGTGACCAACCCTTCGATGACTCGATTTCTTCTGCCATTGCCGGAAGCGGTTGATTTGGTATTGTATGCGCTTGTAAATGGAGAAAATGGACATCTGTATGTGCGGAAGTCGCGTGCGTGTACTGTGGGTGTGCTAGTAGAAGCTGTGTGCAGAATTTTTTCACACGCAAAAGGGTATCGCGAAGTTGGTATTCGGGCAGGAGAGAAATACCATGAAACGCTTTTGACATGTGAAGAACTTGCTCGGGTAGTAGACCGTGGTAGCTATTTTGATATCCCACCGGAAAGTCAGGGGCTAGAGTACAACCGTTATTTTTTGGACGGTGAACGAAAGCTTGAATCCATGAAGGAGGCATATACATCTGAAAATACTCCCCGTGCAAAGGTTGAAGAGGTTGTACGGATATTATCCGGGCTCTCTGAAATACAAGATGAGCTAATACAAATTCAAAAAAAATGAAACAACAGAAAAAGTCATTGACCATTATGTCTATAGTTGGTACTCGGCCGGAAATTATCCGTTTATCACGGGTGTTGCCGAAACTGGATGAGTATTTTCATCACATCATGGTCTATACGAGGCAAAGTTATGATTATGAATTGAGCGATATTTTTTTTGAGGAATTAGAGCTTCGAAGACCTGATTACTTTTTGGATGTGAAGTCAGATTCCCTGGGGGGGCAGATCGCGCGAATAATTGAACAATCGGAAGCAGTCCTTAAAAAAGAAATGCCTGATGCACTTCTCGTATTGGGAGATACCAATAGTTGCTTGTCGGCGGTGATCGCTAAACGGATGCATATTCCCATTTTCCATATGGAAGCAGGAAATCGTTCGTTCGATTGGGATGTGCCGGAGGAAGTAAATCGGAGAATTGTGGATCATATCAGCGATTTTAATCTTTGTTACACGGAACATGCCAGGCGGTATCTTATCCGTGAAGGACTTCACCCAAAAACTATATTTGTCACCGGAAGTCCATACGCGGAAATTCTTGCTTATTATAATTCTGCTATATCCGGTAATACTGTGCTTACTGATTTGAATCTTATACCAGGGGGATATTTTCTTGTCAGCGTTCACAGAGAGGAAAATATAGAAAAGCCGGACAGAATCCGTGAGCTATTTGCTTCATTGGGTAGTCTGGCAGATGCTTATAAGAAGCCTGTTTTGCTATCTGTGCATCCCAGAACTCAGAAAAAACTGGCGTCATTGGGTTCGTTGCATCCGCTTATTCACTGTCATAAACCGTTTGGGTTTTTAGAATTCGCAAGACTGGAAAAAAATGCCTTCTGTGTTATTTCAGATAGCGGTACGATACAGGAGGAATCCGCAATCGCAGGTTTTCCGGCTGTGCAAGTGCGGGTATCCACGGAACGACCCGAAGCTTTTGATGCAGGGTCTATTATCGTAACCGGATTTCATAAAGATGCGTTAAATGATGCGATTAAAATGGCGACAGGTGAGTTCCAGGAACATCGGGTTATTCCCGCTGACTACCGCGATGTCAATGTATCGGAAAAGGTGGTAAAGATTATATTAGGACATACTGCCATTAGAAAATATCATAAATTGTGATATTTCATCTTCGATGAAACGTATTACCCGGTACAATCAATATAAGAATGATTTTTTTAATAAGCTTGGAGTCTCCTGGAGAAAGGGAAGTGTTATATTAGACGTGGGATGTGGTGAGGGAACTGACGCAGAAATCTTTTTACGGGAGTATGGATTAGTATGGAGGGGTACAGATATATACAGACATAACGCCATGGGGCGTTTTCGGTCCCGTTTCACATTGGGAAGCATATACGCATTGCCTTATAAGAGTGATGCATTCGATTATGTTTTTGTTCATGACGTCCTGCACCATATCGATGAACGAAGACAGCGCACGGATAAACACAAAGAAGGACTGAGAGAATTGCGGCGGGTATGTAAGCCGGGCGGGTCAGTAGTGATTGTTGAAGGTAATCGGTACAACCCGTTATTCTATCCTCATATGGTGCGCATGCGCGGACACGACCATTTTATACAATCATACTTTATGAAATTGGTGCGGACTGTATTTAGTGAGGATACGATTTCGTTTCGTTTTTTTGAGGCTCATCTCTATCCTTCGGCGTTTCTACCGTTGTTTAAGATATACGAGTTCATCATGGAACATCTTATGCCAAGAGCATTTTGTGCGTATAATGCAGCGATAATTACAAAAAAGAATACTGAATGAGCAAAACATGAGAATTCAGATTAAAAAATATCCTAAGCCGATTCTTTCTCCGGGAATATTTTCCGGTAATTTTTTTGCCCCTGATGCGTTGTGGGCGTATCATCCTGTGGCAGTCCGCTTGGGGAAGCACCGTTTGCTTTTTTATACCGGAAAAAGCATCGGATTAGGAATCCGGCATTATACGCTTGCAGCAAGAGGTGAGAGTCTGACGCATTGGGTAAAAACGGGGGTGGTGGCGTTACCAAACGGAGTAGAAGATTCGTGGGATAGCGATTTTACCGCTCATGCGTATGTGTTTGACCACGGAAAAAATATATCCATGCTTTATGACGGAAGCAGGGTTGGAGACTGGCTGGAAGAGATCGGTCTGGCGGATAGCACGGATGGCGTTAATTGGCGAAGGTATCCGTCAAATCCGATTTTTCGTGTCGGTGCGGCGTGGTGGGAAAAGCGGCATGTGAGCCGGTGCGCGGTTTATCGGAAAAAGGGCATATACTATATGTATTATGCCGGCCATGACGGCGAGCGGGAACGGGTAGGTCTGGCGACCGGAAAGACATTGTCGTCGATTACTACACGGTTTCCGAAGCCGGTTCTGGATGTGGGAAGTGCGGGTGCATGGGATGAGAAAAGCATATCCGATCCCAGAGTTATCGAATATGGCGGTGTGTATGTAATGTTTTACAGCGGTATCGACGCTTCAGGTATTGAGCGGACCGGTGCGGCTGAAAGTCGTGATTTGATTCATTGGAAAAAATATTCGGCTAATCCTGTCCTTGATGTGACTTGGGGATCATGGGACGCGATTTCTGCAAGCCGTGCATGTCCTTACAGGGAGGGGAACAGACTTGTTCTGTATTACAGCGGCAGAAAGAATTATTTTTATCAGATAGGCATGGCAGACGTATCGATCTCATGAAACCTATAGCTACCACAGATGTACTGCTGTCCAAGATGCGGTGGGAAGGATTACATAAGAAAGAATCTCTTGACCGAGTGATAGAAAAAGATCCTACCATTCAATCCTATTGGCGATTTCTTTTGAAGTATCATAGAAAATGGAACTCCATTTCGTTTTTGGACCTTGGGTGCGGCGTTGCATGGGTGTCGAGCTTGGTTGCCCAATCAGGAGGGCATGTGACCGGTGTAGATATAACCAAAGAAGCGGTTATCAAATCGAAACAATTATTCAAAAAACGTGGCAGCCGTGGATTTTTTGTTCAAGGAAATTTGCTCGCGTTGCCATTTCGTGAAAATGAGTTCTCATTTATTTGGTCCTGCATGTCTTTGGAATATGTTCGGAGTACGAAGAAAGCGATAAAGGAGGCATATCGAGTGCTTAAGCCGGGAGGGACGATGATCGCCGTTGTTCCGGTCGTTTCTCTTACCACTCTTACATATCATCAGTTGCGGGGCGATATACCTAATGTGCCGATTCTTCGGCAACTCATGGAATGGTTTCATTTGAAGTGGATGAGTGGTAAATATTTGCATTACGGTTATGAACAGTCCTTTACGCCGGGACAATTGCGACAGTTATTCTTAAAAGCCGGGTTCACGGTCAAAACAGTCGCGTATTTTCCCATGTATTACCCTATTGCGTTTATTCCGAAGTGGTTTCGGCGATTTATTCAATCACTTCTGAAATACCGGTTATTTTGGCCTCTTTGTTATGTTGAGGCTGTGAAATAGCTATGATTCCCTTTATCGTTTTAGCTTTGGGAAGTATCTGGATAACGGTAAATATTTTTTTACTTCCCTTTTATCCCTGGACCGAAGGTTTGTATCGGCCATGGTTGCTTCTTCGGGGACTATTGCCGTATAGAGATCATCTATGGAACAGAGGCATGATTGATATATCGCTGCTGGCGGCCGTGTATAAAATTATCGGCGTACATCCAATAAGTTACCAGCTGGTCGTAGCAGTAGTATTTCTACTGACAGGATTTCTATTGTTTGGATATCTCCGGAAATTATCCCTAAGACTTGCGCTGCTTGCTTATAGCATGTTTATTGTGTTTTTGTTCCCCTTATTTTCAAACGCAGAGATAGAGGAAATACTCGTTGGTTTTTTTGCGTTGTGCACGTTTTTCTCTTCTTGGGAGTTAACCCGGCGCAATAAGCCGATATGGCTTATCTGGGCAGGACTATTTTCCGGTTTAAGCCTTATGACGAAGCAGACTTCGGGTGTATTGATCCTTGTTATGGTTCTTTTTTTGTGGAAACGATGGAAATGGATTGGCCTATATAGCCTGGGAGTGCTTATGCCAGTGGCTGCTGTTGTTCTGTTTCTTTGGTTTCATGGTGCGCTCAATGACTATATCCAGGGTCTTCTTTTTGTAGCGACAATATACAAAGGGTGGGCAAAGGCATGGGGGATAAATACCGCGTTGAATATGATAGGCGTATATATGGCAATTCTCGTGCCTTTTTTGTTGATCGCGAGAACAAGTATCTCACAGTCAAAGGTAAAACATTTGTTATCGGGATTCATACTGGCACTTTTTGTTATGCTGTTACCCTCGTATTGGTCATACCGTTTGGTCGCCTCTTTTCCACTGTTGTGTATTGGCGCAGCGTTCGTATTGCTGGAGGCAAACACATATATAAAAACGAAAGGAAATACCCCCAGAAAGATGTTGTTTGTTTCGGCCTTTATAGTTTTTTTGATATCTATCATTAGACCGGTCAATGAATATAGAAGATACATTCTTGATAATGGTTTCTCTCCTAATCAATATCTCGTAGATTATAGCGAGAACGAACTGGCGGCTGCGCGTTGGTTGCGAGATAACACCGAAGAAACAGAAAAAGTGTTTAACATGGCAAATAACATTATAATGATGAGGGCGAACAGACTGCCGTTTAACAGGTACGTGGGCGGAATGCCCATTGATTATTTACCGTTTGCTCAGACCACTGCAGAGCTGATAAGTAAACCGCCTAAAGTGGTCGTGTACGACCGGAGACTGATAGATGATTGGCCGGAGCTCTCCGGATGGGGTTTCCTTGACTTTTTGCGTCAGAACTATACACTCCAACAAGAGTTTGACACGATTGGTATTTATACGTTATGAAAATTATACCCGCATCAGAACCGATACTTTTGGGAAATGAACTCAAGTACGTGACGGATTGTATAAAATCCACTTGGATATCGCATGGATCGTATGTCGATCTGTTTGAGAATAAATTTGCGAAGTTTTGTGGTGTGGCTCATGCAACCAGTGTTGCGAGTGGAACTGCAGCGCTTCATCTCGCATTGGTTGCTTTAGGTATTGGACCAGGAGATGAAGTGATCGTACCGGATTTTACTTTTGTATCAACAGCGAATGTCGTTGTCTATGCTGGAGCTACTCCGGTTTTAGCAGACATAAACATGGAGACATGGAATATTGATCCTGGTGCGATTAAACGTAGCATTACGAAAAAAACTAAAGCGATTATTGTCGCGCATTTGTTCGGTCATCCCGCGGATATGGATCCAATACTTGCGGTTGCGCGGGAACATGATCTTCTTGTAATAGAAGATGCATGTGAGTCTCACGGAGCGCTATATAAAGGCAAAAAAGTTGGTTCCATTGGTGATGTAGGGTGTTTTAGTTTTTACGGGAATAAGGTTATGACGACTGGTGAGGGAGGCATGGTGGTATCCGGCAATAAAGGGATTATCGACCGGATCGCCTATCTGAAGGCTCATGCACAGGATCAGAAGAAACAATATATGCATAGCGAAATTGGCTTTAATTACCGATTAACTAATCTTCAATCGGCATTCGGCTTGGCGCAATTGGAGCACATTGACGTCGTTCTTACTGCAAAACGAAAACATGCAGCCCTATACAATACGCTTCTAAAATCTGTTCGGGGGATTGTTTTGCCGCCTGGCATAGAATGGGCACGTAATATTTATTGGATGTATTCCATTCTTTTACCTTCCTGTTCGGTCCGAAAATATCTTATGGAAGAACTCGCTCGCGCACGAATTGAAACAAGGCCATTTTTTGTACCCTTGCATCGTTTGCCGATGTATAAAAAAAAGAAATCATTTCCGAATTCAGATGATATTTCGGATCGGGGCATGAGCCTACCGTCGAGTGCAAAAGTGACAGAAAAGGATATACGGTATATCTGCAAACAAATAGTTCGTATTCTGCGTGTTGTATGATCGATATTTCCGTTATTCTTCCAACTTATAACGAAAAAGGCAATATTATCCCACTCATAAAGAGCATTTTTCGTACTGCATTGTTTGCGAAAGCGAAATATGAAGCTATCGTTGTCGACGATAGCAGTCCTGATGGTACTGCTGTGGTATGTAAACATGCGTTTAGAGGAAAACGTTCAGTTCGGGTTTTCGTCAGAAAAAAAGAGCGGGGACTGGCTTCTGCAATATGGTTTGGTGTTCAGAAAGCCAGGGGTAAACAGGTCGTGGTAATGGATACAGACTTGAGCCATGATCCATCTGTGATTCCGAAGCTTGGTGAGGCTTGTCGAAAAGCAACACTTGCTATTGGATCGCGGTATATTACCGGTGGCGGTATGGAGAACTCGCGACGGTATTGGCTCAGCCGATTTTTTAATATATATCTTCGACTGTTATTCCATCTTCCTGTTACTGATTTTTTAAGCGGATTTTTTTGTGTTGACCGGAAATTTATCCTTTCACTCGGAAATTCGGATGCCGGATTATTTGCCGGGTATGGAGATTATTTTATGCGGCTAATAACAAAAGTGAAACAAGCGGGAGGCACATTTTATGAAATTCCGGTATATTACCGTAACCGTCCTTACGGAGAAAGCAAATCAAGATTCATTCCAATGTTTATATCTTATACGATCGCCTCATTAAAACTTCGGGGAACCGACGAGTTGCCGAAGCGTTAAAAATTTTCTCCCGCGGGCACAGAATCGATTGACATCAGACTTTTTTGGGAGAGAAAAATAGCTAGGCTTAACGCGGCTATCAGGTTTTGCATGGTTTCGTTTGTTTCGATCAATTGAAGTAATGATATCCTCAAGCAAAGGAACGCCCATTCGGACGCATCGCCAATAAAGGGAGTATTCCGTATCTTGTGCAAGAATGGGGATCCGGATTTGACCTAAAATTTGTCCAGCGTCAATTGCCTCACTGTCTATACGGTGCACGGTGATGCCGGTATGATGCTCGCCGTTTGCAAGTACCCAAAATGTCGGACTTAATCCCCGGTATGACGGAAGATATGCCGGATGGAGATTTATAGTACCTCTCTTTGGCAACGAAAGTACATTTTTTTTGAATATCTGGTTGAAAAAAATAGAAACAAACAGATCAGGCTTGAGTGATTGCATTGTGGTAATGAATGTTTGTGTGTTGATATTTTTTTCAAGTAAAATAGGAATATGTTTAGTCTTTGTTATTTCATGATACGAATAGAGAATGTGTGACGGTTTATTGCCGGGAAAGAAGCCGTATAGGGTGCTTCCGATATGAAAATAAAGGAATTTGATTATCTGGGATCCAACATACTGTAATCCGGATTTCCGTATCATAAATATAAGCGACTGCCACTTTCCTTTGCCCGGATATACAGCGTCGGATTCCACGATCGCAACGATATTCAGATCATGCATAGAGAGCAAATGCTTAATGATATAATTGGCGAGCATGTGATGGCTACTGGTAAAGATCACTGCGTTCATAGATTCCGTTTGATTGTAAAATGAATACCCCTTTTGTACAATGGCGGGTATGTTGTATCTCGTGTCTCTTTTATGGATAACTGCTAATATATATTTTCTTCCATTTCACGTTTGGACTGCCGGTGTGATTTATCCCTGGTTTATGACAAAGGGATTAACGCTGTATAAGGATATCATTTGGCTTCGTATGCCGTTCGATATGTTTTTGTTATCAGCTTGGTACAGACTGTTTGGCGCGAGCGGATCAGCGTATCAGTTATTTATTTGGGTAATGTTTGGCCTGTTGGTGTCGATATTTCTGTGGGTTTTGAAGAGAATTGACAGAAAGATAGTATATCCGGCGTGTATATTTTTTTTGGTCTTTCTGTTTCCACTCTTCCTCAATGTGGAAGTGGGCGAACTAATGGTGGGATTATTGGTTCTTTTGCTGTTTTTCTTGATTCATCAGTATGCGTTAACAAACCGGCCGGTTTGGGCATTAGCAGCGGGTATATGTGCGGGCTTTACTGTCGCAACCAAACAAAACACCATTTTTGTGGTCTTAATCTTGCCGTTTTTTCAATTCTATCTATATATTAGGAAGCAATCTATGAGTCGTCTGATGAGGAGCAGCTTTGTATATGTCTTTGGGTTGACCGTTCCGTTTATTTTGATAGGGGTATACTTTTTCTTTCGTGGAGCACTGTACGATTTTCTGTATTATTCTCTGTATACTGTGGTTGGTCCATACCGGAATTTCACTCTTTTGGATCACGGGGACGGTTTGTATATCGAATTTGCATATGGCATTCTTCTTTTGCCTTGTGTTTTCTTATGGAAACAATTGGGGATGCAACGGAAGACAGCTATTTTGTTGACACTTTTTGTTGTCGCGCTTATTCCGTCTTTGTTGCCGTCATACTTATCCTATCGGACATTTACCAGTTTTGCTCTTGTTTCCGTCGCAGCCGGTTATTTGATCCGTGGTTTGTTGCATAAAAAGAACACTGCTTGGGTCCGTTTATCCATTGTGTGCGGGTTTATAGGATATATGACGTTGGTATCACGGTATATGAGTGCATACAATGGTTTTGTTAGAGATAACGGTTTTCACCGTGAGCAATATTTGACTGACTGGGGGGATTTTGAAAAAAGAATGGCTGTCTGGATAAATGAGAATACGCATAAGCAAGACCGTATTATAAGCTACGGGAGCGAGATGATCTATTTGTTGTCTGACCGTCTTCCTGCAAATAAATATACGAATTTTACGCCGTTTATTCTCGAGCCATTTGTTGAAACAACGAAGGTATTTACTAGCAACCCTCCAGCAGCTATTGTGTTTGACTGGGCTCATCCGGATTTGCCCCGCGGGCTTTCCACATGGCCGTTTCTGGCGTATATGAGAGAGAATTACCGTGAAGTGATGCGTATGGATGCTTTGGTATTATACTCAAAAAATAAATGACGCTAATGTGGATTATTGCGGCAATTTTTTACAGCATAATGAGTTTTAATGCGGGACTTTACGTTTGGCTTGAGTCCCGAATCGGAGTCGGGTGGAGCTATGTGATAGATCAATCGTTGCCAATGGTGATAGCCGTTATTTTTTTATTGCAAAGCAACCTCGTTCGCCCGATAGCAAGAACTATTTCTCAGCATAAGATCCAGATTGGAATACTACTGACTGCAGGTGTTATCGCGCACGGATTGATTCTCCGCTACTATTTTTTTGCCGAAGACAGCTCTTCTATATTAACGCCCGTTACTAATGGCGCTGCAGGTTTTCCGTTCCATTACATTATAAACGGCTATCCATTCGCGTCATTTGTACTTTCTTATCTTTTGTTCGGTACAAATGCGTGGTTCTACAATATTGTTTCTCTTTTTTGGTTTATTTTTGCCGCTGTGAGTTTATATTTTTTAGTATTTGTCATAAGTAATAAAAAAAGTATTGCACTCCTTTCTTCATTGTATTTTGCCACTACACCGGTATTTTTGGATGTGTTTTCATGGCAGGCTAATGCCCAGGGTATGCCATTGGTATTAGGTCTTCATATACTTTCATTTATTTTTCTTTATCGCTACTCCCAAAAACGCGCGAGTATATATTATCTGCTTTCATTACTATTTTTTATCGCTTCAGTCAAAATGGGTTTTGTACGGATTGCCGGTTTGGTGTTCGGACTTTTCGCGATCCTCTGGATGCCAGCAAAGCGGAAACGCAGCATTATAATGCGTCTGGGAGAGAGCTTTGGGATCGGATTGGTGTGGCTTGGATTTATCGGAATCCGTCTTATTCCAGGCGGATGGTCTGCAGTACTTGAGGGAGTATTGAAGAAGAGCAATGTTGTGGTTGCGTCTCCGTTCCGATGGGATATCTACAGCGAGCGTTTGGCATATTATATGGCTCAACTGGTGATGCCAAATGCTATTGGCGCTTTTCCATCCATGCGGATGTGGATCGGAAGTCTGGTGTTAAATCCATTTATTGAGCAGTATTTGATATATGGGATCGGATTGGTGTCCTTAATCGGCTTTATTATTATCGGTTTTCTCGCGTTGTTTCGGTTGAAAAACCAGCATTGGGTGACGAAAATTCTTGTTTTTTCTGTCGTATTGATCTTGAGCAGTATGTTTTACGTCCCGCTTTACATCACTACAAAAAGCGATTTATTGTTTTTTCCGTTTTATTTTTCCCGCATAACACCTCCGTATGGCCCGGGAGCGAGATATGTTTTTGCTGCCGCTGTGGGCGTGAGTACGCTGTTTGGCGTGGGTCTTTATTGGCTTTGGGGCAAAAAAGGAATCGTATTCGGTCGTGTCGGATGGATAGTAACTCTCGTCGTGTTGATGGGGAATAGCATGGTGAGTATTCAGGGTCATCGGGGCATAGTTGAGGGTATCAGTAATAAAGAGAGGGCGTTGATCGATAAATTTTTTGCTATGGTTCCCCGCGACGGAAAGCCGAAGCTTATCTATTCCGTAAATCCCGTCCGGAATGCACTTGATGTCAATGTTGCCGGCTGGCGGTGGCTATACGGATTTTATCGAACGGATGAGTTATTTTATAGCAATGATGTCCGGGAGATCCGCAATCTTATAGAATCCGGCATATATACGAAGGACAGGTTTTTTGCTTTTTATGCTAATCCTGAGACGTCAGTGTTTGCGAATATTTCCGGGATGGCGAGAAGAATCTTCTTTGAAAAAGAGAATTCTATACCGGTACCCATCGTCTTTGAAGAAGCCGTTTCCGAGACGGAATTTACGAAAATAGACACGAACGGAACCCTCTATTTGGCAAAGCGCCCGATGCTTACAAGCCGTGAAATTGGGGAAAGATTGCTCCTGCCAACGATGTTGGAAATTTCTCTCGGTCAGAATATTTTGCCGGATGTTCAATTTCCATTTTCCGATGCGGTAATCATTCCAAAAGAAGCTCGCGTACCGGGACAATTCTGGTGGATGATAAAGGAATACGCGCCGATAGCTGCAAGGAGCATCCAGGAAATCCTTTCTTCATTCACTGTGCTGTCTTTTCAGGATCGTCTACTGGGAGAAATAAATTTGGATGACCGGATACAAATCAATCGTGCTATCCAGAAGGTTGATTTGATTCGACAGGGGATTCGGGCATCTGTATCCGGCCTGGATGAAACCGATGCGCGGGTGCGTGCGCAATCGTTGATCGATGGAGTATTTGTTTCCGATCCATCACCTGCTCCAGATGAAATATTTTATTTAGGAAACAATAATTTGCCGATAGAGATAATACTTTCTTTTGCGGAATCTACAGATGTGGGGAGAATATTGCTCAATACACCGAAAAATATGGTAAGTGAACGCATGCCGCTAGAGGGCGTAGTCTACGGATCGCGTTACGGAGAATCATACGTAAAGATAGGGCGCATAGGTGAGGATACAAAGATTTCTTGGAGCCCGAATAATGGCGGAATGCATGCGGTGACGGTAATACCTGGAATATACCGTTCGGTGAAGATTGTTATTACGCAGACTCCTTCCGCACCTGTATCGCTTGATGAGATCGTTATTGAGCCGGTTAGCAATAGACAATACTCTCCGGATAAGATATTTGAACTTGCGGGGGTCAATTGGCATTATGTGAACGATTTTTCGATACAGGAAACATTGTCATCGCTTATTCGGTACAAAACCATGTTGCTTGCCTGGGTGTGCGCGGAGGATGCGGACTGGAGTAAACAGAATCAAAACCAAAAGACATTAATTGGGGGGCTTTGGCACTTTCGTTCATTTCCGCTTCAGCATGGAAGACAAACGGTTCAGACCGCATTAGATTGCAGCGGCAGCATTTTACGGAAGATTATCGTTGTCGGCTCTCCGAATCCTTCAAGCCTTGAAGTTTATTCTGCGCGGATACAATGAAAAAAATACTGATCCTTGGAATAACACTTTTTCTTTTTTGGATTGCATACCAGGTGCGGCTGGAATTTGTAGCGACTGGAGATTATAACGAACCTTCAGATGCAAAGGAGTATCGACTCGCCGCGATAGCCGTAAACAACCTTTGGCGCATTGCCGTGGGATCACTTGTGATAGAGGAACAATCCGCATTCATAGCTGCGCTGAAGCATAATTTTGCCGGTGCAAACACGCATGGGTCTCCGCTTTATAACGTATACGTTGCGGTACTGGAAAATGCCAAATGGACACCACGCGACGTGGCTCCAATTTTGAACGCGGGATTCGTATCAGCATTATTTTTGACCGCCTTGAAGCTGTTCCCACTATGGATTGCGCTTGCTGTAGGCTTGGTCGGAGCATTTTATACGCCGTTTTTCGCGTTTATCTATTCGTGGATGCCGGAACAGATAACGGGTGTAGCGTTGCAGCTTACCGTATTTGCCATAAGTTGGATTGTATTACGGAAAAAACATCTCTATTGGTTCGTTGGCGCCGGATTCATTTTATTTATTATGGGTTTGATCCGTCATGTTTTTACTTATTATGGGATGCTTTTTATCGGTCTACCATTATTAATGGACAGAACTATCAAGCGAAAAAATCTATATGGTCTGATTGCTGGGTACGCAATACCGGTCATTGCATGGAACGCAATGCTTACATTTACCGGCACAAGTATTTATGGCGTTGGCGGTATAGCGAGTACATTCATGAACGCTCATACGCTGGCAACAGACGGATGGTGGATGGATGGTATCAAAGTATCCGGATGGATGGATATGTTTTCCAGATTACTATTGCGTCAGAATATGGCTTCATTGTTTATATTGGAGCTTGAACGAGTAAGCCGGTTGTGGCGGCACGCTGCAAATTCATATGCGACGAGTTTTCCGTTTGCGGACCAGCGGAGTCTTCAGCTGCTTCATGCGGGCATACTTTTTTTGGCAGCGTGGGGTACGAGGGCGGCCCTTCGTCATAGATTTATGCTTCTCATAAGTTCAATGATTCTGTGGAATACGGTATTCGTGTCTTTATATTATGTGGAGGAAATTCGATATCAGATGCCCGTATTGGGAATTTTACTGCTGTTGGCAGGTGCGGGCATAGAGGAGTTACGGTTTCTTTGGAATTATCAATCAGCAAGAAAATCGGTGTTGAGTTTGTGCGGACTCTTCTTGTCATGGATTTTATTAGGCCCGTATATTCTCGGAATTGAGCTTCGGATAATCCCGTTAATTTCTGACAGTCGCGTGTGGCGGATCGTGAATTTTTTGGTCTCAGGAGTAATTGTTGTATGGGCGTTGAGGATGCTTTGGAAGATTGATCGCAACGCAAAGCTTATTATTGCACATCACTGGGCGAAGAAACTTTTACCAAGTGTTCTCATTGTCTATATTTCCATTGTCATAGCGCCAGAGATACGAAGCAGGAATTGGCATGAATGGCGGAAACCATTGAATCAAGGAGAGGAAATACATCAGGAAATTACCCTGGGAAACGAAGCGTTATCTAGGTTGCGTGATTTGAATGGGTATCTGATCATGGATATACAGGATCCGAACGCAACCCAGTTTTTGACTGTCATGCTAAATGGTCAGGAGTTGTTTGATCGGGTTCCAATGATGATGCGGATGTCTCCTGTCGATTTACGTGCTGTGCGCCAGTGGCAGCGGACATTGCCACGATTAGGCGGGTATGCTGGAGTTGAGGATGCTTTGGCAGAAGCAGCCGCGTGGCCGAATTTCCGCGAATGGTTGGCGATTCCGATACAAGGAACCTTTCTTGAAAAGGAAAATCAGATTATCGTGAAAAATAATGCAATTGCTGGGGGCAGTCTGCCATATTTTTTTGGCGACTATCCGCCGTATGGCACTCAGCTTTTCTATGAAGGGCCTACTGCGAGACTTTTTCAAGGACCCAGAACGCATAACAAATATCAGGTGGAGGGTGATATGCGTCTGACTGAGCGCCGTCCGTTGCAAAGTATTGCCAATAAGAGTACATTTGTGATCGGACGATTTAGAATATTCTTTTTATTTCCGTATCACGGAGGGGATCCAGAAGATCTGTTTTAGATGAAAACAATAATATTATCCGGCGGTATAGGTTACCGCTTAAAAGAGGAGACGGAGTTTAAGCCAAAGCCGCTCGTCACCATCGGCAATAAGCCGATTCTTTGGCATATTATGAAAATTTATGCCCATTATGGATATAAAGATTTTGTGATTGCTCTTGGGTATAAAGGAGATGCGATTAAGGACTATTTTCTAAACCAGAAATATTTTTTGCATGATTTTACGCTTTCGACAAGAACGGGTAAAACGAAAATTCATACTTTGAGAAAGAAAGACAAACGGATTGACGATTTTAATATTACATTTGTTGAAACCGGTCAGGAGACGCTGACCGGGGAGCGGATATTACGTATTAAGCCTTATATTACTGAGGATAATTTTATGGTGACATACGGTGACGGTGTCGGAAATATCGATATCACAAAACTCGTCTCTTTTCATAAGAAGCAGAATACCATAGGAACGATTACCGGTGTATACCCGCGAAGCAAATATGGTCAGGTGAAGGTTGATAAAAATAATATTGTAACCGATTTCATTGAAAAACCGTCTCTCCGCGAATGGGTAAACGGCGGTTTTATGGTATTTAAGAAAAGTTTTTTTAACTACCTCCGGCCCGAGGAGTATGAGCACGCAGCAATCCACCGCCTTGTGAAGGAGCGTCAGGTTTCTCTGTATATTCATAGCGGATTTTGGCACTCGATGGACACATATTCGGATGTAGAAAACCTTAATATGTATTGGAAAACTGACCCAAAATGGAAAATATGGAACGATTGACGGGTCAGACGGTTCTGGTTACTGGCGGAACCGGTTTGGTCGGCGGTCACGTCATTGAATTGCTTCTCGGAAGGGGATATAGAGTCGTTACTACTGTCCGGAGTCATGATCCTAATAGTTATTTTATCACCAAAGAACTCGATCAGAAAGTGATTAGTGTGCATTGCGATGTCAACGATACAGATCGTGTGATTGATGTCGTGACTCGATATGAAATAGACAGCATTATCCATTTGGCTGCTTCTGCTATCGTGACAACGTCCTATGAAAATCCAGCAGAAGCGATACGGACCAATGTATTAGGTTCGGTTTCTATACTTGAGGCTGCCCGCCGTACCCCGCGCGTCCATGGCGTGATACTTGCTTCATCGGATAAAGCATATGGTAAATTGAAAAAAATTTACAGAGAGGATGATCCACTTCGGGGTGATCATCCATATGAAGTCTCTAAGTCCGCTGCTGATTTAATAGCTAACGCATATTGGCAGACATACGGAGTTCCTGTAGCTATAACAAGATTTGGCAATATTTATGGTCCGGGAGATCTGCATAATAGTAGAATTATTCCCGGCATTATGAATAGTCTGGTCCATGGCGTTCCTGTGGTGTTACGAAGCGACGGTACATATATACGTGATTATATCTACGTCGGTGATGTGGCGAGAGCGTATGTATTTCTACTAGAACGTATGGGAAAAATTAAAGGACAGGCGTTTAATATATCTTCTGAAGTGTCGTGTTCAGTTATTGAGCTCATTAAGCGTACCGAAAAAATTCTTCATAAGCGAATACGATATTCTATCGCAAACACTTCGAAGAATGAAATACCCTATCAGCACCTTGATTGGGAAAAGATAAAAAATCTTGGGTGGATGCCCCACTACTCACTTCGTGGAGGAATCTTGAAAACATTGGCCTGGTACAAAAAATACGGATGAGAAAAACACTTATATCAGTTGTTGTAACCTGTTATAACGAATCCGGAAATATCCGAGAGATGTATACTCGGGTAAAATCGGTTATTGCAACCCTACCGGGGTATGAATTTGAACTTATTTTTGTGGACAACGCATCAACGGACGGGTCAGAAAGCATTTTTTCGTCTCTTGGCCAGCGGGATCGGCGCGTAAAGGTCATTGTCATGAGCCGGAATTTCGGTTCGCCCCAGCCAAGTTTTTTGGCCGGACTTCAGTATGCGAAGGGAAAAGCAGTGGTACTTTTGCACGGAGATATACAGGATCCGCCGGAGCTCATCCGTGAATTTATTTTGCATTGGCGCAAGGGGTACGATATCGTTTATGGAGTACGAAAGAAACGAAGAGGCGCGACTGCGCTTATGAACGTACTGTATCGGGGATTTTATTTTTTCCTTCAAAAACTCGCCTATTTTCCCATTCCTCCTGACGCAGGAGAGTTTTCTCTTATAGGGCGAAAACCCATGGAAGCGCTTCTGGCTATGGATGAATATGATTATTATCTCCGGTGTCTTCGGGCGTATGTGGGGTTTCGCCAAATTGGCGTTTCTTATGTGAGGGATGCCCGCCACGCCGGCAGATCAAATGAATCCCTCATGTCCGGGTTTTGGTGGGCAAAAACTCTCATTATCAATTTTTCATTTAAACCGCTTGAATGGATATCATTAACCGCATTTTTTGTCATGCTCATGACATTGGTTCTTATAATAATCAATATAAGCATGATCATTGTCTATCGCGATGCACCGCGGGGGATACCGACTATCGTGATTCTTATTTTATTTTTGGGAGGCGTCCAGCTTTTGAGTTTAAGCGTGATAGCAGAATACCTGGCAAAAATATTCCTTGAAGTAAAGCGCCGGCCGCGATATATTATTCGGAACACCATCAATTTATGAAGCGCATGCAGAAGCCCAACGAAATGATACTGACTGCCGGACCCAAGATAAGTCGTCATGAATTAGCTTACGTGACGGATGCGGCCAAAAATGGATGGAATTTCCATCACAGTGATTACATATATAAATTTGAAGAAGCATTCGCAAGGTACGTCGGGACTTCGTATGCTCTCGCGATGCCGACAGGCACAAGTGCACTTCATATGGGACTTATTCTTGCTGGCGTTGGTCCCGGCGATGAAGTGCTCATACCAGACTTTACCTATATCGCATGTGCGAATGCTGTACAGTATACGGGAGCCAGACCGGTACTGGTTGATGTGGATCGTGATACATGGTCCATTGACGTCAGAAAAGCCGAGCGGTATATAACCAGGCGAACCCGGGCTATTATGCCGGTGCATCTGTACGGAAACGTAGCGGATATGCGTGGTATACGGGCGTTGGCAAAAAAATATAAACTGTATGTCATTGAGGATGCGTGCGAGGGGTTAGGATGTATTCTGAATGGGAAGCATGCAGGAGTAACAAGCGACACAGCAGCATTTAGTTTCCAGGGGGCGAAGCTTCTGGCCATAGGTGAAGGCGGTATGCTGATAACGAATAAAAAATCCTGGATTGAGAGAGCCAGATCGCTTGTGGATCATGGAATTAATCCAAAGCGTCAGTTTTGGCATGATGAGATTGGGTATATGTATCCTATGTCAAATATTCAGGCAGCTCTGGGATTGGCCAGACTTGAAGAAATTGAAGATTTGATAGCAAGAAAAAGGCAGATATTTTCGTGGTACAAGTCAAGACTTGGGACCATTGAAGGATTATCGATGAATCCCGAGAGGACAGATGTTCGGAGCAGTTATTGGATGACTTCTATTGTCATGGAAAAGAAATTTCGGCTGAGCCGTGATGAACTTCGAATAGCGTTAAAGCTTCGAAATATTGACACCCGGCCGTTTTTTTACCCCATAAGTGATTTTGGTATTTATCCAAAACCAAAATTCAACACTTCTGTATCGCATGAGCTTGCATATTCAGGAATAAATTTACCGAGCGGTGTTTGTTTGGGCGAACGCGAAGTCGCGTATGTTTCCGATTCTATCCGCGAACTGCTCGGCGTGACTTAAGACATGCGAGAGACGTTTAAAGCAAAGGTATCATCGCAGATGAATTATCTTAAGCATCCGAAATACAGTATGCGAATATTGACCATTCCGATACTAAAAAATCGTTCCCGAACAGCCGGATCGCTGAAAGTTTTTACCAGTAGACACGTTTCTGATAATTCGATCATCGCGTTGTTGGCCCGTTGGAGAAGAAGAAACTCAAATTGGTTTCCTGCTCAATTTCGTGTTACAAAGGATGGCACTAGGCGTTGGGCCTTGGATCAGATTCTGGAAAAGCCGGACAGAATACTTTTTTTGATCCAATTGCCGACGGGTACACTTGCGGGCCATGTTGGCCTTAATAGATTTGACTATGCGCGTAAAATGTGTGAGATAGATAACATTGTTAGGGGTAGAAAATCAGCACCAGGTCTTATGTATTTGGCTGTATTGGCAATGATGCGCTGGGCTGAGGAATATTTGGGCGTGACTGGATTTTCTCTTCGTGTTTTTTCGGACAATGAAAGAGCAATCCGATTGTATACGCGGCTTGGGTTTCGGACTGTAAAGACAATACCTCTATGCCGATTGGTTGATGCCGGAGTGGTGCGTTGGGAAGAAATTAAAAAAATAAGGGGGAAATCCGGCGCTATTATCTCCAAATGGAGCGGAAAGAGGCGCCATGAGGAAGCTAAATATAGTGTTATTTTGTATTTTTTTGTTTTGGATTTCGTACCAAATTCGCATCGGGTTTATTGCAACTGGTGATTATAATGAGCCATCAGATTGGCATGAATATCTGCATGCAATTCCAAGCGCACAGTGGTTTTTGTCCTTTTCAGATAAACGGGAATGGCTGATCAAGCATAATACAGCTGCGATCAATAGTCATGGGACGCCCCTCTATATTATTTTCCTTGCTCTTCTTTACAACAAGGGTTTGACTCCGCAGCAAATTGCACCGATAGCGAGTGCAGGTTTCGTCGTTTTTTTGTTTTTGGTTTCGTGGAAATTTTTCCCTCCGTGGATTGCAGTGCTTGTTGCAGTGACTGCGAGTATTTACGCACCGCTTTTTGCATTTATCTACTCTTATATGGCAGAGAGTTTGACACCGGTGGTAATACCTACAATTGCTATAGTAGCAAGTTTTGTCGTATGTAAGGCAAAGAGATCAAGCTGGTTTATGCTGGCCGGATTGCTTCTTTTTCTGATGGGATTTTGGCGTCATATATTTGCATACTATGGCGTGTTGTTTATTTTTTTGTGGACCATTACGTCTCCAGGTAAAACAAAAAGCCAGGTAATAAGTTTATTGGTGGGGTATCTCGTTCCCACCATTGTCTGGCAACTATGGGTATGGTGTTTTGGAGGAGTTGTTTATGGAGAGGGCGCGGTTCAGAGCACGTTGGTGGTGGAGCACAGGTTGGCAACTGATGGCTGGGGAATGGATGGCATTAAAGGGTTAGCATGGGTAGATGTTTTTCAGCGGGTTTTGATTCATCAGAATCCGTTTTCACTTGCATTGCTTGAGATTGAGCGTGTCGGGCGATTTCTAAAGAATCCCGCCAATTCCTATGCAACATGCTTTCCGCTTTCATGCGATGTGCTTAAGATATTGCATACAACATTACTGTTTCTTTCTGTCTGGGGATTGCGTTTTGTGTTACGAAATAGATTCTTGCTGCTTGTAGCTTCGCTCTCCGTGTGGAATACGTTTTTTGTATCGCTGTATTATATAGAAGAACTCCGGTATCAGATGCCGGTGTTGGGGATTTTTCTTCTATTGGCCGGCGCAGGTTTAGCTGAAATTCAACACATGATGCGATATCGTTCTGTACGCCGAGCAATCGGGACAGGTGTGTTATTGCTCGTCGTGTGGTTTGCGGCGAGGCAGGAAGTCGCTGGCATGGAGCAATGGTTTCTCCCAACGATTTTGAATGTTAGATTTTGGAAAATGTTTCATATTCTGGCGGCCTTTGGTTTTATGTTTTATTTATACCGTCAGTTGCGGGGTATTGACAGTAAAGCAAAACAGCATGTGCTTTTTTCATGCATACCGGCATTTTTTTTCCTTTTTGGCATCATGCCGTATGCTCGCAGTAAAACCTGGCATGAATGGCGGGCACCTATACGGATCGGATTCCGTGCAGAGCAAAACATAGTCATAGACCCGCTCCATCTAAAAACGTTGTTAAATCGCAACGGCTATCTTATCGTTGATATAGAAGATGTGAACGCCGGTAAATTTATTCAAGTTTCTCTCAATGATGCGATATTGTCCGATCGGATTCCTCTTGGAAAAAGAATATCTCCAGTGGACATCATGGCGATTCGACAGTGGCAGAGGTTGCTCCCCCGATTGGGAGGGTTTGTAGCGGTGGAAGAAGCTCTCTATCAGGCACCGGCCTGGCCTGGACTTCATGAATGGCTTGTTATACCGGTCCCGGGAAGGCTATTGCAGGAAGTAAACACAATTATGGTCGAGAATAATAATACGGTGTCGGCTGACCCTGCGTATTTGTTTGGAGATTATGTGCCGTTTGGGTTTGAGCGATTTTATGAAGGGCCAACGCCACGGTTATTCCGTGGACCAAGAACGCACAATAAATATCAGGTCGAAGGGGATATGCGGTTAAGCGAAACTCTGCCATTGCGGAGTATTTCCAGCAGGAGTACATTCTTGGTGTCCGGTAAAGTACTCGCCGGCGATGATCTTTCTTTGGTAGTCGG